>DATJIP010000089.1:0-21924 GCA_035493235.1 Steroidobacteraceae bacterium
CACCACGCGGTGAATGCATTGGCGCCTGACGGGTCGACGTTCGAGAACGCCGAGACCGTCATGTATGCCGTGGCGCTCTACAAGCCGAGAATGACGGAGATTGCATCCGTCGATGCACTGATCGCAGATGACAAGAAGAAATTCATTGAGCAATCGGCCGCGGTCAGTATCGACGAGACGAAGCCTCTCGCTACGGGCGACGGCCAGAAGCTCCGGTCGTTCACGTTCTTTCCCAAGTCCGAGGGAAATTGGGAACAGGTTGCGTATGGTGAGGAGGGTGACTACTACCTGATCTTCACGGTCAGCTCTCGGACCAAGAGCGGCTATGCGAAGGCGTTGCAGAGCTATGAGGCGATGCTTCGAGGATACAAGGCGAAGCTCTAGCTCCCACAGGGAAGCCGACGCCGCTGACTGGCCGAAGGACGGATGGACGTTCCCACGGCACGGCGTTAGCTTCGGCCGATGCCCATTACGCAGCGACAGCTCGTGCGCGAGTACGTTTCTGCCATTCACGACGGCGAGGCCGCTCTGTTCGTTGGCGCAGGCATGTCGCGTGCGAGTGGCTTTGTCGACTGGAAGGGCTTGCTGCGCGGTTGCGCGGAGGAGGTGGGTCTCGACCTCGAACGCGAGCAGGATCTGGTCGCCGTCGCGCAGTACTACCTCAATTTTCGCAGCAACAACCGCTGGCGCCTCAACCAGGTGCTGCTCAAGGAATTCGACCGGCCGGGCTCGCTGACTGAAAACCACGAGATCATGGCTCGGCTGCCCTTGTCCACGATCTGGACGACGAACTTCGACACGCTCCTCGAGCAGGCGCTGTCGAAGGCGCAGCGCAAGATCAGCGTCAAGGCGGAGGACGCGGGCATCAGTCGGCCCACACATCGCAACGAAGTCGTTCTCTACAAGATGCACGGCGACATCGCGCGGCCGCAAGAGATCGTCATCTGCAAGTCGGACTACGAGCGGTATGCGCATCGTCATCCGATCTTCCAGAATGCGCTCGAAGCAGACCTGGTCGCCAAGACCTTCCTCTTTCTTGGCTTTAGCTTCTCCGACCCACACCTGAACTACATGCTCGGTCACCTGCATGCGTTGTTGGAGGGGAATCAGCGCAGTCACTTCGCTATCATGCGTCGCGCGCGCGAGAACTTCTCGCTGGGAGAAGAGGGCAAGCGACAGTATCTGTATGAGCGCAACAAGCAGGAGCTGCAGATCCAGGAGCTCGAGCGCTACAACATTCAGACCTGCCTCATCGACCGGTTTTCCGAAGTCGCGGAGGTCCTGCAGGCAATCGAGGTGGGCGCCTATGCCCGCAATGTTTTCGTCTCCGGCAGCGCGAACAAGTATGAGACGGATTTCGACGAGGATCGGATGCGCGACCTGTGCATGCTCCTGGGTGAGCTGCTCATGGAGAGATCGTACAAGCTGATCAGCGGCTTTGGCCTGAACATCGGCGATTCGATCATCAAGGGCGCGCTGCTGAAGCTCTACGAACAGAAGCGCCCGGGAATCGAAGAGAATTTCATGCTCAGGCCGTTTCCGCGCAGCCTGCCGGCCAACATCAGCGAGGCGGAGTTTCTCGATCGCTATCGGCGCAACATGATCTCGCAATGTGGGATTGCCATCTTCATCTCCGGCACGAGTCGCAGCAATGTCGTGTCGAGCGGTGTGATGGATGAGTACCGCATCTCGCGGCTTCTGAAGAAGACGCCGATCCCGATCGGCGCCACCGGTTTCGCCGCGCAGGCGATCTGGAAGGAGGTCAAAAATGACTTCGACGCTGTGTATGGCGGCGCGGTACCGATGTCCCTGTTCGAGAAGCTGAACGATCGCTCGCTGAAGAATTCCGAAATCCTCTCGGCGGTTTTTGAGATCATTGACCGCGTGGGCAAGCACTGAGCGGACCAATCGTGTCGATCGTACGGCTCAAGACCTTCGTCCAGGAATTTACGGGGCTCCTCGACAGCTCACCTTCCGAAAAGGACCTGGTGCGCGAAGGTCAACGGCTCTTGGCCGAGCTGGTGAGTCACGACGACTGGCTGCCAGACGCGTTTGCGCGCTGTGTCGCTGAGCGATATCAGCAGAATCTGCTTCATTGCGACGCGCGCGAGCGATTCAGCATCGTGAGTTTCGTCTGGGCGCCGGGACAGAAGACGGCGATTCACGACCACACCGTCTGGGGACTGGTGGGAGTGCTGAGAGGGGAGGAAACGAGTCAGCGCTTCGCGTCGTCCGGTTCCGGTCAGCCGATGGTCGCTACAGAGGTCAGTGTTCTGCGTCCCGGCGCTATCGAGGTCCTGCTACCTGGCGAGGGCGACATTCATCAGGTGACAAACTCCGGCGCGGGAGCCGCTGTGAGCATCCACGTGTACGGCGCGAACATCGGCGCCGTCGAACGGCACGAGTACGATAGAGAGACAGGCCAGCGCCGTCGCTTCGTTTCCGGCTATTCCAATTCGACCTTGCCTAATCTCTGGAGCTAGTGGACCTCAGCTCCGGCGAACAGTTGCCGCGCACTTTCAGTCATCACAACGACAGCAGGATGCTTGATCTTGCGCTCGGATGAAATCGCGAAGAACTCCGCCGACCGTCGTCACGCTGCACGCAGCCGTGCGGGTGCGGGATCTGACGGGTGGCGAGCACCAGGAACTGACTCTCGTGAGCCCGCGCGAAGCGGACGTGAGTGCGGGACGAATTTCCGTACTCGCGCCCTTGGGCACGGCCCTCAAGCGACTACTGATAGGCAGCGTTGCCGACCGACTGCTGCGCGCAGCTGAGTGCGACGTGCTCGTGGTTCCGTATTTTCGAAAAGAGGCGGGCGCTCGTGTCGCGCCCGCCCAAGTCGTCAGTCGTGTATCGCCGGGAGCGTGAGGAGCGCCGTCGTGCACGTTTGCTGTTTCGCGGCGCCGTTGCTGAAGGTGCCGGTTCCCGTGCCACCGCCGTACGGGCACGTTGTTGCCCCGCCCGGACAAAATTTGATGTGATCCGAGCCAATCACGCCTGAGCCGAGAAACGAAGGATCAGTGCTCGAGATGGTGAGCTCGAGCGACTTGCCATCCGTCGAACGACAGGCGGTACCTGCCGAGATTGCGATGACGGTGCTGGCAGTCTTGGTAAAGCCAGACCAGGGCGAACACAGGCCCGCCGATGGCAGGACGAAGTTCTTGCCGATGAAACTCGAGCCGCCATTGCCGAAGCCGCCGTTCGTCTTGATGCAGAAATCAGCCGCGTTGCTGCAGAGGGGAGCGGCGAGTCCGAGCATCAACATCACATGGGAGGGCCGGAAGCGAATCATGAAGTGTCTCCTGGTCAGGTTGCGGTCGAGGCAGACTCTGTCACGGCGGCGATGTGATCCAGATTGTCCGGAAGGCTCGATTGCCCGGAAGAACACGATGCAGGAAGACTGACGACAATGCTTGCGTGTAGGACAGCGCGCTACCGGGACTCGTAAGGTCCAAACGGGCCGGTAGCGTGCCCAGCCGGAAGGAAGCGCTGCATGTAGTAGCGCGGCGGGTTGTAGAGCGCAGCGGCGTCAGGCGCCTCGAACTGGTCTTTCAGGAGATCATCTCTGACGAAGAACGCGTTGACGCCCGCCAGGCAACAGCCAACCAGCGAATAGCCCTTCTGCCGTGCCAACACACTCAGCGACTCGAGCGAAGCTCCGTGATAGTCGCTGTAGTTCCACTGATGCTTCGGGTTGTACTTCATCACCCATTTCGTCGGGGGACGAAACCTGGCGTTGTACTCGACGACAACGACGCGTGGCTTGGGCTGCAGGGCATTCCAGATCCAGTAATCGTTGCCGTCGATGTCTATGCTGAGCAGATCGAGATCGCCAAGGCGTGAAGAGTCTATGAGACCGGCAATGTTTTCTGCAGTGACGAAGTTGTTGAGCACCTGCAGTTGTTGAGCGCCGATCTCCGCAGCGAAGCTGCCATTGATCTTTGCACACGCCGCGCTGTCTGCTTCGATCCATAGTCCGCGCCAGCCCTGATACAAGAGAAGCCGCGTGTTGGTTTGCAGTCCATCCTGAACACCGAATTCAACGAACGTTCTGTTCGCGGTTCCGATGCGCCTGAAGATCTCCTGCAGGATTCCGTCCTCGTCGTTCTGTGAGAATGATTTGAAGCCGTGCCGCTCGAGGCGCCGGGGACGGTTGTAGGGCTCCGCACGGAAAAGCTCCTGCTGGTGCCTTTCGAGCATGAGCTCACCGTGCATGTCCAATTGCTTCACGATCGGTGTTGCAATCGCTTGTCGAAGAAATCGTCTAAGTCCCATTGGGGGTCCTCAGTTGTTGGCCTGTGCGTTCCACGCGGCCACCTGGGCGCGGGCTCGACTCAGCATTGCGTCCAGCGCGGAGCGGTCGTGAACAGTCCCGCGAAGAATGACGGCGTGGATTGCACGCGTCGCTTCGATGTCTTGTAGTGGATTGCGATCGAGCAGCACCATGTCCGCGGCCTTGTCCTTGCCGATCGCTCCATAGCGATCGAGCTTGCCGAACCAACCCGGCCCGGCGCGAGTCGCAGAAGACAACGCCTGCGGCGGCGTCAGCCCATTCGCGACGAACAGACTGAGCTCATCGTGCAGCCCGATGCCTGGATAGTTGAACGAGTTCAGGAAGCCAGCATCCGTGCCTGCCATGATCGTGACGCCCGCCTGCTGCAACATCTTGAGAACACTTGCTGCCCGCTCAAAGCGCGCGTGCCGTGCTGCTATCGCTGCGGCGTCCGCCTGGGCTGCGCGCTGAATGCGCCAGTCGTACGTCGCGCGCAGCTTCGGACCGACGTAGGCAAGGTATTCGTCGTTCTCATGCTTGTCCCGATCGAGCCATGCCAGGATCCGGCTGCCATTGAGTGTCGGTGTTACCGCGATTCCCTTCTGCTTGAAGTACTCATAAGCACTCTTCGCGGTGGCGGGATCGAAGCCGGCGTCCAGTCGCTTGCTGGCTTCGGCGCGATCGATGCTGCCGGCGGCAAAGGCCGCCTCGATCGCAGCTTCGTCTCTCACTCCGGCTCTGACCGCGTAGTCGATGTGCTCGATCGAGCTCAGCCCGGCGTCGAGGGCTTGCCGCACCGTGATGCCCAGCGGGATGTGACCGGACGTCCGCAGACCGGCAGCTCGTGCTTTGCGCACTGCGTAGAGGAACAGCTCGGGCTTGAGCGTGCTGTCCGTGATCTTCACGAAGTCGACGTCGAGCGCCTTGAGCTTGGCGATCGCCGCATCGACATCCGCCTCCGAGCCCGTTTCCAGCGTGCCTTTCCAGACCGGCTTGATGCCTTCGATCTTCGGTCCCGAGCTGAGCAGGGTCGGACCGAACAGCGCGCCGCTCGCAATCTCACGGCGCCACGCGAGCACTTGCTCCGGCAGGTCGCCCGAACAGTCGCGGATCGTCGTGATGCCGTGCGCCACGTAGAGCGGCAGCAGTGCCTTGTTCTCCTCGATGAGATCGATGCCGCCGCCGAAGTGGACGTGCATGTCCCACAGGCCAGGAATCAGGAAGCGCTTCCCGGCGTCCACGGTCTTCGAGGCTTTCCAGGCTTTCGCGATCTCGGCGTCGGGGCCGACTGCGAGAATGCGGTCGCCCGCCGTGGCGACGGCCTGATCCGCGATCAGGCGCGCATGTTCGACGTCGACGATCGTGGCGTGACGAATCAGCAGGTCCGCAGGACTCTGCGCGTGGGCGGTTACGCCAATCAACGATGCGGCGACAACGATGAGCGTCAGCAGGGGTTGTCGGAGCATGGGAGGTCTCGTTGCTTCACGGCGGCGTAGCTTACTGCCAAAAGCACGAGCATCGCACCCAGCCACGCACCCCAGGTCGCGAGCGATACGCGCGCGCCAAGCGTACTCAGGGCATCGTGAAATCGGATGTCGAGCGGATGACGCGCGAGCGCGGCGCCATCGCAGACCGCGACCATGTTGCCGCTGGAGGCGGGGAGAACTGCGCAATCGCTGGATTTCCAGAATCGGTGGTAGGCCTGATTGAAGGCGATGACCACCCGCGATCCATAATCGCCGTGAGGGGGCGAGGCTGCATCGATCCGGATGTGGTCCCAGTCCGCGAAGTGAGCCGTCAGCGCTGGCGGCTGGCGCGGGTTGTCGACACTGATCGACTGCACGAGCCCCGGGCCTGCGCGCATGCGGGCGTGTGTGAAATCGTCGTTGTCGTAACAGTCGATCACGCCTTGCCGAGGTGCGATTAACGTGCCCTGCAGCTGACGTCGTCCGTAGACGTAGCGAACGCTCGCACCGTCGCCGGCCGACTCAGGTCGGGCCGCAATAGGCGGGCGGCGCTGACCTGCGAACGCCTCGTCTGCGAGGACGTCGACCTGAAAGCCGAACTGCAGCAGCAGCGCGGCAACCATCCACGTGCGAAGCACCCGCGCATTGGGCTGCTGGAAGGCGAAGCGCCGCAGAGCTGCCGCGCCGAGGAGGCTGAGTGGCAACGCCAGAAAACCCCAGTAGCGGCCGGTCACGCCCATCGAATGGAACGCCGGCAATGGACGCAGCCAATCGAACGGACTCAGCGCCACCGGCACGTGCAGCACGTGCAGGCTGCCCATTCCCATCCAGACACTGATCAGGCTTACGACGATGAGCGGTGCCCGCAGATTTCGCGGCAACCCTTGCAGCACGAGCGTGCGGTAGCGCCAAAGCGCGATCGCAATCACGGGGCCGATGAAGATGCTGAGCTCGTGCCCGTTGCCCGCGGCGGGGATGATCAATTTGCCGCGCACAGGCAGCAGCGCGAACCACGCCAGGGAAAGCGGATTCGTAAAGCTGTCCGCGGTACGGCGCGGAAATTCGAATTGCGCGCTGATCATCGGCCACAGATAGCCGGCGTCGAGGAGCGCGACGAGGGCTCCAGCCAGCACGACGGTCAGGATCGGCGCAGCTGACCGCGTGGTGACGGACAACACGAGCGCGTAGCAGACGATCCAGAACAGCAGGTGCAGGATGGCGACGGGCGAGCCGTCCACCGCGACACTCATGCTCGCAGCGAGTGCCAAGAGGGCGATCAGTCTTTGCCAGTGGTGCTGCGTCGATCCGTTGCTGGGCCGTTCGCAGATTCGATGCAGCAACCACAGCATGAAGGGCAGGGTCAGAAACGGTACGAAGTCGATGTGCCCATAGCCGATGCGACACACGAAGAAGCCGTTGCCGATGAAGAGCGAAGCTGCGAGTAGCCGCTGTCCGGACTCGGTGGAGCACAACCCGGCGTACAGATAGGCGCCGATCCAGCCCCAGCCGAGATAGATGAGTAGGGCGAGATCGAGCCCCGCCAGCGGCCCGAAGACGTAGCCGAGCATCATGCTGAGCGACATGAACGGCACCTGCGGTTCGTCGGCCAGCGACAGCCCCGAGCACAATACCGGCGTCCATTGCTTGGCGAGGCCGAACAGCTGGTGGTTCCAGCTCTGCAGCTCGTGAAAGACGAGGAACTGATCGAGATCGCGCGTGCCGACCCGGCCCCAGGCGAGCGCCAGCAAGATTGCATAAACGATGGGAATGCCGAGGACGAAGGCCCGCAGATAGCGCTCCGCGAGCCTCGAGCCGTCGCACCCGGTTGGGGCCGGCGCCGTGGCGCGTCCTGATCGAAGAATGTGAAATGTTAGACGTCGCCGCGCACGTGAGTTCGTCGCCGCGGCTGCATCATTCGATCAGGAAGCCAGTACACGGTAAGGATTGCCGCCAGGTTGTCTGTCAGCGTGCTAGGTTATTCGACGTGACGTGAACTTCATGAGTTAAGTTAGATCGCATGGCAAGGTTGGTCGAACGTGTCGGTCGATCTGTCTAACAAGCAGCACCAGATGAGCGGTTCCTGGCAGACATTTGCAACCTACACCGATCTCGCGTCGGCGCAGGCGATCGCCGGCCGCTTGGCACTCGAGGGAGTGCCGGTCCAGCTCGAAACCGCTGCGGCAATGAGCGGAATAGAGGAAGGGTTCAAGCTGCTCGTGCCTGCAGATTTCCTGCACCGAGCACGTTGGGTTCTCGCTCAAAGCGAGATGAGTACAGAGGAACTGACGTTCCTGGCTACCGGTAGACTTGAAGGCGGCGAGCAATAGGCAGACTGGCGGTGCGCTTCGATATCTATGGCCGATTCCAGATCGAGGTGCTCATGACGAGCGCTGGTTGGGTCGCATATCGAAGTAGCAATGGTTTGCGCGTGCCGTATGGAGAGCTGGTTTTCCCGCAGGACCTTCAAGAATCAGAATTGGCGCAATTCCTGGATGACCATTTCCATGAGTATGCACAGCCCGGACAGGTGATCCGTCGCGTCCTCGCATGAATAACGATCGTTACACGTGTCCGTGCTGTGGCTACGTTACTGGCGGCGCCACGCGGCATGACAAGCATTAGACGCACTGGGATACGCATGCACCGGTTTCTCATCGCATTCCTGCTTCTGGCTGCATCTGTATCCGCTGCGAACCCGCCCAAGTTGGTGGACGCAGCTCGCGAACAGACTCGCAACCCCGTCATCTACGATGGCTCCTATGCGCGCATCGCGTATCCAATGGGCGATGTTCCAGCGAATCGAGGTGTGTGCACGGATGTCGTCATTCGGGCCTACAGGGCAATTGGTATCGATCTGCAGGCGTTGGTTCATGAGGACATGCGAGCGAACTTCCACCTCTATCCGCCAATCTGGGGTTTGAGCAAGCCAGACGCGAATGTCGACCATCGCCGCGTTCCAAATCTTCAGAAATTCCTTGAGCGCGCCGAGGCTCAGCTTCACGGGGCAAGCGCACAGTCGGCATACCTTCCAGGCGATCTGGTAACCTGGATGCTGCCTGGAAATCTGCCGCATATAGGAATCATCTCTGATCGTCGGGCGCCCCGATCCGATCATCCCCTGGTCATCCATAACATCGGTGCTGGACCAGTCGAAGACGACATACTCTTCGCTTATCCGATCACGGGGCACTACAGATATCGTGTGCAATAGACCGTCTCGGTAGTTCTGATCTGTTGGGGAGTCCTCATGTTCGTCGTTCCGGCGCGTCGTCGTGAGCTCCAATAAGCGAATCGAGCTCGCTTCCGTCGGTCGCCAGACTCGATGAAACGAGACCAAGATGCCGTGCAGCAAGTAGATGCGATGTTGGCTAGTGTCCCGGTCAACAGGCCGCTGATGCCGACTGGCGTTAGGTGACCACGGATGAATCTGCGCAAGATTGCCGGAACACTTGTCATGTCTCTGGATCTCGCTGCCTACGCTTGGCCGATCACCATTGGAGTGTTGGTGGCAGCAGTCTGGGGCCTGCGGGCCCTCGCCAAACAGCGCAAGCTCAGCACGTGGCAATGCCTCTGCGTAGCCGCGTCGCTGGTCTTTCCGGCCTTGATAGCACCAGCGTATGCCGTTCACTACTGGGCCGACCCGCGTCTTCACTCGCCGCAAACTCAAGAAACGCCCTTGAACATTCTCAGTGCAGGCTGGGCGCTCTTTGCCCTGACAGCATGAAACGCGCTGTTCTGTTTGTGGGGTTGTTCGCCTCAACCATGCTTGCTGCGCAATCCGTGCCGCACAACGTGAAGCCCGCGGCCGGGTACGTACCTGATCAGCAAACTGCGATTCGCATCGCCGTTGCGATCTGGGAACCCATCTATGGTCGCGAGCACATTGAGGGTGAGAAACCCTATCGCGCAACGCTGAAAGATGGCGTCTGGATCGTCGCAGGCTCGCTGCCGAAGGGCTGGGTGGGTGGCGTGGCGCTCGCAGAGATTTCCAAGGAAGACGGACGAATCCTGAGAGTCAGCCATGGAAGATGAGCGGCTCACGCGGAGCATTAGCCGTATCGGAACGTCCCTTCGAGCCTGTCTGGTCGTACCACTGATTGTTGGCGCAGCTGCTTGGACATACGCGTTCCTGTTTCTACCACCGCGATCACGATTGATCCTCCTCGTGGGTCTGATTAGTGAACTCTGCGGACTTGTCGCATTTGTCGCGGTCATCCTGGCAATTACCCGCTTGCTTCGTTTCGGCGAGCTGCGCACTTCGGCGAACATCGCTTGCACAGCGCTCGGTGCAATTCCGGCGGGGCTGTTCCTCGTCTTGTATTGGAAATCTCTCTATTGAGTCATCGGCCATGCGATGAGTGATCGGAGCGACAACATGACGCGGACGGCAAGTGTAATTCTGACCCTGGGTTGCGTCTTCGCATGCTTTTCAGCGAACGCATGCCCTGACGGGCAGCTACAGTTTTCTTTTTCGAACCTCGAGGTGAGAGCAGCCTTTGCGCTATTTGCGGATGTCGCAGGCTTGAAGACAGAGATCGATTCCTCGCTGACTCAATCGGAGCCGATGAAGTTCGGTTGTACCCCATGGCGGACAGCGGCCACGCAACTTGCCGACCGCCACAACCTGTCACTGAGAATCGAGAATGGAACCATGTATGTGTCCAGGAAGTAGCACGAACGTGTGGAACCTGGCACCGGCAGAGTGCAGCCTGACGCGAAATTCCGAGCACTCGGGCGAGAAGACACCATTCTTACTGAATGTCCTCATTGCTATTCCGATGTACTCGTCAAGGACGATGGTTCATGTCCGGCTTGCCGCAGGAACCCAGCGCGCCGCTATGTGCCCAGTATCTTCACCTTGCCGGCGAAGGCGCTAAGATAACCGCGCGCGAATAATTAGAAGCCAGGAGCAGGGATATGGCTCACGTCCTTCGGATCCCAGTAACGGCGTTGCTGATACTGCTGTTGGCCGCCTGTGGCGGGGGAGGCGGAAGCGGAGACGGTTCAGGCCAAACGCCGCCTGCGGGTGGATCGGGGACAAGTCCACCACCGCCACCACCAACGCCGCCGCCGCCTCCGAGTAACAGTGGTCCGAGGGCGCGCGCCCAGTTTCTGGACCCACGGTTGATCATCAAGCATCCAATCGATTTCGACCTCGCGCAGAACTTCTTCGACGCGGAAGGCGATCCGCTCGCGTTCAACATCCGCTTCAATTCAGCCGTTGCGAACGGCACATGGCGCGGTCTGAAAATTTCCGGTACGCATCTGACAGGCATTCCGGCCGAGACGTTGCCGACGGAGCATTCACAGGCGGGCATCATCATCGACGTGAGTGACGGGCGAAGCGGCGACCTGCACTGGGAGATGGCACTCACCATCGCGCCGAACGCCGTACCGGTGGTCGCTCGCCCCGGCCCGGATCGCATTCTCAATGTCGGCGCACGCGTCGACGTGGAGGTGACGCAAGGTGGAATCGCCTTCGAGGACCCGGACGGCGATCCTTTGACTTATTCCGTCTCGCTGACACCTTTGTCGCGAGGTCTACGAGTGGAGGGCACGCGTGTATCGGGTGTGCTCGACTCGAACGGGGCTGTCTTCGTGCACGTGGTGGCCGATGACGGGTTTGGCGGGCGTGGCGAAGACGTATTCGCGCTCGCCGCGCCCGTCGCCGAGACTCGGCGCCCGACGCTGCCTGCGACTTCGTATATCTATGACGACTCGCAACTCGTCTTGCCGGCGATCGTGCGGTTCGCCCGAGAGCACTTCGTGCCCCTGTGGGACACGACGACTCTGGCCGAGGGCAACCCGACGACCAACGCGGGGGCGACGCTCGGTCGCGTGTTGTTCTACGACAAGCGACTTTCAATAACCAACATGGGTTCCTGTGGTACCTGCCACCTGCAACAGCACGGCTTCGCAGCGCCGGATGCATTCAGCGCGGGACCGCAGGGCGAACTAACGAAGCGCAACGTCATGGGGCTCACGGCTGTGCGCTACAACGTCGACAACCTGTACTTCGGCGATCGGCGAGTAGCGAGCCTCGAGAGTCTGGTGCCTTTGCCGATCGCGGAACCGACGGAGCTGGGCAACTCGATGCAGCTGCTCGTGCCGAAGCTCGCGGCTACGGATTTCTATCCGCCGCTGTTCGAGGCAGCGTTCGGAACACCGGAAGTGACGCCCGAGCGCATTGCCCGAGCGCTGGCGCAATTCCTGCGTTCGCTGATCGCCTTCGATACGAAGTTCGACCGTGCGTACCATCCCATGACCGATGGCGAAGAATTGCATCCCGAGCTGGTCCTCAATGCCCAGGAGCTGCGCGGTGCAGAAATTTTCAACGGCAAATGCGCAGCGCTGTGCCACTCGCAGGGTGCGCAGACTCTCGACATCTCTGCCAACAACGGCCTTGATCTTGTGCCGGCCGACCCGGGATCCGGAGGAGGCCAGTTCCGGGCAGCTTCATTGCGCAACATTGGTGTTACGGCGCCATACATGCACGACGGGCGTTTCGCCACGCTGCGCGACGTCATCGAGCACTACAGCAGCGGTGTGGTCGATGGGCCTCTGACGGATATTCGGATGCGCGCAATGGTGACCACCAATCCGGTGAATCTGAATCTCAGCGAGGATGACAAGGCTGCTCTCGAAGCCTTTCTCAATACGCTCACCGATCAGCACTTCCTCCAGGATCCAAAGTTCTCGGATCCGTTCGACTGAGGTGCCACACCTGTCAGCCCGGCGGAGCAACCGAGTCGCGATCGACGAAGTTCGGCTTGAAGATGTGCTGCCGGACGTCGAGGTTCTCCTGCTGGTAGACGTTCTGCAGGACCCAGCGCGCGGCCATGTGGCCCATGTCGGTGATCGGATAGTGGACGGTCGATAGCTTCGGATAGACGTAGCGCGAGATCGGGGCATTGTCGAAACCGACGATCGAGAGTTCGTCCGGAAGCTTCAGTCCCCGATCGTGAGCAGCTGCCATCGCGCCGGCTGCGCTCTCGTCGTTCGCGCAGATCACTGCGGTGAACGGGATGCCAGTGCCGAGCAGATGATTGAGCGCCCGGCTGCCGCCCGTCTCGTGGTAGTCACCTTCGTATAGCAACCGCTCGTCGAACGCCACGCGCGCCTCAGCAAGTGCACGCTTGTGTCCTTGCAGGCGCTGCTGCGCGTCGGTCCAGTCGAGCGGACCTGAGATATAGGCGATCTTGCGGTGCTGTGCCTGCAGGAGCGAGCGAGCGGCGAGGTAGCCACCGAGCTCGTTGTCGAGGCTGAAGCAACGATCCGCAATCCCACGAACCTTGCGGTTGACGACGACGATCGGCGTCTTCGACTTGTTGTGCTCGACCAGGAATTTATCGGGCAGCCCGGAGACGTGCACGATCAGCGCGTCGCAGTTGCGGCCGACGAGGAAGCGAATGCCTTCGAGCTCCTGGTCCTCGCGATCGTGACCGGTCGCGACCAGTACGAACTTGCCGGCAGCGCGCAGCGTCTCCTCGATCGCACTGAGCATGGCGCCATAGAAGGCGCCATGCAGCTCCGAGACCAGCACGCCGACGCTGTTCGAAGTACGCGTCGCGAGCGACTGCGCGATCGAATTCGGCTGGTAACCAAGCTTGTGCATTGCCGACAGGACTATCTGCCGTGTCTTCTCCTTGACGCGCGAGTCGCTGTTGACCACGCGCGAGACAGTCGCGATCGACACGTCCGCGAGCTTCGCGACCTCGTACATGTTGGCCGACGGACGTTTCACTAGCCGACCCCGCGGCGCAGATCCTGCGCTTTGCAGTACTGCTCGATATAGGTCTGATGTTTCGGCAACTGCATCACCGTGCGATCGACCGACGAGCGAATGTTCTCGAGGAACCGCGACAGTTCCTCATCGCCCATCAGGTCGGCGACCGGATGATGTTGCCGCGGCGTGATGCCCTGGCCGAGCATGACCTGTATCCAGGAGTTCTCGGCGAACAGCTCGTTCGGCACGCGGAAGACGCGGCCGGTCTCGCGGAACAGCTCGATGCGGTGCTGAAGCGACGGCGGAATGCTCATGTTGCGCACGGCGCGCCAGAACGGTGTGTCCTGGCGATCGGTGACATGATAGTGCAGCACGATGAAATCGCGGATGTGCTCGATCTCCGAGCTCATCTGGCGGTTGAACTCGTCGATGTCGGACTGCGCGATGGCGGTGCGCGGGAACATCTGCATCAGCCGGATCATGCTGCGCTGGATCAGGTGGATGCTGGTCGACTCCAGCGGCTCGATGAAGCCGCTGGCCAGGCCGACCGCGATGCAGTTCTTCTTCCAGTGCTCGCGCCGCTGGCCGGGGCGGAATTTGATCACGCGCGGCTCGGTCAGAACCTTGCCTTCGATGTTCGCCAGCAAGGTCTGCTTCGCCTGCTCGTCCGGAAGATAGCGGCTGCAGAATACGATGCCGTTGCCAACTCGGTGCTGCAGCGGAATGCGCCACTGCCATCCTGCTTCGCGCGCGATGGAGCGGGTGTACGGCCAGGCCTCGCGCACGGATTCCGTCTGCACCGCGACGGCGCTGTCGTTGTACAGCCAGTGCGACCAGTCTTCGTAGCCGACGTGTAGCGTCTGGCCGATCAGCAGGCCGCGGAAGCCGGTGCAGTCGATGAACAGGTCGCCTTCGATGTCCACGCCTGAATCCAGCCGGATCGCGGTGATGTAGCCGGACGCCGGATCGGTCTTGACCTCGACGATCTTCCCCTCGATGCGCTGGGTGCCATAGCCTTCGCTGAACTTGCGCAGGAACTTCGCATACAGGCTGGCATCGATGTGAAAGGCGTAGTTCATCCCGCCGCGCGGCAGGTGTGCGAAGCGTTCCGCCTGGGCGGCCTTGAGCTCGAGGCAGTAGTCGCCGTAGTCGCCCGCCAGCTTGCGCTCGCGTCCCTTGAGCCAGAAATGCTGGAAGCCGGCGCTCCAGTGATCCGTGCCGGTGAGGCCGAAGGAGTGAATGTAGTTCTCGCCGACGTTGCGCCAGTTCTCGAAGCCGATGCCGAGCTTGAACGTACCTTGCGTCGCGGCCATGAATTCCTGCTCGTTGATGTCGAGCAGGCGGTGGAAGGTCACGAGCGTCGGGATAGTGGCCTCGCCGACGCCGACGGTGCCGATCTCGTCGGACTCGATCAGCTTGATGTCGAGCACCTTGCCGAGCATCTTCGACAGGCATGCGGCCACCATCCAGCCCGCGGTACCGCCGCCGGCGATGACGACTCTGTTGATCAGTTTCTGTTCCACTCTCGGGCCCCTCAGCGATTCAATCTTTGCAACAGCCGCGCTCGCAACTCGCGCGCCGCCTCGGCATCCATCGGACCGAGGACGCGGCGGGCTTGCGGCGGAATGTGCGCCGTCGTGTGCTCGTCCGCCTCGAAGACGTAGTGCCGGAAGAGGTTCTGCCAGGCCTTGAGCTGCTCCGGCGGCAAGTCGCGCACGGTCAGGATCGCGAGCATGAGCGCGCTCATCGGCGAATCCATGAACGCCGGCGAGCGGCGCCACCAGTAGTTCACCAGCACGTTCAGGGCGTCGAGCGACTCGATGTGGTGCCACCACATGCTGGGAATGAAGATCGCATCGCCCGGGCCGAGCTCCGCGACCTGCGCGTGCTGCAGCGCTGCGGCGAACTGCGGGAATTTCGTGAAATCCGGCCGCGCGAAATCGACCAGGCTGATCGCCTGGCCGGCCGGCGTGAAATCGAGCGGTCCGATGTAAAGATTCTCGAGCTGCTCCGGCGGGAACAGCGTAAAGCGGCGGCGGCCTGCGACGACGCACGCGATGTTGTCGGGCAGATCATGATGAGCGGCGATGCGCGTGCGATTGCCCAACCAGATGCTGACGAGCGGCTGGCGATTGCCGAGTGCGAGATCGTTCTCAGCGCGAAAGCCGGGCAGACAGGTGTCGACCGTCGTGGAGCCGACATAAATTGCCGGCGGAATCTCCGCCTTGCTCTGGCGCGCGATTTCGTCGAGCACGGTGTCCAGCTTGGTGCGCACGGCTTTGAAGTTGAAGCCGCTGAGGTCTTCGCTGTAGAAAAACCGGCCGCCAATTTCGGGAGCGCCGAGCATCGCGTTGACGGTCGCGTCCTTGTAGAAGCGTCGCAGGTAGGCATCGGTCGCCGCAGCCGATTCGCGGCCCGCGCGCGCGACCGGCCAGCTCGAAACGAGGCCGCGAAGGACCGCAGGCTGTGTCCGCGCCAGCAGTTCCTCCGACAGCGACTGCGGATCGGTTCCCGCAATCTCCTCGATTGTGTTAGCGACGGCCAGCATTCAGTCGGTTCCGGCGCTCGATCAGATCGCGGAAGTGAGACAGCGAAGCTATCGCCATGTAGATCGCCTGCAGATGACCCGCCTTGTGCATCCGCTCGAGCGTACCGGCGTCGAGCGTGCCGAGACGCTCCTCGTTGATCGTGTAGAAACCAGTGAGACGATGCTGCGAGCGATCGTTGAGCTCGACGTCGAGCACGAACGACTCCAGCAAGTCGTGCTGCAGCAGGGAGTCGATGAACGCGGGCACTGCTTCGAGGCCCTGATGAATCGTCAGCAGCACCGAGCTCATGCGCTCGAGAAATTCGGTCGAGCCGCCGTAGTCGCGGAACAGCGCCTCGCCTTGGGTCCGGCTCACGCGCGGACTGGCGAGATCGATGTGCACCATCGGTTCGCGGTCGCGAAAGCCGATGAGGAACGGCTGGCGCTCCACGGTCAACGGCACGTACTGCGCATCCCAACCGTCCGGGCCGAGGAACAGATTCTCGTTGTCCTGGAAGCCGAACAGGGCGATCGACTGAAATTTCCCATCCGCAGTCTTGTGGAAGACGATCGGATAGCAGGCCTGGACGTTGCGGAATTCAGCCGGAAACGTCAGGGCAGACTTCACGTCATCGCCGTACGCGGCACCGCGCGTGGTGATGACCTTGAGGTCTTTGTGGTCGATGTTGTTCAGCAAAACGGCGTTGTTCATACGCTCAGATTCTCGGCAGCCCGTGCCGCTTGATGTGCGTGATCAGCTCCCGATTGGTCGGGAGCGCAGCCAGCATTTTGCCAGTCAGCGTCGCAGCTTCGCGGAAAAATCCGTCGGCCCGATCGGCGTCGTCCGCGCGGCGTGTCGCAGCCGGGGGCTCGGGGCGAAAGCCCATTCCGTACAGCACATATTGATAGCTCGCGGACGGAAACACTTCTTCGATGCGGTGCAGGTCATAACGCGAGGGCGGCTGGTGCCGCCACAGCACGAGCAACTCGCTCAGCCGGTCGGGAACACTGGCCGGGGCGAGGTTGTCGCGCCAGAACGCGGAGGTCGTGCGTCGGCTCAACACGTAGTGCAGCTTGAGAAAATCGATCACACGTTCCCATCTATAGGTGAACGAGTCGTTGAAGCGTCGCGCGACGATGTCCATCGCTTCGCGCGTCGCCGGCATCTGGTCGCTGAGCATGGCGGCGGACAGCTCAACCAGCGCCAGTGCCGAGGCTTCGAGCGGTTCGATGAAGCCCGCCGACAGTCCGATGGCAACGCAATTGCGGTGCCAGAAATGCTGCCGATAGCCCGGCTCGAAGGTGAGCTTGCGCGCGGTGCCGCTATTTGCAGCTCCGGCGACCTGTTCTACATAACGGCGCAGCTCGGCCTCCGCCTGGTCGTCGGAAATGTGTGCGCTCGAGTAGACGTGACCGATACCGCGTCGCGTCGGCAAACCGATGTCCCAGATCCAGCCGCTGCTCTGCGCAGTCGACACGGTCTGCGAAGCGATCGGGCTGTTGTCGTCGGGGTAGGGCACCTGCAGCGCCAGCGCCGAGTCGTTGAACAGCACGTGCTTCTGCGACACGAACGGAGCTTGATAGTGCCGGCCCAGCAGCAGCGATTGCAGGCCTGTGCAATCGACGAACAGATCTGCTGCCAGCGGTCCTTGTGACCTCGTCTGCAGCGCTGCGATGTCGCCGTTGGGATGCGATTCGATGCCGACGATGTGATCGAGCATCAGTCGCACGCCAAGGCGTTCAGTACAGTGCTTGCGCAGAAACATGCCGAACTTGCCGGCGTCGAGGTGGTAGGCGTAGTTCGCGACCGCCGCAAACTCGGGCGTCGCCGCCTGCTTCGGCGCCTTGTTCTGCACGCAGAGGTGCGGTTGGAAACTCACCAGATCGGCGAACGGCACGTTCGCGTGACGCTGCAGCCAGCCGGCGACGAGATTCGTCTCCGTGTAGCCCTGCGGCAGGACGAACGGATGAAAGTAGTAGTCGCCGTCCGCGCCGTCGCGCCAGCCATTGAAGCGCGAGCCCTGCTTGAAGGAGGCATCGCACTCGCGCAGGAAATCGCTTTCCCTGACGCCGATGCGTCGCAGCGTGTCGCGCATGGTCGGCCAGGTGCCTTCGCCGACGCCGATCGGCCCGACGTCGGGCGATTCGATCACCGTGACCTGCAATCCCGAGCCGGCCGCCGCGCAGTGGTCGGCGGCGATGACGCCTGCGGTCAGCCACCCGGCCGACCCGCCGCCCGCGATCACTACATGCTTGATCGACCCCGTTGTCATTACACCCCATCGTAACGAAAAGAGCCGCTGGTTGGGGGCGCCAGCGGCTCTACATCGAACGCGGGACTCGTCTCGCTACTGCCCGCCGAACTTGTACCGCGCTCCGATCATGTAGCGGGGCCCGGTCTGCGTCACGAACACGGCCTCGCTGTCGGTGCGGCCGTGAATGCGCTGGATCTCATCCGTGATGTTGATCGCTTCGACCTGGAACGTCAGGTTGTTGCCCCACTGGTAACTCACGTTGAGGTCGTACTGACCGTAAGGCTCGGTGTACAGCGGGTTGGCGCCGGCGCCGTCGAAGCGGCTCGCCAGGAATTCGTCGCGCCAGTTGTAGGCGAGACGCACCCCCCAGCCGAAGTTCTCGTAGAAGGCGACCACGTTCGCTGCGTCGCTCAGACCTTCGAGTGCGAACTGCTGATTGCGCAGGTGGTTGTCGTACTTCAAGCCCGAGTTGACCATCGTGTAGTTCGCCGACACACCGAAGCCGCTGAGGCCGAACATGTGCTGGACGTTGAACTCGAAGCCGTTGAGATTCGCCGAGCGCTGGTTCGCCGGCACCGTGATGCGGAAGTCGGCGATAGGATCGCCGCTCTGTCCGGTGATGGTGCGAGCGGTCGCGTTCACGCCCGGAGCGGTGGGACGGTTGGTGAAGATCCAGTTGCGGATACACGTGGTGCTGCGATCCGCGCAGGCGGCCGCCACCGCTTCGTTGTAGAGCGCGCCGTTGATCGGCGTATGCAGGCTGAAAGGCTGCTCGACGATCTGCGAGACGCCGACGTAGTTGTCGATGTCCTTGTTGAAGTAGCCGACCGACGCGTAGCTACCTTCCGCGTAGTACCACTCGAGCGACAGGTCGATGTTGGTCGACTCCAGCGGTTTCAGCGCCGGATTGCCCTGCGAGCCCGTGCCGCCGTCGACGCGCACCAGCAGGTCGAGCACCTGGCCGCCCTGGATGTCGCCCCAACCCGGGCGACCGATGGTCTGGCCCCAGCTGGCGCGGAACTTCACGTTGTCACGGATGCCGACGTCGAAGTCGAAGCTTGGCAGCACGTAGTCGTAGTCGCCCTTGAGCGTCGTGGTGGTGGAAGCTCCTGCAGGCGTGATGACATTCAACTCGTTATCCGAGGCCCAGCTGATGCCCGAGGGTGATGGCACGAGCGCGCTGGACGTGACGTCTGTCTGCTCCCAGCGCACACCGACCGCTGCGTGGATCGGCATCTTGGTGTCGAACGCCTGGCTGAACTGCACATAGGCGCTCTGCGATTCTTCCTCGACGTGACGATCGGTCGTGAAGGTCGGGCTGGCGCTGAAGCGGTCCGCGCCGCGCAGGCCGGCAGCGATGTTGCGCGCCCGGTCGAAGTCGAAGGTGTAGAAGTTGTTGAACAGACTCGAGTTGCCGCTGCCGGAAACCTGGTCGAAATATTGACGGATCGTATCGGGCCGCCACACGTCGTCCGGGAACGCCGCCGGGTCGAACGCGACGTCGGAGCCCCAGGTGTCGTTCTGCACGGTCGAGAACGCAGTCCGATTTTTCATGTCGGTCAGCGCCACGCCGAAGTCCAGGCGCGAGCTGTCGTTGAAGTCGAAGTTGCCGCCCAGCTGCGTCTGGGTGATGTCCATCTTCATGTAGCCGTTGCGGAACGCCGAGCCGGTGACCGTCATCGCCGATGGGCTGACGCTGGTCATGCCAGCAGGCAGCTGCACGCTGATGACCGGAAAGTCCTGGCGGAAGTCGCCGGTGGTATTGCCGCGTACGAAGGCCGCGACGCCGAGCACGGAATTCGAGCCGTACGGGCTGTCGGCGCCCGATTCAGCACTCGAGTCGTGAAAGTCGAGCGAGAAGCCGAGGCGCTCGGAGACGTCCCACGCCAGGTTGAAGCCCAGCGACTTGTTCTCGTTCTTGGTGGCGAACTTGGCGCCGCCCATCGACAGGTCGCTGTTCGCGGCCGGGATCGATTCGGTGTACACGAGCGGGCCCGCGACCGGACCGTCGGTCCAGCTGCTGCTCGACGGACCGAAGTTGAACCACACCGACAGCTCGTTGCGCTGGGTCGCGATCTTGTTCTCGGAGTAGGTGTAGTCGAGCGTCGCGGTGAGCGCATCGATCGGACGCCACTGCAGCGCGAGCTGACCGTTGGTGCGCTTGCGTTCGATGCCGCTGACGCCGTAACCGAGATTTTGCGGCACCGAATAGGTGTCGGTCGCATCCGGACGGTTCGTGATGTTCTCCGAACCCGGCTGGCCCGGTTGCGGAATCGTGCCCCAGTTGTTCTCGTCGCCGGCGAACGCGCGCCAGCCGTTGCCGACCTGCACTTGGTTGAAGCCGGAGTTGCGTTCCTGGTAGCTCGCAGTGAGCGAGACGCCGAATTTGTCGTCGCCGAACGTGTTGCTGTAGATGCCGGAGATTTCCGGCGTGATCTCATCGCCCTGCAGGTGCGCCGGCAGGTTCTGCCCGGACTCGTCGATCATGCCTTTCAGGCCGAGGCTGGAATGCAGGCCGGGATTGTCCAGCGGCCGCGCCGTCTTGATGTTGATCGTCGCGCCGATGCCGCCGGTCGGCGTACTGGCGCGGCTGGTCTTGTAGACCTCGACGCCCGCGATCGCTTCCGAGGCGAGATTCGCAAAATCGAAGGCGCGATGGTTGGAGGCCACCGTGTCCTCGAGGGACGAGACCGGCATCTGGCGGCCGTTCAGCAGCACCAGGTTGAAGTCCGGGCCGACGCCGCGCACCGTGACGCGCTGGCCTTCGCCGATCGCCGAGCGATCGATCGACACGCCGCTGATGCGTTGCAACGACTCGGCGAGGTTCGTGTCGGGAAATTTACCGATGTCTTCGGCGACGATGCCGTCGACCACGCCTTGCGAGTCGCGCTTCAACTCCATGGAGGAGGTGAGACTGCCGCGAATACCAGTCACGACAACCTCTTCGAGCGTCTCCTGCTGCGCCTGGGCGAACACCGGCATGGCGACGGCGGTGCCGAGAATCAGCGAAATGGTCTGTGCGATCGGCGAACGTCTACGGGCAGAATCGTTCACGGCTGGGCCCCCTGTTTGCGACTATTTCGGTTCTTGTGCCGAAAAATGTAAGCGCTTACAATTTGCCTTGTAGCACGCTCGCGTTGACCTGGCAAGCACGTCGCCGTATACGAAGAACAACTTGATGACGAACAACGAAGCGCACGCCGCGCGCATGGGACAACGCAGACTCAACGTCAGCCTGGTCGCGCTCACCGCTGCGATCGGCGGCCTGCTATTGGGCTTCGACGCCACGGTGATCTCCGGCGTCGTGCCGTTTATTCGCGAGTATTTCCAGCTCAGCGGCACCGGCGGCGATCTCAGGCTCGGCTGGGCAGTCAGCTCGTTAGGTTGGGGTGCGCTCGCAGGCAACGCGTTTGCCGGCGTGCTCAGCGATCGACTCGGCCGCAGAAAAGTATTGCTGTGCGCGGCTGCGCTGTTCGTGGTGTCGGCATCGCTGGCGTCGCTCGCGACGACGCTCACGGCCTTCGTGGTTGCGCGCAGCGTCGGCGGGCTCGCGGTCGGTGCGGCGATATTGATCGCGCCGGTCTACATCGCGGAGATCGCGCCTGCGCAACGACGCGGCGGACTGGTGTCGCTCAATCAGCTCATGATCGTGATCGGCATCTCTGCCTCGTTCT
>DATJIP010000090.1:0-29958 GCA_035493235.1 Steroidobacteraceae bacterium
CTTCGTCGGCGATCGCATACACGCGCTCGCAGCCGGCGACCTGCACCCAGCAGCGGTCCTCGACGCCTTTCAACTGCGACAGACGCTCGCGACGCTCGTCGACGTCCGGAAACTCCAGCAGGAACGTCGCCTTCCAGTTGCGGCCGTCCGGGATCAGCGGGTTGTAGGCGTCGAGCTCTTCCTGGATGGCGTCGGCTTCGAAGATGCGCTCGACGCGCAGCATCTCCTGGACCTGGTACTGCATCGTCAGCTGGTCCTCGAACGCCCAGGTTGCGTTCGGCCCGAGCGCGAGGCTGCGATTGCGCTTGTGCTCGATCACCTTGCTGCGGAATTCCTTGCGGGCGTCCGAGTACTGCTCGAGGCTCATCAAATCCTTGCGAGTGAGATGCGGGAGATTCATGGCGTTCACTTCATCAGATCCCGTAGGCCATGCGCAGCAGCTTGAGCGGATGCGTCGGTTCCTGCGGTTGCTCCAGGCCCGATTCGATCTGGTGGCCTGCCATCGGGCAATCGCTCGAATAGAAGTCCGCGCCGCTGTCGGCCACGCGGCGCACGACCGGCCGGCCGATCTTCATCGACACGTCGCGGTACTCGCGCTTCACTCCGTACGTGCCGTTGTGACCCGAGCAGCGCTCGATCGCCTCGACCTGCGTCTCCGGCACCAGCATCAACACGTCGCGAGTCTTCAAACCGAGGTTCTGCACGCGCAGGTGACACGGCACGTGGTAGCTGATCTTGCCGAGCTTGCGCGAGAAATCGGTGCGTAGCATGCCGCCCTTGTAGCGTGCCCACAGGTACTCGAACGGATCGAACATCGCATCGCGCACCTTCGCGACCTGCGTGTCTTCCGGAAACATCAGCGGCAGCTCCTGCTTGAACATCAGCGTGCAGGAAGGGATCGGCGTGACGATGTCCCACCCTGCATCGACAAGCCGGGCCAGCTCCGGAATGTTCCGCTCCTTGAGCTGCGCGACGCCTTCCAGGTCGCCGAGCTCCAGCTTCGGCATGCCGCAGCAGTGTTCGGAGCGCGCGATCGTCACGGCGATGCCGTTGTGCTCGAAGATCGCTGCGAGATCTTTGCCCAGATCAGGCTCGTTGCGATTGCCGTAGCAGGTTGCGAACAGGACGACGCGGCCTTTGGTATCCGCGGTCGGTTTCGCTTCGAGCGCGGGATGCGCAGCCGCCGCGTGTTGCTTGCGATACGACTTGCTGTGGTACTCAGGAATCGGCGCTTGCGGATGCACGCCGAGTGCCTTGTCCAGCAGCTTGCGTCCTGCTGCTGTCTTGTTCACGGCGTTGACGATCTCGGCCACGACCGGAATGCCGGCCAGGGTCCCGACCGTGTCGGTCGCACTGAGAATCCTGTCGCGCATGCGGACCGGCTGAGTCTGAAACTTGAACGCCTTCGCCCGCAGCATCAGGTGCGGGAAGTCGACGTTCCACGGATGCGGCGGCACGTACGGACACTTGGTCATGTAGCACATGTCGCACAGGTAGCAGTGATCGACGACGTCCCAGTAGACCTTCTTGTCGACGCTTTCGACTTCGCCGTTCGGCGAAGCATCGACTGCATCGAACAACGTCGGGAACGAGTTGCACAGGCTGAAGCAGCGGCGACAGCCGTGGCAGATGTCGAACACCCGCTCCAGCTCCTTGAACAGGAGCTTCTCGTCGCGGAACTCGGGACTGCGCCACTCGAGCGGATGGCGCGTGGGAGCTTCGAGACTCCCCTCGCGCGAGCTCACGGGGTCACGCGGCGTGACCCCGCGATATCTGGACCTGCTGAGGTCACAGAGTATCCAGCGCTTTCTGGAATCGGTTGGCGTGCGAGCGCTCCGCCTTCGCGAGCGTCTCGAACCAGTCGGCGATTTCCTCGAAGCCTTCGTCGCGCGCCTGCTTCGCCATGCCCGGGTACATGTCGGTGTACTCGTGCGTCTCGCCGGCGATGGCGGCTTTCAGGTTCGAGCCGGTCGGGCCGATCGGCAGGCCGGTCGCCGGATCGCCAACGGCTTCGAGATACTCGAGATGGCCGTGCGCGTGACCGGTCTCGCCTTCCGCCGTCGAGCGGAACACGGCAGCGACGTCGTTGAAGCCTTCGACATCCGCCTTCGCTGCGAAATACAGATAGCGACGATTCGCCTGCGACTCGCCGGCGAACGCGTCCTTCAAATTCTTTTCCGTCTTCGAGCCCTTCAGATTTTTCATTGAGCAATCCTCGGTGAACGAAAATCAACCGTTAGACCAAGTCTAATGGGGGTGAAAATTTAGTCTCGCGTGTCGGCCAAGTCAACGCCAGACGCATGAGAGGCGTACGACAGACTCGGCGCCGGCCCCGGCCGATTGACCACGACAGGTCGCCCATGCAAGCTTGCCGCGCAACGCGCGCCCCCGCCCAGACATTGCCTTCCAGTGAATAGCAAAACGACCCCGGCCAGCCCAGAACAGACTGCGGCTTCCGATTTCGAGCGCTCGCTCGCCGAGCTGGAAACCATCGTCGAGAAACTCGAACAGGGCGACCTGTCGCTCGACGAATCGCTGCGCCACTTCGAACGCGGCGTGCAGCTGACGCGCGTCTGTCAGAGCGCACTGAAGCAGGCGGAACAGAAGGTGGAAATCCTGCTGCGCAAGAGCGGCGCGTCGGAGCAATTCGAGGCCGCGCCGTTCGCTGCGGAAGACAATGAGCGCGACAGCTGAGTCCGTCCAAATCTCCCGCGAGCCGCAATTCCAGGCGCTGCTGGAACGCTGGCAGGCTCGAACCGAGCGCGAACTGACCGCGCGACTTCCCCTCGTCACTGCGAATCCGACACGTTTGCACGAAGCTCTGCGTTACAGCGCGCTCGGCGGCGGCAAGCGCGTGCGGCCGGTGCTCGTCTACGCGACAGCGCAAGCGCTCGGCATGCCGGAAACTGCCGTCGACGGCGTCGCCTGCGCGGTGGAACTCATCCATGCCTACTCGCTCGTGCACGACGATTTGCCGGCCATGGACGACGACGATCTGCGGCGTGGACGTCCGACGTGCCACAAGGCGTTCGACGAAGCGACCGCGATTCTGGTCGGCGACGCCTTGCAGGTGCTCGCGTTCGAGACGCTGGCGAGCGGACCCGGCTTGCCCGCAGACCCTGCGATCCGCCTCGAGCTCGTGAGGCTCCTCGCAATTGCCAGCGGCACCAACGGAATGGCTGGCGGACAGGCGCTCGATCTCGCCGCCGTTGGCCGCCAGTTGTCGCTCGCCGAAGTCGAGGAGATGCACGCGCGCAAGACCGGCGCACTCATTCACGCGTCGGTGATGATGGCTGCCGCCTGCAGCGAGCGGACCTCCGAGTCGATCACGCGTGCGCTCGATGAGTTCGCGCGCGCTGTGGGACTCGCATTTCAGATTCAGGACGATCTGCTCGACATCGAAGGCGACGCGACGCTGCTCGGCAAAGCGACCGGTGCCGATCGCGCGCACGACAAACCGACTTATCCGTCGAGCGTCGGCGTCGACGCAGCGCGTTGTCGCATGAACGAGCTGCACGCGCGTGCGTTGGAGGCGCTTGCCGTTATTGGCCCGCGCGCCGCCACACTTGCGAGCGTTTCCGACTGGCTGGTGCTCCGAAAGTACTGAAGGCTTTACTGTAGACTCGCGCTCCATGGGCTCCGCAACGCCGTACCCGCTGCTCACCACGATCGGCTCGCCTGCCGATCTGCGTGCGTTGACGCCGGCGAAATTAAAGAAACTTTCGACGGAGCTGCGCCAGTACCTCATCGACACGGTCGCGCAAATGGGCGGCCACTTCGCGGCCGGCCTCGGCACCGTCGAGCTCACGGTCGCCTTGCATTACGTCTTCGATACGCCGCACGACCGCATCGTGTGGGACGTCGGTCATCAGGCCTATCCGCACAAGGTACTGACCGGGCGCCGCGACAAGCTGCGCACGATCAAGCTGAAGAACGGCCTCGCGCCGTTTCCGACGCGCGGCGAGAGCGAATACGACACGTTCGGTGTTGGCCATTCGAGCACGTCGATCAGCGCGGCGCTCGGCATGGCGATCGCCGCTGCGCGCAGCGAGCAGAAGCGTCGCGTCGTGGCAGTCATCGGCGATGGCGCGCTCAGCGCCGGCATGGCCTTCGAAGCGTTGAATCACGCCGGCAGCATGGATGTCGACATGCTGGTCATTCTCAACGACAACGACATGTCGATCTCGGAGAACGTCGGCGCGTTCTCGAATTACTTCGCGCGCGTGTTGTCCGGCAAGCTGTATGCGACGCTGCGCAAGGGCGGCAAGAAAGTATTGAGCCGTATGCCGACCGTGTGGGAGCTGGCGCGCCGCTCCGAAGAGCACATGAAAGGCATGGTGCTGCCGGGCACGATCTTCGAAGAGATGGGTTTCAACTACATCGGGCCGATCGACGGACACGATCTGGGCGCGCTGGTGGCCACGCTCAAGAACCTGCGCGACCAGAAGGGTCCGCAGTTCCTGCACGTGATCACTCGCAAGGGCAAAGGTTACGCGCCCGCTGAAGCCGATCCGATCAAGTGGCACGGCCCGGGTCCGTTCGATCCGAAGAGCGGCGTCATCTTCAAAGAGAAGGCGAGCGGCCCGTCGTATTCGCAGATCTTCGGTCAGTGGCTGTGCGACATGGCCGAGCAGGATCCGCGCGTGGTCGGCATCACGCCCGCGATGCGCGAAGGCTCGGGGCTCGTGGAGTTCTCCAAGCGCTTCCCGGATCGCTACTTCGATGTCGCGATCGCCGAGCAACACGCGGTCACGCTCGCGGCCGGCATGGCATGCGAAGGCCTGCGACCCGTCGTCGCGATCTACTCGACGTTCCTGCAACGTGCGTACGATCAGCTGATTCACGACGTCGCCCTGCAAAAGCTTCCGGTGACATTCGCGATCGACCGCGCCGGCCTCGTCGGCGGCGACGGCGCAACTCACCAGGGCAGCTACGATCTCTCGTACCTGCGGTGCATTCCGAATCTCGTCGTGATGGCGCCTGCCGACGAGAACGAGTGCCGCCAGATGTTGTTCACGGCCTCGCAGCTCGACCAACCGGCATGCGTGCGTTATCCGCGCGGACAAGGGCCGGGTGTGGCGATCGAGTCTGCGATGCGCGCGTTTCCTATCGGCAAGGGACAGGTACGGCGCGAAGGCCGCAGCGGACTTGCGATCATTGCTGTCGGCTCGATGGTGCCGACGTGCGAGCGCATAGCCGAGCAACTGGATGCGACGCTGGTGAACCTGCGCTTCATCAAACCGCTCGACGAAGAACTGATCTTGCGCATCGCCGGCACGCACCGCGCGCTCATCACGGTCGAGGAAAACGTCGTCGCCGGCGGCGCCGGCAGCGCGATCGTCGAATGCCTGGCCGCCAACGCTCATGCGACGCCGACGCTCAATCTCGGCATCCCGGACCGCTTCATCGAGCACGGCTCGCGCGAGGATTGCCTGACGCTCGCCGGGCTCGACCGCCCCGCAGTCGAGGCGGCGATCACGCGCTGGTGGCACGCAGGGAAGCGCCTGGCCGTCGGCGGTTAATGCAGCAGAGGCCTTGCTTTATACTGGCCACGGCCCAAATAGGCCCCGTTCTGCACGTCGATTCTGCACACTGAACCCATGGCCACTCTTCCCACCAACGCAGTGCCCCCGTCTTCGTCCTCGATCGAGGACGTGCAGGGCCGAGCCGATTCCCGCCGCATCCCGATCAACAAGGTCGGCATCAAGGACGTGTACCACCCGGTGCGTGTCAAGGATCGCTCCAGCGGCGAGCAGCACACGATCGCCAACTTCAACATGTACGTGGCCCTGCCCCACAACTTCAAGGGCACGCACATGTCGCGCTTCGTCGAGGTGCTGCACGGGAACGAGCGCGAGATCTCGGTCGAGTCGTTCCGCAACATCCTGGTGGAGATGACCGAGAAGCTCGACGCCGAGAGCGGCCACATCGAAATGGACTTCCCGTACTTCGTGATGAAGAAGGCGCCCGCGTCGGGCGTCGAGAGCCTGATGAACTACCAGGCCTCGCTGATCGGCGAGCTGCACGACGGCAAGCCGGAGCTGTGGCTCAAGGTCGTGGTCGCCGCGACCAGCCTGTGCCCGTGCTCGAAGAGCATCTCGCAGTACGGCGCGCACAACCAGCGTTCGCATATCACGATCAAGGCACGCGTCGAAGGCCACATGTGGCTCGAAGAGCTGATCGACATCGCCGAGTCGGAAGCCTCGTGCGAGGTCTACGGCATCCTCAAGCGCGCGGACGAGAAGTACGTGACCGAGCGCGCCTACGACAATCCGAAGTTCGTCGAAGACATCGTGCGCGACGTGGCGGTGCGACTGAACAAGGAAGAGCGTGTGCGCGCGTACGTGGTCGAAGCGGAGAACTTCGAGTCCATCCACAACCACTCGGCGTACGCGTTGATCGAGAAAGACAAAGAGTCAGGCTGAGACCTGACCCACAGGACGCCGGAACTGCGACGGCGTCGCGCCGAAGTGCGCGCGGAACGCCTGAGCGAAATGACTGTGCGAGCTGAACCCCAGATCGAGCGCCAGGCGACTCAGATCGTTCGCACCTTCGGCCAGCGCGAAAGCAGCGTGCTGCAGACGGAGTCGCTGCACATACCTCCACACCGGCATCCCGACCATTCGCGGAAAGTTCTCGCAGAGCGTCGCCGGCGCCATGCCGCACGACGCCGCAATCGACGCCAACGATAGTGGCTCGCGATAGCAGCTCAGGATGAACGACCGCGCCGTGTCGATCGCTGCAACCTGTCGCGGCGAGGTGGCAGTAACGCCTGCGTCGCTCGATCTGCTCGCCTGAG
Organism: Steroidobacteraceae bacterium; assembly: GCA_035493235.1. Lineage (GTDB taxonomy): Bacteria > Pseudomonadota > Gammaproteobacteria > Steroidobacterales > Steroidobacteraceae > Steroidobacter. The sequence goes on from DATJIP010000090.1 coordinate 6,800, forward strand.
CAACGACGCGCGCGATCAGCCCAAGCGCAAGCTCCTCCACTGCGAGCCGATCGTCAGGATCCGTCGCCAGCAGTCGCGCGTGACACGCGGTGAGATCTCGGGAATGCCAGTGCGCAGGTAGCGCCCGTAGCTTGCGAAACGAGGCGGCGCGCGCACCGCCGACGGTCGCAAGGATTTCCTCCACGACCTCGTGCGTCACGAAGACCAGCGTCGCCGCTTGCGGGTGCGCAGTGTTGTGCGAGAGTCGAAAGCCGGAATCGGCCGGCCACAGCGAGTGATGCAGCGGATCGATGAAGAACCGCCGTCCGCCGACCGAGCGGACGTGCCAGCCCCTGCGATGCAGGTTGATCTCGAAATGTCTCGTGACCTCTTCCGACGCCGGCGCGGGTGAACCCGTGCCGCTGCAGCTCCAGTCCGCCACTGCGAAGCGATTGTCGGCGTAGCGCCAGCGCACGCGATAGCCGGGCTCCCACTGGGCCGTGGCAGAGGCAGAAGATTTCGACAGCCGCGCTGCTTCCATGTCCATACACTGCGAGCAGGCGATCTTCCTGGCAAGCACCGATGCGGATTTTTATCACCAGCGCGACCGGCTACGTCGGTGCGGCCGTTGCACGCTGCCTGCGGGCGCATGGGCACTCGATCTCGGCACTCGCGCGCACGCCGGACAGCGAGCAGCGTCTGCGGAGCACTGGCATTCAGATCGTGCCGGGTGACCTGGCGCGGCCTGAGAGCTATCGAGAGGCAGCCGCGCAGGCCGACGTGATCGTGCACACGGCATTCGAGTACTCGCCGGACGGCGCGGAGAATCTCGAATTGGATTTGCAAGCGACGCGAGCGCTGTTACGCGGGCAGCGCCTCATCTACACATCGAACGGGTACCGACCGCGCTACCCGGCAGAGCGAGCTGTCCTTGCCGCAGGAACCAGCAACAGCGTGCTTCGTCTTGGAATGGTGTACGGCGGCACCGGCGGCGGCACCATTACCAGCTTGTTTGGATCCGCGCACCGCAGCGGCCACCTGCCCTATTTGCGCGAGGACGCCGCCAACCACTGGTCGTTGATTCACCTCGAAGACCTGGCTGAGCTATACGCGCGGATCGTCGCAACTTCAGCAGCGGGCGCCTTCGATGCAGTCGACGGGCATCCGCTGACTGTGCAACAAACGTTCGACCGCCTGGGTGCGGTGTGTGACGTGCCGTCGTCGATGCAACCCGAAACTGTCGTGAAAGATGTTCTGGATGAGCACACCGTCGCCGTCATGCATCGCGACATCGCTCTGCGCTCCACGCGCGCGCAGGAGATCGGCTGGTCGCCGCGCTATCGGACCTTCGATGAAGGCGCGGCGCCTGCCTACGCCCAGTGGTGTGCGCAATGATCCTGCAAGCGCTCGTACTGTGCGCGGCCGCGGCAGTCGCCGATCCGATCGCGATCTACGACGAAGCGGTAGCCGCGCGCAAGGATCGCGATGCTACGCGCTTGCTGCAGCTGACTGGGCAGCTGATCGAGTACGCGCCGGCGAGTCCGCCGCTGCGCTTCTTGCACGCCGAAGCACTCGCCCTCTCGGGACAAACCCAGCCGGCACTCGCCGAGCTGCGTTGGCTTGCGGACCATGGTTATGACTACGCGTTCTGGGAACGCGACTCCTTTGCCAGTTTGCGAGTCAGCGAAACAGCTTCGTTGCGCGCAGCGATGACGAAGAACGGCGCGCCCGCGGGACGAATCGCACGCGTCGTGAACCTCGACCGCACCGATCTCGATCCGGAAGGCATCGCTGCGCTCGGGCAAGATTGGATCGTCGGCTCGATGGCCAACGGCAGCCTGTATCGCGTGAATCGCGCGGGAGCGACCACTGTGTTGTGGCACGAGACCGAGGCGGGCCGCCGCGTGTTCGGCGTGCGTCACGACCCGCAGCGCAATCTCCTCTGGGCGTGCTCCAACGGTCCCGATGACCGGCGCGCGCGGCCGCAGTTGCTGCGTGTCGCGCTGGAGCCTCTGGCAGTTACTCGCCTGCCGGTACCGGATGCTCGCGCCTTGTGCAACGACATCGCGCTGCTCCCGGAGGGCGCCGTCGCGATCTCGGACTCGCAACGCGGGGCAGTCTGGCAGCTCGCCAACGACGGCAGCTGGCGAGCGCTGGCAAAGCCCGGCGCGCTCGGCTATCCGAACGGCCTCGCCTACTTGCCTGAAACGCGGCAGCTCGTGGTCGCGGACCTGCGAGGGCTGTGGACGATCGACCTGGCCGCGTCGCGGCTGACGCCCGTAACGGAGCAAGGAACCTTCATCGGCGGGATCGACGGGCTTTATGCCGTCGACGGCGAACTGGTAACGATCCAGAACGGCCTGCGACCGCATCGTGTGCTGCGCATCGTCCTGAGCCCCAACGCAGGACGGGTGTTGAGCGTTGCTGCAATCGCATCAGGTGTGCCGGAATTGGCCGCGATGACGACCGCAGCAGTGGCACGACGGGAGATCGTAGTGCTGGCCGGCAGCCAGCTGGTGGTCGTCAGCTCGGGCTCTGCAGGCGACTGATCAGGCTGCGCAGGAAGACTTTGTTAAATCGCAGCTGACACGCGGCTGACGACTGCTCGAGCAGCGTCGAGCTCACCTTCATCAGCGTGACCGGCGACAGTGCCTTGATCGTCGCCAGTCGCTTCGCTCCGCGCACGTAGCTGGTCTCGCCGAAGCAGTCGCCTGCGTCCAGCGTGCCGACGGCGCGACTGTTGCGCATCACTGCGACGCTGCCGGACACGATCACGTAGAAGCGATCGTCCATCTCGCCTTCCTTGACGATCTCCTCTTCCTTCTCGTAGTCCTGCCAGGTGCTGGCGCGCAGCACTTCGAGGATTTCCGACTGCGAGAAGTCGTGGAAGAACTTCAGCGTGCGCAGGATCGAGAAGCGCTCCTGGCTGTCGAGCTTCGACAAGCCTTCGCGCAGCGCCTGGTGCACCCGAGTCAGGTCGCCGGCCAGCTCCAGGCCGTTGCGGTAACGCTTCGCAGGCTCCTTTTGCAGCGACTTCGCGACGGCATCCTCGAGCACTTCGGGGATGTCTTTGCGCAGCGCGTGGATCGGCTGCGCGGTCGCGTAAACGATCTGGTGCAGCAGCTTGGAAAGATTGCCGCCGCGGAACGGGCGGAAGCCCGTCAGCATCTCGTACATCACCGCGCCGAGCGAATACAGGTCGGAGCGATTGGTGATCTCCAGCGACTGCACCTGCTCGGGCGACATGTACGACGGACTGCCGGCGATGCCTTCGATGCGCGAAATGTCCGAATCGGCGACCAGCGCGATGCCGAAGTCGATGATGCGCACGTCGTTCGCCTGCGTGAGCATGATGTTCGACGGCTTGATGTCGCGGTGGATAACGCCACGGCTGTGCGCGTAGTGCAGCGCCTTGGCGCACTTGTAGATGATCTCGACGACGTCATCGACCGGCAGCAGGTTGTCCGGCTTGCAATACGCCGACAGCGTCCGAGCGCCATGCACGTGCTCGGTGACGATGTAGTAGCGGCCGTCCTCTTCGCCGGCGTCGAAGATCGGCAGGATGTTCGGATGCTGCAGCATGCCGACCATGTGCGCTTCCGACAGGAACATCTTGCGCGTGACGCGCGCGCGGTCCTCGTCGTGCGACTCGATGTTGTAGACCTTGATCGCGACGTCGCGGCGGTAGTACGGGTCGTTGGAAAGGTAGACGACGCCGGTGCTGCCGCGTCCGACTTCCTTGACGATGACGTACTTGCCGACTTTCTCGGGGTTGCGCGGGTCGCGCTTCGCGCTGCGCTGTTCCATCAGTCCGTTCGGGGCATTCACGTTGTCGTTCGCTCACCGCGGGTCAGATGAAGAGCTTTGTCGCGAGCAGGATAGCCGCCGCGAAAATGCCCGCGATAATGTCGTCCAGCATAATTCCCAGCCCGCCGGCGAGACTGTGATCGGCCTCCCGGATCGGCCAGGGTTTGACGATGTCGAAGAAGCGAAACAGCACGAATCCGGCGGCCAGCCAGCGCCAATCGGGCGGAGCTGCCAACATCGTCACGGAAAATCCCGTGATCTCGTCCCAGACGATCCCCGGATGATCGTGCACCCCGAGCCGGCGCGCGCTCTCGCCGCAGATCCAGATGCCTGCGGCAGCTGCGATCACCGTAAACGCCAGGTGCACCCCGAAGCCGAATTGCATCACGCCCAGCACGATCGGCACTGCGATCAGCGTCCCGAAAGTGCCGGGCGCGCGCGGCGCGAGTCCCGAGCCGAAGCCGAACGCCAGCAGATGGATCGGGTCGCGCAGCAGCGCCGGATCGGCGCTCCACTTGAACGGCGACTTCGTGCTCATGGCGATTCGCCGCTGGCGAAGTGATCGTAGCCGGTGCGTCGCGGATTGAACGGCACGCCGTGACGCTGGCATTGCACGCCGCTGCCCGCGGTGATCACACCGATCTTGGTCAGCGGCAGCGACGGATCCCGCTGTGCCATGAGCTCGGGGAGTCGATCGGGCGGCAGCGTGAAGATCAGTTCGTAGTCGTCGCCGCCTGCGAGCGCGAAGTCGATGATCTTGTCCGCGTCGAAGAGCTCCCGCATCGCCGCGGACGGCGGCAGCGCATCGATATCGAGTCGCGCACTGCAACGGCTCGCGGCGCAGAGTTTCTGCAGATCGGTCAGCAGGCCGTCGGAGACATCCATCGCCGCGGTGGCAATGGTGCGCAGCTGCCGGCCCAATGCGACGTGCGGGCGCGGGCGCAGGAATCGCCACTGCAACTGCGCAGCCGCCTCCGTCAGTGGCATGCGTTGTTGAATCACATGAAGGCCCGCCGCGGCCTCGCCTGGAGTACCCGAGACCATCACCAGGTCTCCTGGCTGCGCTCCGGAGCGCGTGAGCCATTTGTCCTGCTCGACCCAGCCGGCGAGTTGCACGGTCACGACCAGCGGCCCACGCACCGTGTCGCCACCGACGAGCGCGACGTCGTATTGCTCGGCAAGCTCCAGCAATCCGGAGGCGAAGCCCGCGATCCACGGCTCCGAGGCTTCGGGCAGCGACAGCGACAACGTCATCCACGCAGGCTCGGCGCCCATCGCAGCGATGTCGCTGAGATTCACAGCCAGCGCGCGATAGCCGATCGCGCTCGCATCGATACTGCGCGGGAAGTGCACGCCTTCGACGATCGTGTCGATCGCGACGACGAGCCGCCGATCATCCTGCACGTCGAGTACTGCCGCGTCGTCGCCGACACCGAGCAGCACGTCGGGTCGATGATCGTGATTCGCGAAGTAACGAGCGATGATGTCGAATTCGCCGAGACTCATCGCGATGCTCTGCGGATGACTAGTCGCGCTCGGCCGTGCGCAACTCGCGCGCCGCGCGATCGAGAACTGCGTTGACGTACTTGTGCGCGTCGGTCGCACCGAAGCGCTTGGTCAGGTCGACCCCTTCGTTGATGACCACGCGATACGGAATGTCGGCCCGCTGCTGCAGCTCGAACATGCCGATCATCAGAATCGCGGTCTCGACCGGGTCGAGCTGATCGAGCGGCCGGTCGATGAACGGCTGCAAGGCCGCGGACAGCTCTGCGTTTTTCGCGATGCAGCCGCCCACCAGCTCCTCGAAGTGCTCGCGATCGACGCCCGCCGAATCCTCGCTATCCAGGAACTGTTTCTTGATTTCACTGGCCGTCTGCTGCGTCAGCTGCCACTGATACAGCGCCTGCATCGCGAGCTTGCGCGCAATGGAACGCGCCCGCGTGCCTCGCGGCGGCTTTCCCACGGATTTGCCGTTTGAGCTCAACTTTCGATCCTGCGCAACAGATTCGCCAGCTCGATCGCCGTGATCGCGGCGTCAGCGCCCTTGTTGCCAGCCTTCGTGCCGGACCGCTCGATTGCCTGTTCGATCGTATCTGTCGTCAGCACGCCGAATGCGACCGGCACACCAGTGTCCTGCGAAACACGCGCAAGCCCGCTCGCACATTCACCCGCGACGTAGTCGAAGTGAGCCGTCGCACCTTTGATCACCGCCCCGAGCGCGACGATGGCATCGTACTTCCTGCTCTGCGCAAGCTTGCGCGCAACCAGCGGCAGGTCGTACGCGCCGGGCGCACGCACGATTTCGATCTGCTTGTCGGCCGCGCCGTGACGCTTGAGTGCGTCGACAGCGCCGCGGATCAGTTGCTCGACGATGAAGTCGTTGAAGCGCGCCGCCACGATCGCGAAGCGCAGCTCGCGACATTGCAGGTCGCCTTCGATGGTCTTGATGTTATCCATCCACGTACTCCACCACTTCCAGATCGAAGCCCGACAGACCGTGCATCTGTTTCGGCGCCGACAGCACGCGCATGCGCGTCACGCCGAGATCGCGCAGGATCTGCGCGCCGATGCCGTAGGTGCGCAACACCTTCGCGCCAGCCTGCGGCGACGGTGGCGCCGCGTCGCGGCCGAGGCTCTGCACCGCATCCATCAGGTCGCGCGGCGTTTCGTCGGGACGCAAAATCACGATCACCCCGTGACCTTCCTGCGCGATGCGCGCCATCGCGGCACGCAATGGCCAGCCCATCGCGTGGTCACGAATGCCGACCACGTCGCCCAGCGTGTCCTTCAAGTGCACGCGAACCAACGGCACACGCTTGTCGCTCAGCTCACCGGCAAGCAGCGCGAGATGCACGGTGCGGTTGACATGATCCTCGTAGCAAAACATGCGGAACGGGCCGAACTCGGACGTGATGACCTGCTCGGCGATGCGCTCGACCGAGCGCTCCTTCTCCAGGCGATAGCGGATCAGATCGGCGATCGTGCCCATCTTCAGGCGATGACGCTGCGCGAACTTCTCCAGGTCCGGTCGACGCGCCATGGTGCCGTCGTCGTTCAGGATCTCGACGATCGCAGCAGCGGGCTCCAGGCCTGCGAGTCGCGTGAGATCGCAGCCGGCCTCAGTGTGTCCGGCGCGCGTAAGCACACCGCCGGGCTGTGCCATCAACGGAAAGATGTGACCCGGCTGCCGCAGATCCTCGGCACGCGCGTCGCGGCGTACGGCCGTGCGAATCGTATGCGCGCGATCGTGCGCGGAGATGCCGGTGGTAACTCCCTCGGCCGCTTCGATCGACACGGTGAAATTGGTCCGGTGGTCGACGTTGGTGTCGCTGACCATCAGCGGCAAGCGCAGCTGCCGGCAACGCTCGCGCGTCAGCGTCAGACAGATGAGGCCGCGCCCGTAATGCGCCATGAAGTTGATGTCCTCGGCGCGCACGTGCTCCGCAGCGATGATCAGGTCGCCCTCGTTCTCGCGATCTTCATCGTCCATCAGCACGACCATGCGGCCGGCGCGGAGGTCCGCGAGCAGCTCGTCGATCGAATTGAGCTTCATTTCGGGCTTGAGGGGGATCGGCTTCATGCGTCGTCTCCGACTGCGCGCATTCGTTCCAGGTAGCGCGCGATGATATCGACTTCCACGTTCACTTGCGTGCCCGCCTGGCACCCGCCGAGGGTCGTCACTGCCAGCGTATGCGGAATCAGGTTGACGCCGAAGCGGTTTTTCGCGACGTCGTTGACGGTCAGGCTGACGCCATCGATGCACACCGAACCCTTGCGCGCTATGTAGCGTGCGAGCGGCGCCGGCACTTCGAACTCCATGCGCAACGATCGCGCATCGGCCGCGGTGCCAACAACTGTCGCAATGCCGTCGACGTGACCGGTTACGTAATGTCCGCCGAGCGGATCGCCGGCGCGCAACGCTTTCTCGAGGTTCACACGCTGACCCATTTGCCAGCGCCCGAGCGTCGTCACCTGCAGCGTTTCGAGCGACGCGTCGGCCGCGAAGGAATCGCCGGTAAGACGCGTCACCGTGAGGCAGCAGCCGCTCACGCTGATGCTGTCGCCGATGGCGACGCCATTCAGATCGAGCGTTCCGACTGCGAACACGAACTCGACGTCGCCGCCGCGCGGTGTGACTGCGCGCACTTCGCCGACTGCTTGAACGATACCGGTGAACATAGGATCAGGGACGCAGGATGAGTTTGATGTCGGCGCCGATGCGCTCCGTGGCGTGTAGCGTATAACGCAGCACGTCCTCGATGCGATCCAGTGGCGGCAGCAGCGCCATCGCCCGCGCCTCGGAGCCGAGGATGATCGGCGCAATGTAAACAATCAGCTCGTCGGCCAGTCCGAGCTGCAGAAATTTGCCCGCCAGCGTCGGGCCGGCCTCGACCAGCACGTCGTTGCACTCGCGGCGGCCGAGGTCCGTGAGCACGTTCTGCAGATCGACATGCCCGTCGCCGTCCAGCGGCACACCGACGACCTCTGCGCCCGCCTCCCGCAGCTCGCCTGCCTGCGCCAGTTTCTCGCCGGCAGTGAACACGACGGCATTCCCTGGCCCCTGCAGAACGCGTGCGTTGGGCTTGAGCCGCAGACGCGTATCGAGCACGACACGCAACGGCTGTCGCCCGAGCAGCTCGATCGCAGGATCGCGCACATTGAGCTGCGGATCGTCGGCGATCACCGTCTCGATTCCCGTCAACACCGCGCTCGCAGCGGCGCGCAGATGCTGCACGTCGGCGCGCGCCGGCTCGCCAGTGATCCACTTGCTCACGCCATTCGCCAGCGCAACGCGCCCATCGAGACTCATCGCGATCTTCACGATCACGCGCGGCACACCTCGGGTCATGCGCTTCTCGAATCCCAGATTGAGCTCGCGCACTTCCGGTTCGAGCAGTCCACACTCCACCGCGATGCCGCTCGCGGCGAGCTGCTTGATGCCGGCACCGCTCACCTTTGGATTCGGATCGACCGTGCCACAGACAACGCGCGTCACGCCGGCGCGAATCAGCGCATCGGTGCATGGCGGCGTGCGCCCGTGAAAGGAGTGCGGCTCGAGAGTGACGTACGCCGTCGCACCGCGCGCGCGGTTGCCCGCGGCCCCCAGCGCACGCACTTCGGCATGTGGCTCGCCCCACTTGCGATGCCAGCCTTCGCCGACGATCTGCTCGCCGACCGTGAGCACACACCCGACGCGCGGATTCGGATGATTGCTGTAGCGCCCGAGCTGTGCGAGCTCGATCGCACGACGCATCATCCGTTCATCGAACGCCGTGGACATCAGCGCTTCTTGCCGGCTTCGGGGCCGGTCCACAACGCGAGTTGACCTTCGCCCGCCTTGCCGCGACGACTGCGCATGCGCTCGATCTCTTCGCGGAACGCGTCGACGTCCTGAAAGCTGCGATACACGGACGCGAAGCGCACGTACGCAACCTCGTCGAGATTGTGCAGCTCTTCCATCGCCAGCTCGCCGACCAGTCGCGAGTTCACTTCGCGCTCACCGAGCGCGCGCAGCTTGTGGCAGATGTGCACGACTGCGGCGTCGAGCGCTTCGCTCGACACCGGGCGCTTCTCCAGCGCTTTGAGCATGCTATTGCGGAGCTTGCTTTCGTCGAACGGCTCGCGGCTGGCGTCGTTCTTGACGATGCGCGGCATCACCAGCTCGGCCGTCTCGAAGGTCGTGAAACGCTCGCCGCACTGCAGGCACTCGCGACGGCGGCGGATCTGCTGTCCTTCGCCGGCCAGGCGCGAGTCGATGACTTTGGTTTCCTCGTGGTTGCAGAAGGGGCAATGCATGGAAAGTGGCGCGGGTCACGTGGATCACGTGAGTCACGGTACTACGTGACTTTCGTGACCCTCGTCACCCTCGTGACCCCTCGTAGACCGGGAACCTCCGACAGATCTCGGTCGCTTTCCCCTTCACCTTGGCGATCGCCGCCTCGCTCAGGTTCTCGTCGAGCAGGTCGGCAATCCAGTTGGCGAGCTCCAGCACTTCGGCTTCCTTGAAGCCGCGCGTGGTCGCTGCCGGCGTGCCGATGCGCAGTCCGCTCGTGACGAACGGCGGACGCGGATCGTTCGGCACCGCGTTCTTGTTGACCGTGATGTGCGCGCGGCCGAGCGCGGCGTCCGCGTCCTTGCCAGTGATGTTCTTGTCGATGAGATCGACGAGGAACAGGTGGTTGTCGGTGCCGCCCGAGACGATCTTGTAGCCGCGCTTCATCAGGCCGCCGGCCATCGCGCGCGCATTGGCGAGCACTTGCTTCTGATAGCCGACGAACTCCGGCTGCAGCGCTTCGAGCAGCGCAACTGCTTTCGCTGCGATGACGTGCATCAACGGTCCGCCCTGCGTGCCCGGGAACACCAGCGAGTTGAGCTTCTTGTGAATCTCGTCGTGCGGCCGCGCCAGGATCAGCCCGCCGCGCGGACCGCGCAGCGTCTTGTGCGTCGTGGTCGTGACCACGTCGGCGTGCGGCACGGGATTCGGATAGATGCCAGCGGCGACCAGACCGGCGACGTGCGCCATGTCGACGACGAAGTACGCGCCGACGCCGTCAGCGATGCGACGGAAGCGCTCCCAGTCGACGATGCGTGAGTAAGCGGAGAAGCCCGCGATGATCATGCGCGGCCGATGCTCCTGCGCGAGCTGCTCGACGCGCACGTAGTCGATCTCGCCGGTGTTCGGATCGAGCCCGTACTGCACGGACTTGAACAGCTTGCCGGAGAAATTCACTTTCGCGCCGTGCGTGAGATGACCGCCGTGATCGAGGCTCATGCCGAGAATCGTGTCGCCCGGATTCACGAGCGCCAGATACGCGGCAGCGTTCGCCTGCGATCCGGAATGCGGTTGCACGTTGGCGTACGCGGCGCCGAACAACTTGCGGGCGCGGTCGATCGCGAGCTGCTCGGCGATGTCGACGTATTCGCAGCCGCCGTAATAGCGCTTGCCCGGATAGCCTTCGGCGTACTTGTTGGTGAGCACAGTGCCCTGCGCTTCCAACACGCGCGGGCTGGCGTAGTTCTCGGACGCGATCAGCTCGATGTGGTCTTCCTGGCGCTGCCGCTCGGCGTCGAGCGCGGCCTGCAGCTCGGGGTCGAACCCGGCAATGGTCATGGTCTTGGGGAACATCGGGAGCCTCGCGTTGGGGAGGCTCATTGTACGGAAAGCAGCGACTAATCGCTGCCCTCTACGAACGCCTGCACGACCCGCGTCCACGCCCTCGCGATGTTCCGGCGGTTATAGCCGCCGCCGCCCATGCCCACCACGCGGCCGTGGCCCAGCTCGTCGGCGATTGCGCACAGCCGCGCTGCGGCGTGCGCGTGCGCGTCCTCGCTGAAACGCAGGTGCGTGATCGGATCGCCCTCGAGGCTGTCCGCGCCGCATTGGAACAGGATGAAGTCGGGGCGTCCGGCACGCAGGTAGTCCTCCACCCGGTTCCACGCGGCGTGGTAGTGCTCGTCGCTCGCGCCTGGCGGCAGCGGCAGATTGAGCTTCGTGCCCACCGCCGGCCCGACGCCGGTTTCCTGCGCCATGCCGGTGCCGGGGTAGAGATAACGGCCGTCCTCGTGCAGGTCGGCGAACAGCAGGTCCGGATCGTCCTCGAATGCGTAGAACACGCCGTCGCCGTGGTGTGCGTCGATGTCGACATAGGCGACGCGCTTCACCCCGTGCCGTCGCCGGAGCATTTCGATCGCCACGCCGCAGTCGTTGAAGACGCAGAACCCGGCGGCGTGGCCGCGTGAAGCGTGATGCAAGCCGGCGATGGGAATGAATGCACGGCGCGCGTTGCCGCTCAGCACGGCGTCCACGGCGTTCAACGTCGCGCCGACGACATTGCTCGCGGCCTCGTAGACGCCGCGCCAGGCCGGCGTGTCGCCGGCATCGAGATAACCGTGGCCGGTCGCCGAACGTTCGCGCACGAGATCCACGTACGCGGGCGTATGAAACCATTCGAGCTCTTCACGGGAAGCCGCACGCGCGACGCCGCGCCGGACGCGCCCGTCGAGCCCGCACTGGTGCAATTCCCGCATGAAGGCTTCGTGCCGATCGGGCCCGAAAGGGTGGCCGTCGCCGAAGCCGTAGCGTGCAATCTCGTCGCCCGCTACCAGGAGCACGTTGGTGTCCGATTCCGTCACGGCGGGCCTTCTTGGTGTTGCGCCCCCTCCCCCGTGCCGACAGTAGCACGGTGCGGCCGCCAGCGCTTCCATGCGCGCGGCCGCATTCGCGCGTCCCTGCGCAGCTTCTGTATGATTCGCCCCCCTCCGCCCCTCCCTCGTTCGTCCCGTCCAACCCATGGCTCAATTCATCTACACCATGAATCGCGTCGGCAAGGTGGTCCCACCGAAGCGGATCATCCTGCGCGACATCTCCCTGTCATTCTTTCCCGGCGCCAAGATCGGCGTGCTCGGCCTCAACGGCTCGGGCAAATCGACGCTGTTGCGGATCATGGCCGGCACTGACAAGGAGATCGAAGGCGAGGCGCGGCCACAGCCCGGCATCAAAATCGGCATGCTGTCGCAGGAGCCGCAGCTCGATCCGCAGAAAGACGTGCGTGGCAACGTCGTCGAGGGCGTCGGTGAAATCCAGGGGCTGATCGACCGCTTCAACGCCGTCAGCGACAAATTCGCGGATCCCGACCTCGGCGAAGACGAGATGAACAAGCTGCTCGAGGAGCAGGCGAAGCTGCAGGACGCGATCGACGCCAAGGGCGGCTGGGAACTGGAGCGCAAGCTGGAAGTAGCCGCGGACGCGCTGCGCCTGCCGCCGTGGGACGCTGACGTCTCGAAGATTTCCGGCGGCGAGCGCCGCCGCGTCGCGCTGTGCCGCTTGCTGCTGTCGCAACCGGACATGCTGCTGCTCGACGAGCCCACCAACCACCTGGACGCCGAGTCAGTCGCCTGGCTGGAGCGGTTTCTCGAGAGCTATCCCGGCACCGTGATCGCGGTGACGCACGATCGCTACTTCCTCGACAACGTCGCCGGCTGGATTCTCGAGCTCGATCGCGGTCACGGCATTCCGTGGGAAGGCAATTACTCCTCGTGGCTGGAGCAGAAGGAGAAGCGCCTCGCGGTCGAAGAGAAGCAGCAGGAAGGCCTGCGCAAGAGCCTGGAGCGCGAGCTGGAGTGGGTACGCTCGAACCCGAAGGCGCGGCAAGCCAAGAGCAAGGCCCGCATGCAGCGCTACGAAGAGCTGGCGTCGCAGGAGTTCCAGAAGCGCAACGAGACCAACGAAATCTACATTCCGCCGGGCCCGCGCCTCGGCGAGCTGGTGATCGAAGCGAACGGCCTGAAGAAGGGCTTCGGCGATCGCCTGCTGTTCGACAATCTGAATTTCAAGCTGCCTGCTGGCGGCATCGTCGGCGTGATCGGCCCGAACGGCGCCGGCAAGACGACGCTGTTCCGACTGATCACGGGCCAGGAGCAGCCGGACAGCGGCGAAGTGCGCGTCGGTCCGTCGGTGCAGCTCGCTTATGTGGATCAGTCGCGGCAGTCGCTGAACGATGCGAACAGCGTCTGGCAGGAAATCTCCGGCGGCCTCGACATGATTCGCGTCGGCAACTACGAGACGTCCTCGCGCGGTTACGTCGGGCGCTTCAACTTCCGCGGCACGCAGCAGCAGCAGCTGATCGGCGAATTGTCGGGTGGTGAGCGCAACCGCGTGCATCTCGCGAAAGTACTGAAGAGCGGCGGCAATCTGGTGCTGCTCGACGAACCCACGAACGACCTGGACGTCGAAACGCTGCGGGCACTGGAGGAAGCGCTGCTGAGCTTCCCGGGCTGCGCGGTGGTGATCTCGCACGATCGCTGGTTCCTGGACCGCATCGCGACCCACATCCTCGCGTTCGAGGGCGACAGCGAGGTCGTGTGGTTCGAGGGGAATCATGCGCAGTACGTGGAGGATCTGAAGCGGCGCAAGGGCGAGGATGCGGATAGCCCGCATCGGATCAGGTTCAAGAAGCTGGATGCATAGGAGTCGGGCTGCAGCCCGACCTACAGCGCTACACTCACATCATGGCTGTAAACCCATTGGTCATTGACGGCGAGTCGCTTTCGCTGGATGCCTTGCGGCGCATCGAAGGCTCGCGAGCGCGCGTCGTACTGAGCGACCAGGCGCGCGAGCGCATGAAGCGCAGTATCGAAGTCGTGCGCGAGGCAGTGCGCACGGATCGCGTGAGTTACGGCATCACCACCGGTTTCGGTGCGTTCGCGAACAAGCGCATCTCCGCGGACCAGGTGCGTCAGCTGCAACTCAATCTCGTGCGCAGTCACGCCGTCGGAGTCGGCGAGCCGCTCGCGGCACCGATCGTCCGTCGCATGTTGCTGCTCAAGGCCAATAGTCTCGCGGCGGGTATTTCCGGTGTGCGCACTGAACTGGTCGACGCACTGCTCGCGATGCTGAACAACGACGTGCTTCCGGTGATTCCGAGCCGCGGCTCGGTGGGCGCGTCCGGAGATCTCGCGCCGCTCGCACACATGTCGCTGTGCTTGATCGGCGAAGGCGAAGCCGTGCACAACGGCCGCATGGTCGAAGGCGCTGAGGTATGTCGCGCAGCAGGGATCGAGCCGGTCGCGCTGGAAGCGAAAGAAGGACTCGCTCTGATCAACGGTACGCAGCTCAGTCTCGCGCTGGCGCTCGATGGCTTGTTCGCCGCTGAAACGCTGCTCGACGCTTCGATCGTGATCGGCGCGTTGACGGTCGACGGTCTCGCCGGCAGCTATGCACCTTTTGATGCGCGCATTCAGCAAGCAAGCCGCTCGCCGAATCAGATCGACGTCGCGCGACGCTTCCGCCTGCTGCTCACCGACAGCGGGATTCACAGCGATCACGAGAACTGCGACCGCGTGCAGGATCCGTACGCCGTCCGTTGCATGCCACAGGTGCTCGGCGCAGTCGAAGGCGCACTCGCGCACGCGCGCGACGTGCTGGGTGCTGCGATCAACGGCGTGACCGACAATCCGCTGATCTTCGGTCACGACATTCTCTCGGGCGGCAACTTCCACGCCGAGCCGCTCGCCATGCTCAGCGACTATCTGGCGATCGCGGTCGCGGAGATCGCGAGCATGTCCGAGCGCCGCACCGACCTGCTCGACCGTCGCGTCAATCCGGCGCTCAGCATGTTCCTGACGACCGAGCCGGGTCTCGAGTCCGGCTTCATGATTGCGCACGTCGCGGCAGCCGCGCTGACCTCTGAGAACCGCACGCTCGCGCATCCGGCATCCGTCGATAACGTCACGACCTCGGCGGGTCAGGAAGATCACGTCAGCATGGCGCCGTGGGCCGGATTCAAACTGCAGCGCATCTGCGCGAATACGGCGCACGTGCTCGCCATCGAGGCACTAGCCGCCGCGCACGCGATCGACAAGCTGCAACCGCTGCAGACGACCGAGCCGCTACAACGTGTGCACGCCCTCATCCGTCGCAACGTTGCCTATCGACCGTACGACCACCGACTGGACCGCGACATTGCGGCGCTGGCTGCACTGATCGACCGCCGTGAGCTGACGAGTTTCGTGACATGACCTCGGATGCCGTCGTCCTGCTCATCGCTGTCTTCGGTCTGTTGCTACTGGCGCTCGCGTGCCAGCGCTTGTTTCGCGCGCGCTTCGTCGCGGCCGCGGGCAGCGGACTGATGGGAGCACTGCTGCTTGCAGGCGCTGCGCTGTTCTTCGTCGTCTCGCTGAATCTCCACACTTACAACCGGCTCACCTACGAACAGGCAGTGGCGGAGATCGTGTTCGAAGCACGCGGTCCGCAGCGCTACCGCGCAACGCTGGCGCAGGTGCCGAGCGGCGAGTTGCAGATGTTCATGCTCGCGGGCGACGAGTGGCAGCTCGATGCACGCGTGCTGAAGTGGAAGGGCTGGGCGAACGTGCTCGGCCTCGATGCGCAATATCGACTGGAGCGCGTCAGCGGTCGCTATCGGCAGATCGAACAGGAGCGCAAGGATGAGCGCACAGTCTACGCGCTGAGCGAAAATCCCGGCATCGACTTGTGGACGGCATCGATCGACCACAAGCGCTGGCTGCCGTTCGTCGACGCGGTGTACGGCAGCGCGGTGTATCTGCCGATGGCTGATGGCGCGCGCTACGAGGTTGCGATCACGCAGTCGGGTTTGCTGGCACGGCCGGTGAACGACGTCGCGAAGACCGCCGCGGGCGCCTGGAAGTAACTCAGCCGACCCAGGCGCGCGCGTTGCGCCAGATTCTCATCCACGGGCTGTCCTCGCCCCACTCGTCCGGGTGCCAGGAATTCTGCGCAGTACGGAACACGCGCTCCGGATGCGGCATCAGCAACGTCACGCGCCCGTCAGGAGTCGTGATACCCGTCAGCCCGCGCGGCGAGCCGTTCGGATTCGCGGGATAGCGCTCTGCCGGACGGCCCTCGTTGTCCACGAAGCGCAGCGACAGCAATCGCTCGCGGACCAGCGCGTCGAGCGCGTTGCCGTCGGCGAACTCTGCGCGCCCTTCGCCGTGAGCGACTGCAATCGGCATTCTCGATCCGGCCATACCGGCGAAGAACAGCGACGGCGATTCGACGACCTCGACCAGGCTCAGCCGCCCCTCGAATTGCTCGGACCGGTTGCGCACGAAGCGCGGCCAGTGCTGCGTGCCCGGAATGATCTCGCGCAGCGCCGACATCATCTGGCAGCCGTTGCACACGCCGAGCGTGAACGCATCCGGCCGCGCGAAGTAGGCACTGAACTCGTCGCGCAGGCGCGAGTGGAACAGGATCGACTTCGCCCAGCCCTCGCCGGCGCCGAGCACGTCGCCGTACGAGAAGCCGCCGCACACCACGAGGCCGCGGAAATCAGCGAGGTCGTGGCGGCGCTCGAACAGATCGGTCATGTGCACGTCGTACGCCGTGAAGCCCGCGCGATGGAACGCCGCCGCCATTTCGACGTGACTGTTGACGCCCTGCTCGCGCAGGATCGCGACCTTCGGCCGCGCGCCTTTCGCGATGTACGGCGCTGCAATGTCTTCCTGCGGCTGATACGTCAGTCGCACATTCAAGCCAGGATCGTTCGGCTCCAGCGCCGCAGCGAATTGCTCGCGCGCGCACTGCGGGTTGTCGCGCAGCTCGACCAGGCGGAAGCTGGTGTCCGACCATGCGCGACGCAACGAGGTGCGCGCTTCATCGAGCACAACCTTGCCGCCGGTGCGAATAGTCACGCGGTCCGCGTTCGTCACGCGACCGATCCCGCTCGCGAAGCGAGCGAGCCCGTGACGTTCGAGCACTTGGCGCACGGCCTGCGCGTCGCTCGTGCGAATCTGCAGCACCGCGCCCAGCTCCTCGCTGAACAGCGCCGCCGCGACTGAGCCCGCGTCAGCGGGGAGATCGAGCTCGACACCGCAACGACCGGCGAAAGCCATCTCGGCCACCGTCGCGAACAATCCACCGTCCGAGCGATCGTGATACGCGAGCGCCAGGCCTGCCGCGCGCAACTCTGCGATCGCCGCAAAGAATCCAGCGAGGCGCGCCGGATCGTCGCAGTCAGGTGCATCGCGGCCCAGGCTGCCGTACACCTGCGCGAGACACGAACCGCCGAGCCTGTTGCGTCCGCCGCCCAGATCGATCAACAGCAGCGAAGTTTCACCGCGGTCGGTCCGCAGCTGCGGCGTCAGCGTGCGTCGCACGTCGCGCACGGGAGCGAATGCCGAAATGATCAGTGACAGCGGCGCAACCATCTTGCGCGCGCGACCGCCCTGGTTCCAGCTGGTCTTCATCGACAGCGAATCCTTGCCGACCGGAATCGTGATGCCGAGCGCCGGACAGAACTCCTCGCCCACTGCTTTCACCGTCGCATACAGATCCGCGTCCTCGCCCGGCTCGCCGCACGCGGCCATCCAGTTCGCCGACAAACGCACATCGGAGATCGCACCGATATCGGCAGCCGCAATGTTGGTCAGCGCTTCCGCGACGGCCATACGGCCGGACGCCGGCGCATCGAGCAGCGCGAGCGGCGTGCGCTCGCCCATCGCCATCGCCTCGCCGGTGTGCGAGGTGTAGTTGCTCAACGTCACCGCGACGTCGCTAACCGGCACCTGCCACGGCCCCACCAGCGGATCGCGACTGATCATGCCGCCGACCGTGCGATCGCCGATCGTGATGAGGAACGTCTTGTCCGCGATCGCGGGAAAGCGCAGCAACCGGTACGCAGCTTCGACGACATCGACGCGTGTCGCATCGAAGCCGTCCGAGAGTGCCGGCACGCGGCGCACGTCGCGCAGCATCTTCGGCGGCTTGCCGAGGATGACGTCGAGCGGCACGTCGACCGGCGAGTTCTTGAACTGCGGATCCGCGACTTCGAGCCAGCCGTCGTCCGTCGTGTCGCCAACGACGGCGAATGGGCAACGCTCGCGCTCGCACAAGGCAGTGAAGCGCTCGATCTGATCGGGCGCGATGACCAGCACGTAGCGCTCCTGCGCTTCGTTGCACCAGATCTCGACCGGCGACATCCCGGGCTCGACCGATGGCACTGCGCGCAGATCGATGCGGCCGCCGCGATGACTGTGCGCAATGGATTCTGGAATGGCGTTCGACAAGCCGCCGGCACCGACGTCGTGGATCAGCAGGATCGGATTCGCCTCGCCGAGCGCCCAGCACTGATCGATGACTTCCTGCGCACGACGCTGAATTTCCGGGTTGCCGCGCTGGACCGAGGCGAAGTCGAGATCTTCTGCGCTCGCGCCGCTGCCGACCGAAGAGGCCGCGCCGCCGCCGAGCCCGATCAGCATCGCCGGACCGCCGAGCACCACGACTTTCGCGCCCGCGGGCACGTCGGATTTCTCGACGTGCATGCGCCGCACGTTGCCGAGTCCGCCCGCGATCATGATCGGCTTGTGATAACCCCGGAGCGCGGCGCGCACGTTGAATTCCCGGCCAGATTCGAGCTCGGTCTCGAACGTACGGAAATAACCGAGGATGTTCGGCCGGCCGAATTCGTTGTTGAACGCGGCGGCACCGATCGGACCTTCGATCATGATGTCGAGCGCCGAGGCGATGCGTCCCGGCCGGCCATAGTCGCGCTCCCACGGCTGCTCGAAGCCGGGAATGCGCAGGTGCGAAACCGAGAAGCCCGCGAGCCCCGCCTTCGGCTTGCCGCCGCGACCGGTCGCACCTTCGTCGCGAATCTCGCCGCCCGCGCCGGTCGCCGCACCCGGGAACGGCGAGATCGCCGTCGGATGATTGTGCGTCTCGACCTTCATGAGGATGTCGATCGGCTCGACATTGCGTGCGTAGACGTGGCTGTCCACGTCGGCGAACCAGCGCTCGCCCTGCGCGCCCTCCATCACCGCAGCGTTATCGCGATACGCCGACAGAACCCCGCGCGAATTACGCGCATACGTGTTCTTGATCATCGCGAACAGCGACTTCGGCTGGCGCTCGCCGTCGATGACCCAGTCCGCGTTGAAAATCTTGTGGCGACAGTGCTCCGAGTTCGCCTGCGCGAACATCATCAGCTCGACGTCGGTCGGATCGCGCTCGAGCCTTGCGAAATTCGCAACGAGATAGTCGATCTCGTCGTCGGACAGCGCGAGACCGAGAGTCTGATTCGCCTCGACGAGCGACGCGCGCCCCCGCCCGATCGTTCTGACCGGCCGCGGTCGCTCATGCACGAACAGCTGAGCGGCATCATCGAGCGAGAGGATCGCCGCTTCGGTCATGCGGTCGTACAGCGCCGGCGCAATCGTGCCGAGCTGCTCACGCGTCAGCTTGCTTGCGCCGCGCAGCTCGTAGGCGATTCCGCGCTCGATGCGCTCGATTGCGTCGAGACCGCAGACGTGGGCGATGTCAGTGGACTTGCTCGACCAGGGCGAGATCGTGCCTGGGCGCGGGACGACGACGATGAGTCCGTCCGTCGGGAGCGCGGCGGCATTGGCGCCATCATCAGACCGGGGACCGTAGGTCAGCAGCGCCGCCAGGACCCGCCGTTCCTCGTTGCTGAGGTCGCGACGCGACTGCACAAAATGGACGAAGCGGGCGGTTAAGGTCTGGACGGCGTGGCCGCGAGCCGTGACCGCGGCGAGGAGTCTCGTTGTTCGGAAGTCGGAGAGTGCGGATGCGCCGGGCAGTATCAGCATCTTGGGGCGAGTGCGTGAACGGGGCCGAATGATAGCGGAAAGGACCCCCTATTTCTTGTCTCCGGGCGTATACAACGGCACCGGAAACGGCGTCACGTTCGAGCCTTCGAAGGTGCTGACCTTGCTCACGCCCTGCTGTCGCACTTCGTCGACGCGCAGCACCGAGTGCAGCGGTAAATACGTGCGTTTTACCCCTTCGAATTCAGCTTTCACCTTCTCTTCGGAAGGGTCGACGACGACCGCCGAGCGCTCGCCGAACACCAGCTCCTCGACCTCGATGAAGCCGAACAGAGAACCGTGGCTGACCTTGCGGGCATAGATCTCGTAGACCTTGCCCTGGTTAACGAAAACGACCTTGAAAATGTGACTGGCTGCCATCTGGGTTCCGGGGCGGGTTGGTACGCTGCGCCCCATATTATCCATAATCTGTGTGGGACCCGAGCTTGCGTCGATTCGATCCATGGCACTGAAACTTCGAGTCATCAGCGATCACTACAAGGCGCTCGGCAAGCGCAGCTCGCGGCTGTTCGGCGTCACCGGCGGCAAGATCGGCCGGGCGCAGGACAACGACTGGATCCTCCCGGACCCGGACCGCTACGTCTCCAGCCACCACTGCAAGGTCGACTTCCGGGCCGGCCAGTGGGTCCTGGAGGACACCAGCACCAACGGCGTGTTCATCAACGGCTCGGACACGCCCGCGTCGCTTGAGGGCGCCTATCGGCTGCAGGACGGCGACCGCCTGCGGCTCGGCGACTACGAGGTGCTGGTCAGCATCGACGAGCGCAACGATTTTGCGGCCGACGACAGCGGCCAGATCCCAGCGCCGCCGCGCGTGCGTAACAAGTCGAACGTGAAGACGCATCACCGGGCGACCGACGGCGATCTCGGCGAGGAGCTCGACCTCACCGACCTGCTCAGCGATTCCGCGATCGCGCCGGCTCCGGCAATGCCGCCGCCGCTGCGCGCACCCTCGTCGTCCTCATCGCCGCTCGATCTCGAGAGCGCGCTGGCGCTCGATTCGGACGATCTCAAGGCGATGGGTCCGATCCCCGCCGCGCCCGCACCCGTCAAAGCACCGAAGACTGCGTTTGCTTCGCTCCTCGGTGACAGCGGTGAGCACAAGACTGTCGCGCGTCCGCGCAGGCCAGAACCTCCGCCCAAGGTGGTGGAAGAGCCGCGCAAGGCTGATGACTGGCACATGCAGACGCGGCCGTACGATCGCAAAAAACTGGCAGCGCTCACCTCCCCCGCAGCGCTGGCCAAGCAGCTCGAGAAGGCACCCGAGCCGGAACGTCCGGCCCCGGCCCCGAAGCGCGTGGAAAACGGCAGCGCGGAAGCGCCGGTTGGCTTGGAAGCGTTCTGCCGTGGCGCGGGCATCGATCCTGCGAGCCTGCCCATCGACCAGCAGAATGCGTTGCTGACGCTGGCAGGTCAGATGGTGCGCGAGACCGTGCTCGGCCTGATGGAGTCGCTCAAAGCGCGCTCCGACGTAAAGAGCCGGATGCGCCTGAATCAGACCACGATCCAGCCTGGTGAGAACAATCCGCTGAAATTCTCGCCGAGCGTCGACGAGGCAGTGCTGAAGCTGCTGGATCCGCATAGCAGCCGCTATCTCGGACCGATCGACGCGATTCGCGAAACGTTTGCGGACATCCGTACGCACCAGGCTGCGCTGTCCGGCGCAATCCAGGCGGCAATCGACGAAGTGATGAATCGCATCGAGCCCGGCGAATTGCAGGAGCGATTCGATCGCGGCCTGAAGCGGGGGCCGCTGCTCGGCGCGACCAACAAGATGAAGTACTGGGATCTCTACACGGAGTTCTATCAGGTGCTGAATCAGCGCGGCGAAGGCGGGTTGCCGACGCTGTTCGCGGAAGAGTTCGCGCGGACCTATGCCGAGAAAGTGGCGCCGAAGAAGAAATGAAAGTCAGGCTGAAGCCTGACCCACGGCCTTGCGCTCCATTACAGCTCGCAGGGCTTTGGCGCCCTGCTCCATCAGCGGCGTGATCGATGCCGCCGCCGCGTGCGGCAGGACATCCGCAATCCATACGAAATCGCATTCATTGGCGCCGCGTGCGACGACCTGCATCGTCGCGCTGTGATGCACGAACTTCTCGAGCACCGAGTAGGCGAATCGCATGCGCTCCGGCTCGACGCTGACGATTCGCTCCGTGACCACCATCCCGTTCGCGAACGTCGCGATGCGCAGGTCCTCGCTCTCCAGCCGGCAATCCTTCAGGACGCCGGCAAATGCCCGATGCGCCTCGCCAGTCGCGGCCAGCGCTTGCCAGACCTGCTGCGCGGAGGCACGAATTCGCGTTTCGACGTGGACTGCAGCCATTGCACGCTCCTACTCCAACCCTTGGGCGAAGGCTAGCGCCGCGGACGCCAGGGAACTTGGAGAATCCTGCTATGGCGTCGTCGCATGCGCCGTAATCTCGGGCGATGACGCTGCCGCGGAAGTCGGTCGCGTGTCGGTCGCGACCCAATCCAGAATGTCGATGTAGCCGCGAATGTTCTCGACGAAGCGCACTGGCTCCCAGCCGCGCGCGTAGCCGCGCTTCACGCGCGTGTACCACTTCGCCTGCGTCAGCAGCGGCAGATACTCACGCACGTCGCTCCACGCGTCGGGATTCTTGCCGTGCATCTGGGTCAAGATGCGTGCGTCTTCCAGATGCCCGACGCCGACGTTGTACGCGGCCAGCGTGAACCACGTGCGATCCGGCTCCAGGATGCGTTTCGGGATCTGATTGCGCAGCCACACGAAATAGCGGGCGCCGCCGAAGATGCTGCCGCGCGGATCGAGCCGGTCCGGCACGTTCAACGCGCGCGCGGTCTCCTCGGTGAGCATCATCAGGCCACGCACGCCGGTGTGCGACGTCGCGCCCGGATCCCATTGCGATTCCTGGTAGCCGACGGCCGCGAGCAATCGCCAGTCAACGCCGACTTCCGTGGCAGCTTCCCGGAACCAGTGGCGGTAGCGCGGCAGCCGCGTCTCGATGTGCTCCATGAATACGCGCGACTGGATGTAGTCGAAGCGGTCGCTGTCGCCGTAGTACGTGTCGAGGATCTGCGCGAGGCGGCCTTCGGCGCTCAGGGACGAGTAAAAGGCGGTCACGCGTCGCAGCAGGCTTGCGTCCCGCGTATCGACGACCCACGCGAGCGACTTGCCCTGCGACAGGTCGAAAGCGACGCGGATCTCCGGATGAAAAGCGCGGCCGATCGCAAACTCGTTCGAGTCCGCGACGGTGTAGTCGAACTCGCGCCGCGACAGCCGATACAGCAGCTCCTCG
>DATJIP010000091.1:0-10677 GCA_035493235.1 Steroidobacteraceae bacterium
TCCGCAAGCGTGTGGAAGTCGCGGCCGCGAAGAACAAGTTCGTGCAGACGCCGGAGTTCAAGTCGATCAAGGGCGCTGGCCACGAGGTCGGCGACTTCTTCTTCGTGCCGAGACAGAAGTCAGGCTGAAGCCTGACCCACAGTTTCGAGCTGAGGTTTGCTGCCGGTGTGGGTCAGGCTGAAGCCTGACTCTTCGCTGATATGATCGCCGGCATGAAGCCGCTGCTGGTCGTGATATGCGCCCTTCTGGCTGCCTGCGGTCACGAGGGCGTATCGGCCGATACGCAGCGCTGGCATTGCGGGCAACTGCACTGCGCAGTGGACTTCCTTCTGACGAACGATTCCATGAAACGGCAACAGGTCGCCTACGTGCTGCGCGCGCATGCCATCACCTCGACAATGCCCGGCTCGAAGGCCAAGAAGCAGGAGACTGTCGGCGAGCTGCATGGCGAGGTCGAGTTGCTGGGCCGGGAGCAGCGACAGATGCGCCAGATCGTGCCTGTCACAGGACGACCTGACTTGATCGTCACGACTGCGTGGGTGCTCGACCGATGAGATCGGTCTTGCACACCTGCTTGGCGCTCATCCTGTGCTCGTTCATCTGTGCGCCCGGCGTCAATGCAAAACCGCGCGCGCGCGAACTCGGCATTCCGTTCGACGGCACTCCAGGTCAGCTCAACGCTATCACCGATGTCGCACCCGTCACCGTCGGCTACACCACTCTGATTTCCGGAGCTGGCGAGCACGCCGTGCGTACTGGCGTCACGGTGATCCTCCCGCGCGGTCGCGCGACGATCGACAAGCCGGTGTTCGCGGGTGTGTTCAGCCTCAACGGCAATGGCGAGATGACCGGCACGCACTGGATCGAGGAATCGGGCTTTCTCGAAGGACCGGTCGCCATCACCGGCACGCACAGCGTCGGCACGGTGCGCGATGCCGTGATCGCGTGGCGCATCAAGCAAGGCAAGCCCGATCCGAGCGGCTACTGGTGGTCGTTGCCCGTCGTCGCCGAGACGTGGGACGGCGACCTGAGCGACGCGAACGGCTTTCACGTCAAGCCGGAGCACGTCTTCGCCGCGTTGGACAGCGCGAAGGGCGGAGCGCTCGCCGAAGGCAATGTGGGCGGCGGGACGGCGATGATCTGTCACGAGTTCAAATGCGGCACGGGCACGAGCTCGCGGGTCGTGGAGATCGCGGGACAGCGCTATACGATCGGTGTTCTCGTGCAGGCGAACTACGGAGTGCGCAGCGAGTTGCGCATCGCCGGTGTGCCGGTCGGCAAGTTCATGCCGCTGACGCCGGAGGCGCCGGACCATGGCTCGATCATCATCGTCGTTGCGACCGATGCGCCGCTCTTGCCGCAGCAGTTGAAGCGGCTCGCCCGGCGCGCGTCGCTCGGACTCGCGCGCAATGGCAGTTACTCCGGTGACGGATCGGGCGATCTGTTCATCGCGTTCTCGACCGCGAACGCCGCGGCGAATCAGGTTCAGAGTTTCGAGCTGCGCACGCTGGCCAACGGTCAACTCAATCCGTTGTTCCTCGCGACTGTGCAGAGCGTCGAGGAAAGCATCGTCAACGCGCTGGTCGCCGCCGAAACGATGACCGGCGTGAATGGCAAGACCGTGCCGGCGATCGATACCGGCGAGCTGAAGAAGATCCTGAAGCGCTTCGAGCGGCTGCAGCGCTGAGAGCTACTTCGCGCGTTCGAACACGCGCAGCCCCGTCCACTGTCTGCCGTCCTCAGTCCACTTCGGCCGCAGGATCAGCCGATCGCCCGAGAGCTCGAACGGACGCTCCTGGTCCGTGCCGACGAAGACATCAGACAGGTCACCTTCGACATGATGGGTCACGACGCTGCGTTTGGTGTCGACGCTGTAGGTGCCGAAGTAAGCGGTGTATGCGTCGTACAGCGCGGCCTTCTCCTGCGGCGTCACTTTCTCCTCGGCGCCCGAGGCGACCTTGGGATGCGGCACCTTCATCAGCTGGATCGACATGTGGCCGGTCGCGTCGTACATGAGCTGGCCGCTCGGCTTCTCGCCGTAGGGATATCGCACAGGCTTACCCTCGGCGCGATCCTCGTATGTAACGACCTTCCAGGTGCCGACGATGGCAGCAACAGCGTGCTTGTCTTGCGCGCACGCGACGAACGTCGCGAAGGACAACATACAGGCGCAGACCATGCGTGTCGTGAAGCTCATCGTGCGCGCCAGTCTACAACGAAGCGTGCGCCGCCGAGCGCCGACGACTCGACGTGCGCGCTGCCGCCGTGCCATTCGACGATCCGCTTGACGATTGCGAGCCCGAGGCCGAAGCCGGTTTTCTCGCCCGTCGGTCGCCCGAGCTGCACGAACGAGCCGAATACGCGCTCGCGATCAGCTTCGGCGATGCCGGGCCCATCGTCCTCGACGCACAGTCGATAGCGCTGTTGCGCGACGAGCGCGAAGGTTACGCGAATCTGGCGATTCGCATGACGGATGGCGTTGTAGAGGAGGTTGCGCAGCACCGTCTCCATCAGGTGCACGTCGCACACGACCGTCTTCGCGTCGCGGTCCACCTCGTACTGGATGTTCAGGCCCGCACGCGCGCCGCGCTTCACCGACTCGGTCACTGCGGGCACGATCGTCGTGAAGTCGTGCGGGGCGATGTTGAGCGACATCTCTGCGCGTTCGAGCACCGCATATTCCAGCGTCGCAGTCACGAACGAGTTGAGCTCGGTGACATCCGTGTTCAAGTGATCGAGATGGCGCTGCAGCGCCTCGCGATCCGCCGCAACGCGCGCCAGCTCGATCTCGAAGCGCATGCGCGCGAGCGGCGTCTTGATCTCGTGCGACAGCGCGTTCGACATGTCCTTGTGCGAGCCGATCAGTCCGTCGATGCGCGCGGCCATACGTCGGAATGCTTCGGCCAGCGGATAGACCGGCGAGCGTGTCGCGATCCGGTTGTCGAAGCTCCAGTTGCGATCGCCGAACCGCACGGTCGAGCGTTCGAGCGAGCGCAGGTCGCGTGTCATCGGCCACAGCCACACCATGATGACGAGCGCGATGGCAGCGTAGAACACGAACGCCAGCAGCCAGTCGGGCAGCCGTCGCGGCGAATCGTTCTCGAAGCGGAAAGCGAGCACGCGGCCATCCTGTTCGAGGCGCTGCAGGAGCCACGCACGCCCGTCGGTCCCGCTCATCAGCACCGGCTTGCCACGCGCGAGCCCGGGGATCTCGCCGGCACCGGCGACGTCCTGCTGCTCCAGGAGATCGAGGTCGAGCCCGGTATCGCGCGCCACCTTGGCCACGAACGCCACTCGCTGCGAGTTCGGTACTGCCTGCAGTTGTCGGCGAATGATTGCGAGCACGCCAGCCTGCGGCAGCTCGCTCGCCTCCACGCCGCCGTACGAACGCCACAAACGATCCTGTCCCCAGCTGACCGCGGCGAGCACGACCACTATCGACAGGTACAGCGTGAAGAAATGCCGGGTCATGCTCAGGCGTCGGCCGAGAACAAGTAGCCGCGGCCCCACACGGTGCGGATGCGATCCGTCCCGCCCGCGTCGCCGAGCTTCTTGCGCAAATGTGAGATGCGGACATCGAGCGTGCGATCGAGCCCGTCGTACTCGCGCTTGTAGAGCTGCACGTAGAGCGTCTCGCGCGACTGGATCTCGCCGGCGTGACACGCGAGATGGAACAGCAGGTCGAACTCGTTGCCCGACAGCGTAACTTCGCTGCCGCCGACAGTGACCGAGCGGGCGGTGGCGTTGATCGTCAGCTCGCCGAACCGCAGGACTCGCGGCTCGATCTGAGTCGCAGCCCGCGCCCGCCGCAAGAGCGCGTGAATGCGCGCGACCAGCACACGCGGTTCGACCGGCTTCACCACGTAATCGTCGGCGCCGAGCTCCAGGCCCACGACGTGGTCGATGTCGTTGTCGCGCGCCGTGACGATGAGGATCGGCAGCGTCGACGCCGCACGAAGCTCTTTGCAGACGGCGAAGCCGTCGCGGCCCGGCAAATTCAGATCGAGCACGACGAGGTCCGGCGCAGTGCTCTGCAGGTGCTCGACCACGCGATCGCCGCGATGCTCGACGACGACGCGAAAGCCGTTGCCCTGCAGATACGTGCGCACGAGCTCGGCAAGACGCAGATCGTCTTCGACGAGCAGGACGAGCGGCGCGGGATTCACTGCAGTGACTGCCATCAGAAGATGTTCCAGGGCGGACGCCGCTTGTGACGGAGCTGCAGCGCCTGACGGATGACGGCAATCGCCTGCGAGGCCAGCACGCGATCGAGCTCCGGGTCGCGCAGCTCGATGACCAGATCTTCGCTGAACGAGACTTCCACGCTATAGACGCCTTCTTTGTGATCTTCCCAGCACTGCCGGACTTCCGGACGGTCGACGATCAGCAGGCAGAGCGATTCGTTGCGCGGCGAGCGCCATTGAGCGTGCACGGTCGTGTTGCAAGTCGCTGCGTCGCCGGCAAGCGTGCACACACGCGGCCGCACTTTGAGGTCGACGGGAGGGCGCGACGCATCATCCGCGGCGGCCGCGGCTTGTACCGACAGCAGCAGGACACTCGCAAGCGCAGCTTTACAGCACTTTGAAGTTGAGGCCCGCAAACGCAGTGACTACCTCGCGGCCCGAAACCAGCGGGCTGTCGACGATCGTGTCATCGAGAAATTCGTAGTGAACGAAGGCGGTGAGCGTCCAGCGCTCCGACAGCGGCAGCGAATAGCTCAGCTTGACGAACGGGTTGAGCGCGGAGTCGGGGTGATAGAGATCTTTCACGCCGTAGAAATAGTCGACGGTTGCCTCGCTCTTCCAGGTCAGGCCGGCGTTGATGACGAGCGACTGCTCCGACTGGATCAGCGCTCGCGACACCGCTGCGCGCACTTCGTAACCCTTGTGACGGCCGGTGAATTCGTACAGCGCGCTCACCTGGCCGATGAACTGGCGGTGACGGAACAGCCATTCCGGTCCCGCGAAATAAGTCGTGTGACGTTGCCCGACCGTGAACGTCTGCTCTTCGTCGGCCTTCTCTCCGCCGAAGCCCGGCGGTGTCGAGGCGGCGAACGGCACGATGATGTTCTGCGGATCGTGACGGCTGAAGAACACGCGGTCGTAGCCGGGCGTCGCGATCAGGTTGAACGTGTGCGCGTCGCTTTCATACAGCGTCACGCCGGGCTCGAGGCTCTCGAGGAAGAAGCGCTTGCCGTAGTAGCTCAGGTACGGAATGACGAACAGCGGAATGTCATCGCGTCCCTCGACGGGATTGGTGCGCGTGCCGTACCCGAAGGACAGCGAGACCCGCAGGTCGCCGACCGGGATGCAATCGTCTGAAGGCGCTTTGCAGGGCGTCTGCGCGCCTGCGGCCTGCGGGCCGATCGCGGCCGCGATTGCGAGGAGTGCGAGTGTCGTGCGGACGATGAAGCTCATGGTGTTGCTCGCTAGGCAAGCGCGCCTGCAAGGACGCAATGCCCGCATTGTTCCAGAGCACATCTCCCGGACCTGTTCGACGGCGGTAGCAAATTGTTACGCAAATGTACGCCCGGTGATCAGTCCGTAATGAATCCCATCGCGGCGTATGTACGCCCCCACACACTTTACAAAGTTGCGACGAATCGTGCGCGGCGCGCTGCCTAGTATCCCCGACACGACGGGGATACGCGAACTCTAAAGGGAGCGGCAGATCATGACTTCACCCTGGACGAAGACAGCTGCGCTGGTGGCTCAGCTACTGGTCATATGCGGCGGTCTCGCCGCGTGCGGCGCAGGCGGCGGCGGAGCGGGCGAGGAGCCCGTCAACACCGATTACTCGGCGCTGCGGATGGCGGCGTCGCACGAAGGAGCTTTGAGCTATGCAGAGAGCGACGAGCAGTTGCTGCGAGCGTTGCGGAACGGTTTGCGGATGTCGCTGGCCGGCGCGCCTCAAGTCACTGCCGTTGCCGACATCACCGCGCCCAGCGCGAGTCCGCAAGGCACTTTCTCAGCCACGACCGTTCAGGTGGACGGCGTGGACGAAGCGGACCTCGTGAAGTACGACGGGCACTACATCTATGCCATGCGGCCGGAAAGCGCACCGGCCACACCGGGAATCACGCACAACGTGCTCACGGTCGCACGCACTGAGCCCGCGATGGCCGCTACGCAGATCGTGTCGGAGTTTTCGCTGCCAGGCGAACAGACCTCGTTGCCGCAGCTCTATCAGGTGCCCTCGCCGCAGGGAGCGACAGAGTTTCTCGCTGCCGTCAGTCAGGACTTTCGCGGCTGGATCGGCGGACCCGCGATCGACTTTCTAGCGCTGCAGCCCGACCGCACCCGCATTCAATTGCTCGACGTGCGCGATCCCGCGAGTGTCTCGCAAGCATGGCAGATCGAGATCGACGGTTGGTTGCGTGCCAGCCGCATGATCGGCGACACACTGTATCTCGTGAACAGCTATCGGCCGCGACTCGTGGGCTTCGAACTGCCGGCGAACACGCAGGAGAAGAAGCGGGCCAACGAGCGGCGCATCCGCAACGCTTCGGCCGCAGAGCTGCTGCCGGGCTTTCGCGAGAACGGCGGCGTGAAGCGGCCGCTGCTGGTCGTCGGTGACTGCGTGCTGCCAGCAGACCTCGGGGGCAACGATGCGTATTCAGATCTCGTGGTCATTACGGCCGTGAGTTTGTCGCAGCGTCGCGTCACCGACGTGAACTGCATCAGCACCGACGTCAACGGCGTCTATGTTTCGCGCGACAGCTTGTACGTCGGCGGTCAGGGCCTCTCGATTCCGGAGGCGACGTTCACGGTGCTGCACAAGTTTGCACTGGACGGCGGCGACATCAGCTATCGCGCGACCGGCATCGTCGGCGGTGCGCTGCCGTGGCAGAACCCGTCGTACTTCATGGACGAGCACGACGGCAATCTGCGCATTCTCACTTCGCAGTTCTCCGTCAGTAGCGGCAATTCTGTGCATCGCCTGTACACGGTGCACGAGGTCGGCAGCAACCAGATGCAGGCCGTCTCGATCCTGCCGAACCCGCTGCGCCCGGCGCCGATCGGCAAGCCCGGCGAGCAGGTGCATGCGGTGCGCTTCTTCGGCAATCGCGCGTACGTGGTCACGGCGCGCGTAACCGATCCGCTCTACGTGATCGATATGAGCGTCCCGGAGGATCCAGTGATCGCCGGCACGCTGGAAATCCCTGGCGTGTCGACCTATCTGCAACCGCTCGGCGCGGCGGGTTCGGAAGTCGTGCTGGCGATCGGGGGCCAGACCGATGCCACCGGATTACGCGACGGAGTGAAGGTCGAGCTGTTCGACGTCCACGACATCCTGCAACCGCGCTCGATCGCCAGCCGCGTCTTCGGCCGGCGCGGCTCGAGCAGCGACGCGACCACCGATCCGCATGCGCTCACGCTCTACGCGCGCGCCGCTGACCGCGTGCGATTTGCGTTGCCGATCGACGTGTTTGAGACGCCGCGGCAGGACATTCCCAACGCGTTCGACTGGAACTACTCGGGCTCGCACCTGTTCGAGATCCAGGGGCTGAATGGCGGCACGCCGCAGCTCGAGTTCAAGGGCGTGATCAAGACGGCAGAGTCGGACGGCACGGCGCCGTTTCCGGTTCCACCCTACGTCGTCCCGAAGCACACAGTGATGCACGACGACGCTGTGTTCGTCGTGAACGGAGCGACGTTCCTCGGCAGTTTGTGGAACGACCTAGCGCTTCCCTGAGAACCGACCCGCCTGCGCTTCTGCGCGACGTGCGTAAAAGCGCAGCGCGGTCTCCTCGAAGTTGCTGACGAACAGCTCCGCGACCGGTTGTGCGTACCAGTTGTAGCGCGTGCTCACGCGATAGCTCATCGACAAGCGCAATATCGTCGCGCGAGTGCCCAGGGGGCGCAGCGAGTACTCCGTATCGAGCAGGTCGAAGTACTCGCCGCCAATCCGCACGTGATCGTCGAGCGCGCGCGGCGGGAAAGACTGCGACGTGAAGCGATACTGCCAGCGCACGCGGCGGTAGCACTCCCAGTCGGTCGCGACCTGATCGAACAGGATGCCTTTGCCCATGCGAATCTGTCGGACCAGAGAACCGTCCGGCATTTCTCCGGCGAGCGCCGACTCCGGCAGCGGCACGCCGATGCGATACATCAAGCCATCGCCCATTTCATCCGGCCGGATTGCCGACGCAGTCATGAGCTGATCCCAAACGTCGGTGCGCGGCGCGGCGATGGTGATCGTGCGTTCGATCGTGTGCACAGTCTGCGGCAGCGGGACGTAGTGCTCGTACACACCCAGCACCAGCGGCGCCAGCGCGAAGCAATAGGTCGCTTGCCGCATCCAGCGAGTCCCTCGAAACACGGCTCCGACGATCAAGCCAGCGACGCCGCCGATGATGGCGAACAGCGGCGCCGCGAGAATCACGCAGATCAATCCTTCGATGTGAAGGAGGAAGGTGCCGACCACGAACAGCACGTTGACCAGCGCGCCCATCCAGAAGTAGTAGGCCCAGGTGCGTCGTGCTCGGAGCTCGGCGACGAACACACTCACGGCACTGACCGCAATGGGCGCGAGCAGCGCGAAGGAGCCCGACATCGTCTCGAACAGATCGCCTGGCCTTCCCGAATAGACAGCACGCAGGATCAGACCGACCAGCACGCCGGCCACGAGCGGCCACCACCATTGCGGCTTCAGCGTGATGCGGATCTCGTCGGGGTTCATGCTTCACCTGCCGGCAGCCGGATTGCCCACACGAGCCCTGCGCGTCGCAATGCCTGCAGCACCCACCAGCCGGGATCCCATTCGTCCGGCGCCAGTCCGAGCCGCGCCGAGCCTGGGAACGCGTGATGATTGTTGTGCCAGCATTCGCCCATCGTCAGCAGCGAGAGGAAGCGGACGTTGCGTCCCTGCACTGCCGCGCCGCGGATTTCGCGCACCAGCTCGCCGTGGTTGTGCGCGAGATGCCCGATGAACCAATGGCCGAAGACTGCGGCGGCGATGCGCGCGCATACACCCCAGAAAACGAATGCCCAGCCGCCGCACGCGAACAGGATGACAGCCAGCGGTAGCTGCTGCGCCATCCACGTGCGCTCGAGGAAGCGATAGAAGCGATCCTGCGAAATGCGCGGCTCGATGCGCACGAGCGGCGGGCGCTCCAATTGCAGATCGCAGTTGAGTTGCCACCACGCATCGACGAGCGGCGCGCGGCCGTGACGCAGATAGTCGTGACAACGCGGCAGACGCTGCGCGTAGTCCCGCAGCTCATGCTGGCGCAGCAGACCGATCGGTCCCGCGAGACCGACTTGTACGCCGCAGTAGACCAGCGCGTACTCAAGCCACTTCGGACACTGAAAGCTGTCGTGCACCAGCTTGCGGTGATTGCCGAGCGAGTGACCGAACAGCAGCACGGCCACAGTGCTGCAGACGAAAAGCGCGACAGCGGTCCACGAAAAGGTGAATGCACCGCCGACCAGCGCCGCGCAGAGCATGCTGAGGAACCACAGCGATTTGAGCGGCGCGTAACGAACGCGACCGCGACACACGGCGTCGACGTCTACGGCCGCGACCCGATGTCCGTGGATGTTCGCGGCAAGTTCATGCGCGCGCAGCTGCATGCGGGAATGCTAGCAGCTGGCGCCGAATGACTGTTTTTTCTGTTTCTTCGGTTCGTTCGTTTCTCTGGGTTCGCGACTTTCTCAGTCAGCCGCCGCGGCCCACCATGCCACCGCCGTCGATGACGATGGTCTGGCCGGTGATGAACGTGCCCGCGGGCGAGGCGAGGAACACCGCGGCGCCGGCGATTTCGTCCGGCTCACCGATGCGCTTGAGCGGATAGATCCGCACCGTCTGCTCGTAGATCTTGGGATTTTCCCAGAGCGCCTTGGCGAAGTCGGTGCGCACCAGGCCCGGAGCGATGCAGTTGGCGCGAATATTCTTCGCGCCCCATTCCACGCAGAGGTTGCGAGCCAACGCCATGTCAGCGGCTTTGGACACGCCGTACGCACCGATCACGGGAGTGCCAAGCAATCCTGCGACCGAGGAGATGATCACGATGGAGCCGCCGCCGCGCTCCGCCATCTGCGGCAGCACCATGTTGCACAACCAGAAGTTGCTGCGGACGTTGCTGGCCATGATCTTGTCCCACGCGTCGTCGCCCATGCCGGCCAGGGGGCCGAAGTAGGGATTGATGGCCGCGTTGCAGATGAGCGTGTCGATGCCGCCCCACTTCTGGATCGTCGCGTTGACCAGCGCCTGCAGGTCTTCCTTGCGACCGATGTTGCAGGCGTGCGCGAACGCTTCGCCGCCCTTGTCGCGAATCGCGCCGACGACTTCTTCGCAGGCGTCGAGCTTGCGGCTCGACACGACGACTTTCGCGCCGGCGCCCGCCATCTGCTCGGCGATGGCCTTGCCGATGCCGCGCGTGGAGCCCGTGACCAGGGCGACCTTGTCTTTGAGATCGAACATGGGAACACCCGTTAACGGTAATCGGTAAACGGTAAACGGTTAACCGCTAACCGCTTACGAAGCACGTAGTGTATCGCGGGCAACAAAAAACCCCGCCGCGGCGGGGTTTCGGAAGACAGCGAGAGCGAACTATTTCTGCTCGACTTCCTCTTCCTTCCTCATGAAGAGATAGATCAGGAAGCCGACGATCATGCCGACGAAGGCGATGCCGAAGATGACGACCCAGACCATGTCCACCGTTTCGGCGGGCTT
>DATJIP010000092.1:0-86780 GCA_035493235.1 Steroidobacteraceae bacterium
CAGTTCAATGCCAGCAAGCTGAACGCATGTCACAGAAGACGGCGAGCCGCACCGCGCTCGCGACCGCATACATGCGCGCGGCGCATCAGTTGCTGGATCCGCCGCCGCGAGTTCTCGACGATCCCACGGCTCTCGCCGTGCTCGGGCAGGGCGCCGAGCAAATGATCAGAGACTCTGCCGCGCTCGCGCAAACGCCTGAAAGTCGAGCCCTGCGCGCGCACATGGTCTTGCGATCGCGCTTTGCCGAAGACCGGCTCGCCGCCGCCGTCGCTCGCGGCGTGACGCAATATGTCATCCTCGGCGCCGGCCTCGACACGTTCGCTGTGCGTCAGCCCGGGTGGGCGCGGAATCTGCGCATCCTCGAAGTCGATCACGCCGGGACGCAGGAACTGAAGCGCTCGCACCTCGCGGCGGCCGGGCTCACGGTGCCGCCGAATGCAGGGTTTGCGACCATCGACTTCGAGCGCGAGTCGGTGCGCGAGGGACTGCTGCGTCATGCAATCTCGCCGACGCAGCGCACGTTCTTTTCCTGGCTCGGCGTCACCATGTATCTGCGCGAAGACGCCATCGATGCGGTGTTGCGCTCGGTCGCAGAGTTTCCGTCGGGCAGCGAGATCGTGCTGACGTTCGCGTCCACCAGCAACATGCCACAAGGGGTCGCGGACCGGGCCGCGCAAGCGGGCGAGCCGTGGCTGAGCTACTTCGAGCCGGAGCAGATCGAGGACAAGCTCCGCGCGGCGGGCTTCACGACCGTGGAGCTGCTGTTGCCGCTCGTCGCGAAGAGTCGCTACTTCAACGCACCCACCTCGCTGCCAACGCCAGTGCGAACGACCATCGTCGCGGCCGTGCGTTAGAATCCGCGCGGTGGTCGCGCCAGTCACCCATCACAGCAAGCCCGCAGCGGACATCGAGATCGACGAGACGTTGGTCCGCTCGCTGCTGCGCGCACAACATCCGGACCTCGCGCACTTGCCGCTGCAGTCGATGGACTCGGGCTGGGACAACGCGATGTTCAAGCTCGGCGACAAACTCGCCGTGCGCCTGCCGCGGCGGGTCGCAGTCGCGAAGCTGATCGAGCACGAGCAACGCTGGCTGCCACAGCTCGCACCGCTGTTGCCGATCGCTGTGCCGGCGCCCGTGCGCGTCGGCGAGCCTGCCGAAAACTACCCGGCGCGCTGGAGTGTCGTGCCGTGGCTGCACGGACGCAACGCCGATCTGAGCGAGCCTCGATCCGATCAAGCGGAGCGGCTTGCTGCGTTTCTCTGCGCGCTCCATCGCCCCGCTCCGGCCGACGCGCCCTTCAATCCCTATCGCGGCGTGCCGCTGCGGGAACGGGCCGAACAGATCGTGGAACGGATCCGTCGCTTGAAGCAGGAGACGACGCTGCTCAATGACGCCATCGTTCGCATTTACGAGGATGCCATCGAGACGCCGATCGACGTCGAGCCGACGTGGCTGCACGGCGACCTGCACGGCGGCAACCTGCTCGTCGATGACAACGGCGTGATCACTGCGGTGATCGATTGGGGCGACATGACTCGCGGCGATCGCGCGACGGATCTCGCAACACTGTGGCTGAATCTCGGCAATCGCAAAGCGCGCGAGAACGCGATGCGTGCATGCCACGGCGTCAGCGCTGCGACGTGGCGACGTGCGAAAGGTTGGGCGGTGTTCTACGGCGTAACGCTCGGTACTTCCGGCCTCGCCGGCGATACGCGTCACGCCGTGATGGCACGACGCACGCTCGAGCGCCTCGTCGCAGGCCCCTGACATTCGAGTCCGAATCAGGCGAGTAGTCACCCCGCTGCGGCAGTAAATCTGCTGCATGCAGATCAAGGCATGGGTGAGCACCTTCGCAGCGGGGCTCACCGAGATCGCCGAGATGCCGCACGCACTGGTGTGCATGCATCTCGGCGCTTCGGTGGAAGTCCGCTGCACGCGTGGCAATACGATCCGTCAAGGACGTGAGGTTGCCGGCGACCTCGACATCATTCCCGCACGCACGGCCTCGTATTGGGAGCTGAAGCAGGAAGGTCTGGCGCTCGTCATGTGCGTGCCCGACGAGTTGCTGCGCGCCGTGGCGCTGCAACTCGATCGCGATCCCAACGACATCGAGATCGCCGACCGCTTCCAGATGCGCGATCCGGTGATCGAGCACATCGGCTGGACGCTCAAGGCCGACATCGATTCGAACCTGACGGGCGGCCGGCTGCTGCGCGACAGTCTCGGCGTCGCGCTCGCCGCGCGACTGTTGCAGCGGCACTATCGCGGCTCGCTGCCGATGCGTGAAATTCGCGGCGGCCTCTCGCATACGAAGCTGGAGCGCGTGATCGCACACATCGAAGACAATCTCGCCAGCAAGCTGTCGTTGCCGGGAATCGCCGAGATCGCACAGATGAGCGTGTCGCACCTGAAGACGCTGTTCCGCAATTCGACGGGCGTGCCCGTCTACGAATACGTGCTGCGACGTCGGGTCGAGCGTGCGCAGCTGCTCCTGCGGAACCAGCGGTTCTCGATCGCGGAGGTAGCGGTCGCGACGGGCTTCGCTCATCAGAGCCATCTCGCGCGCCACATGCATCGCATCCTCGGCTACACGCCTTCGTCGGTGCGCAGACGCGCGCCGAGGCAATCTGCGCTGCGCGTCGTCAGCTGATCCTTGCCGCGTGCGCGGCAGGCCGATAGGCTTGCCGCCCATGAAAACAATCAGCGCCGCCCTCGCTTTCGCCACCCTCCTCGGCGCCGCCGGCGCTCCTGCCAAAGACACGGCGCCGCCCGAGGAGGTTCGCAGGGAAGCGCGCGAAATCTTCCAGAAGGTCATCTCGTTCCGCACTTCCGAAGGCCTCGGCCAGGTGCCGGCGATGGCGCAGTACCTCGCCGAACGCTTCCGGGCCGCGGGTTTTCCCGAGGAAGACATTCACATCGTGCCGGTCGGCGAGACCGCCGAGCTGGTGGTGCGTTATCGCGGCAAAGGGGGCAGTCAGAAACCGATCCTGCTGCTCGCTCACATGGATGTGGTCACCGCGAAGCCGGAAGAATGGCAGCGCGATCCGTTCACGCTGATCGAGGAGAACGGCTATTTCTTCGGTCGCGGAACGCTCGACAACAAGCAGGGCGTCACGATCCTGACGAGCACGTTCCTGCGCCTGAGGCGCGAGAAGTTCGTGCCGACGCGCGACCTGATCATCGCGTTCAGCGGCGACGAAGAAACCGGCATGACCACCGCGACCGACCTGGCGAACAAGAATCGCGCACTGATCGACGCGGAGTACGCGCTGAACAGCGACGACGGCGGCGGTCAGCTCGATGAGCAGACCGGCAAGCCGCAATACCTGAGCTTCGTCGGCGCCGAGAAGATCTCAGCGACGTACGAGCTGACCGTGCGCAATCCCGGCGGCCACAGCTCCGCGCCGCGCGCCGACAACGCAATCTACGAGCTCGCCGATGCGCTCAAGGCTGTGCAGGCCTATCGCTTTGCGGTGAAGTTCAACGACTGGACGATCGGCAGCTTCAAGGCCACGGGTCCGGTGACGCCCGGACCGCTCGGCGAAGCGATGACGCGCTTCGCAGCGAATCCACACGACGAAGCCGCTGCTGCCGAGATCGCGAAGGTGCCGACGGAAATCGGCAAGACACGCACGACGTGCGTCGCGACGATGCTCCGCGGCGGTCATGCTTCCAACGCCTTGCCGCAGACGGCGACTGCCACGTTGAGCTGTCGCATCTTCCCCGATACGAGCGTCGATGAGGTCAAAGCGACGCTGCAGCAGGTTGCCGGCAAGAATGTGCAAGTGAGCTTTCTGGGCAGCACGCCGCCGGCGGGCGCGTCGCCGCTCCGCAAGGATGTGCTCGCCGCACTGACCAAGGCGGCGCACGCGCGCTATCCGGATCTTCCTGTCGTGCCGGGCATGGTGCCGTGGGCAACCGATGGCGCGGTCTATCGTGCAGCGGGCATTCCCACGTACGGCGTCTCCGGTTCCTTCATCAAGGCAAGCGACAGCTTCAGTCACGGCCTCAACGAACGTCTGCCGGTCGACTCTTTCTACGGCGAGCTGACGCACTGGTACGTGATGATCAAGGAGCTTGCGGGCAAGCGCTAAGGGCGACTCCTGCAGCCGGTACGCGATCGGCTGACGTGCGGGAACCACTCCGACCGCGATGGCGTTGCGCGGGTACCGTAATCATTCGGAGAGAGAACGCCATGAAAATTCCTCATCAGATGCTGTGGAGCGCAGTCGGCGGCTTCGCACTCGCGACCGGCGCCTACGCGGGCGGCGGCTCCGGCCAGGCCGAAGTGAAGATGATGGATACGGACGGCGACGGCAGCATTTCCGCCGCCGAGCACGCGGCCGGCGCGAAGAAGATGTTCGAGATGATGGACGCGGACGGCGACGGCATCGTGACGGCCAAGGAAATGGAGGCCGCCCACAAGGACATGCCGACTGCGCAGCGAGGCAGCAGCGGTGAATCGGACACGCAGGATGCGAGCCGCCTCAAGGGCAACTCGATGCACCACGACAAGTCCGCCGCTGCCAAGATCAAGATGATCGACACGGACGGTGACGGCACGATCTCCGCGGCCGAGCACGAAGCCGGCGCGAAGAAGATGTTCGAGAAGATGGACAAGGATCACGACGGCAAGCTGAGCGCCGCCGAAGTCCAGGCCGGTCACGATCGCATGATGACGGCTGAAGACCAGTAGAGACCCATCCATGCCTGAATGGCATCTTGGTCGCCTCATCGACCACGTCCACCTCCGGGCCCGCGATCTCGCCGCCAGCAAGCGGTTCTATCGCGCCGTGCTCGGAGCGCTGGACCAGACGATCAACGCCGACGACGAGACTCATCTGCAAGTCGACGAACTGTGGA
This sequence comes from Steroidobacteraceae bacterium, assembly GCA_035493235.1. Lineage (GTDB taxonomy): Bacteria > Pseudomonadota > Gammaproteobacteria > Steroidobacterales > Steroidobacteraceae > Steroidobacter. The sequence goes on from DATJIP010000092.1 coordinate 4,867, forward strand.
TCGATGCGCTCGGCAACGATCGGCCCTCGGCTACGCACGTGCACCTGGCGTTTCAGGCTCGCGATCCGGATGCCGTGCGGCGCTTCCATGAGGCCGGTCTCGCGGCTGGCGGTCGCGATAACGGCGCACCCGGCGAGCGGAAGTACCACCCGGGATACTTCGCCGCCTTTCTGCTCGACCCCGACGGCAACAACGTCGAGGCCGTCTACCACGGGCCGGCCAAGCGCTCGGCGGGGTCGGTCGTGATCAGTGCGTGAATGAATTCGGATCCGTGGCGGTGTACGGTATGAGCCGTCATGGATACGAAAGACAACTCCTGGGCAACGGCAGGCGTCGACGAGGCCGCGTACGCCGCACTCGCGCGTGGCATGCCGGCGTCGGAAGTCTGGTCGTTGCTGCTGAGCGCTCTGCGTGAGCGCGCCGAGCAACGAACTGCGCGCTCGCTCACCGACCAATGGGAGCGCGATCGCTTCGTCCAGCTCTCGTATATCGATCAACGAACGCTGGCCGAGCTCGACTCGCATCTGCTTGCAGCAGCAGTGGACTTCGAAGCGGTCGAACTGTCACCGCTCGCGCCGCTCGGCTCGACGTCGAGCGTCGCACTGACTACGCAGAATCGCGTCGTCTCCACTATCCGCGGGACCGAAGTGGTTTCCGATCCGACCAACGTGCTTGCGCTCGAGAGTGCGCGACGCCTGCGGGAAGATCCGAGGCGCGTCGTGCGCTTCTGCACGTCACACCGCTGCGTCCGCGCACAGGAAGTACCGAAGGTGCCGGGCTTCGCCGCGCACTTCCGCATGTTCTGCATGACCAGTGCGGCGCACGAGATCAAGGACCAGGCGTTCCTCACCGATGCGTTGACACATCACATTCGCACGCATCTGCACGCGCTCGAGCGACTGGAGCAGCACGGCTATCGCTTCCCCAACCGCCGCGTGCGTCTGCTCGCGACCGAACAGCGCGCACCCCTGGCGCGGCGAATCGCCGACTCGATCGCCGACGTGCCGGTAGCGCTGGAACCGCTGGAAAAACAGTACTACGACGGCCTGCGCTTCATGATCAGCGCCAACAGCGTCAGCGGCGACGACATCCCGCTGATCGACGGCGGCGCCTTCGACTGGCTCCACAAACTCGCCGCCAACCGCAAGCTCGTCTTCGTCGCCAGCGCCATCGGCTCGCAACTCGCCGCGTACGCGTACCGGACGGTGCCGGGGCAAAAAGTGAGCCTATAACTCAGCAGAGCAGCAATTGCTGCGCTGCTGAGTTATGAGCCGAATTCTTCCCCCGGCACTGTCCTAAGGCTGAGCGAGCTGGGTGATGCCGCGCTTGCGCTTCTCTTCGGCGACCATTGCGCGCACGTCGGCTAGCAGGCGTCTGGCGTCGTAGATGATGCCGTCCTTGATGGTGTACTTCACGCCGCCGACGCGATGGGCTTTGCCGTCGTCGCCGAGGCGGATGTGGCCGGTGCCGTACAGCACTTTGAGATTCGCGAGCGGATTCTCTTCGAGCACCGCCAGGTCGGCGAGCTTGCCGGGCTCGACGGTGCCGATGCGGTCAGCCGCGCCGAGCGCCTGCGCGCCGTACATGGTCGCGGAGCGCAGCACTTCGAGCGGATGGAAGCCGGCTTCGCGCAGCAGCTCCAGCTCCTGAATCGTACCGAAGCCGTACAGCTGATAGATGAAGCCGGAGTCCGAGCCGACCGTGACGCGACCGCCGCGATTCTTGTAGTCGTTCACGAATGCCATCCACAGCTGATAGTTCTCGCGCCACGCCACTTCGTCCTCCGTGCCCCAGTCGAAGAAGAAGCTGCCGTGGTTGTCCCGGTTCGGCGTATAGAAATCCCACAGCTGCGGCAGCGTGTACTCATCGTGCCAATCGGCGCGGCGCGCACGCATCAGATCGCGCGACGCGAGATAGATCGTGAACGTCGGATCGAGCGTGAAATCCAGCCCGAGCAGCTCCTTGATCACCGATTCGTACTTCTCGCTGCCGCGCGGCGCCGCCTGCTTCCACAAGCGCCCGGCCTGACCGAAGCGATCCGCTTCGTTGTTGTAGTTGTACGCCGGCGGATAGTTCTGAACAGTGCGGTCGTCGAACAGCGCCTCGGGCAGTCCGTACCAATGCTCCATCGTCGTCAGACCCCAGCGCGCAGTCGTGAGGACATTGACGCGAGTGACGTCGAGCTGCGCGTGATGACACGCGCTGCGCATGCCCTGCTTCTTCAACTCGTCGAACACCGCTTCGAGCACATCGGGGCGATAGCCGAAACACTTCATGCCGACCGCGCCCTTTGCCTTCATCTCGCGCACCCAGCGCCGCCCGTCTTCGGGCTTGGTGATCGGCGGGTCGGGCGTGAAGAACACGTACGGGAAGATGCGCGGTGCCGTGATCTCGTTGCGCTCGCTGCGCTTCTCCTCGCTGACGCACCAGTCGACGCCGTTGCCGCAGCCCGGATCGCGGATCGTCGTGATGCCGTGGCCCATCCACAGCTTGTAGACGTACGTCGCCGGCACGCCCTGCTCTTCGCCGCCGATGTGCCCGTGCATGTCGATGATCCCGGGCATCACGTAATTGCCACGCAGATCGATTTCGCGTCCGCTCGCTTTCAGCTTCGGACGATTCGGATCTTCCTTCGTGCCGCCCGGCGCACCGACCGACATGACCTGCACGATGCGATTGCCTTCGATGACGATATCGGCGGGTCCGAACGCCGGCGCGCCGGTGCCGTTGATCACCGTCGCGTTGCGCAGGATGAGTTGCGAGTAAGGCCCCTCGCCTTCCTGGCGCGGCGGCGCCGGCGCCACTTTCGGCGGTGGCGGCTCGGCCGCTGCAGCAGCCAGCCCGGCGTGAACGCTGCAGCCGAGCAAGCAACAGAAAGCGAGAAATCTGTGCATGGACGTTCTCCCCATTTTGCAAGCTGCGCATGATGCCGGAAGGAACGAAGGCGGGCGAGCTTGCGTTGGAAGGGCATGGCTACCCAATCCAATCCCGACGCCAAGCCCGTCGACTCGCGGTACGTGACAGCGCTGTTCCGCAGTCCTGACGCAGCCGAGCGCGCCTATCGCGCGGCACTGGCACTCGGCTACAAGGATGAAGACGTCAATGTCGTGAGCTCGGATGCAACGCGCGACCGGCTGCTCGCCGATGCGCGTCATCCCAAACTCAGCAGCAACGCCGCCGAGAGCAAAGAGCAGCCGACGAAAGGCGCCGACCTGGGCGGGCCGACGGGCGGCACGTTCGGCACCATCGCGCCGGTTCTGGCTGCCGTTGGCGCAGCAGTGCTCGTGCCGGGCCTGGTGTTCGCCGGTCCTATTGCAATCGCACTGACCGCTGCCGGTGCGGTCGGCCTTGCCGGCGGTCTCATCGGCGCGCTCAAGGATTGGGGCATTCCGCAGGAGCGCGTCAACGAATACGAAACAGCCGTCCGCAACGGCGCCATCCTGATCGGCGTGAAAGCACGATCGGACGAGGATGCGCAACGGCTCGAACAAAAGTGGCGCGCAGAGGGCGGCCGCTGACGCTAACCTAGCGGCCCATGAAAGCCGCACGCTCCAAGATTGCACCGTTCGCTTGTGCCCTGCTGCTCGTCAGCCCCGCGCAGTTGTGGCTACCCGACCAGGTCTCGACACCGAAATCCGAAGTTCGCATCACGTTCAGTCCCGACGGTAAACGCATGCTGTGGGGTGCGATCGGCTGGAGCGATGGCGTCGGCGGCTGGGAAATCTACGAGAGCGAGCGTTCCACCAGCGGCTGGAGCAAGCCGCACGTAGTGTCGTTCGATTCAACGGCCAACGACTTCGATCCTTCGTTCGCGCCGGATGGCTCCGGCGTCTACTTCTTCTCCAATCGCGACGGCGGCTTCGGTAAGGACGACATCTACTTCGCGCCGTTCGACCGGGATACCGGGAGTTACGGCGCAGCGAAGAATCTCGGCGCGACGATCAACTCGGCAGGCGACGAATGGGCGCCGGTCGTGTCGCCCGACGGCAAGCGACTCATGTTCGCGAGCGACGGCCACGGCGGCCGCGGCAAGCACGACCTGTTCATCGCGCATCGGCACGGCGCAGGCTGGGGCAAGATCGAAAACCTCGCGGCGCTGAACACGCCGGACGAAGACTTCGACGCGACGTTCCTGCACGACGGCCACTCCATCGTCTACACCTCCGGCAATTTCGAAAAGGACGAAGTCGCGCTGTACTTCGCCGCGTTCAGCAAAGGTCACTTCGCGCCGCGCGAGCGCTTGGCGGCGGCAGTGAATTCGCAGAAACAGGGAGCGTGGACGCTTGGGCCGTCGATCTCGATGGATGAGCCGGGAGTGCTCTACTTCACGTCCGAGCAGGAGAGCGGGCGCGGCCGAGCGGACATCTATCGGATCCAGTATCAGATCCGGTAGGACCAGAGAGAAGTCAGGCTAGAGCCTGACCCACTGAGAACCGACTGACGAACTTGCCGCTTGCAACGCGCTCCGCAGACAGGATCGTGTTGTGCAGGAGCATGGTGACGGTCATCTGACCGACGCCGCCGGGCACCGGCGTGATGTACGACGCTTTCTCTTTCACGCGATCGAAGTCCACGTCGCCGACGATGCGGCCGTCCGGCAGCCGATTGAAGCCGACGTCGATCACGACTGCGCCGGTCCGCACCATCTGCGGCACGATCAGATTCGGCACGCCAGCGGCGACGACGAGAATATCTGCCAGCAGCGTGTACTGACCGAGATCGCGCGTCTTGATGTGGCAGATCGACACCGTCGCTTCCTGCTGCATCAACATCAGCGCCGTCGGCTTGCCGACGAGATTGCTCGCACCGACGACCACGACGTTGCGGCCTTCGAGCGGAATCTGCTCGATTTCCAGGATCTTCTGCACGCCGTACGGCGTACACGGTGAGAACACCGTGTTGCCCGTGACCAGGCCGCCCATGTTGTAGAGATGGAAACCGTCGACGTCCTTCTCGACCGAGATCTGCTCGACGACGCGCGCGACGCGAATCTGCGGCGGCAACGGCAGCTGCACGAGGATGCCGTGAATGGCCGGATCCTCGTTCAGCGCCTGAATGCGTGCGAGCAGCTCGGTCTCGCTGACGCTCAGCGGCAGCTCGATCAGCTCCGAGCGGATGCCGACCTGCTTGCAGCCGGCGATCTTGCCGCGCACGTACGAGCGCGACGCCGGGTTGTCGCCGACGAGAATGACGGCGAGTGCCGGCGTCACGCCATGACGCGAACGAAGCTCATCGATGCGCAGCCGATACTCCGCGCGCAGGCGGTCCGCAATGGCTTTGCCGTCGATGATCTTCGCGGTCATCAGGATCAGTAGCGGTACTGGTCGGTTTTGTACGGACCGTCCTGCGCCACACCGATGTACTTGGCCTGATCGGTGCTCAGCTGCGTCAGCTTCGCGCCGAGCTTGGCGAGCTGCAGCCGCGCCACCTTCTCGTCGAGGTGCTTCGGCAGCACGTACACGCCGACCGGGTACTTCGAGTTGTTCACGTGCAGCTCGATCTGCGCCAGCGTCTGGTTCGCGAACGACGAGCTCATCACGTACGAAGGATGACCGGTGCCGCAACCGAGGTTCACCAGGCGGCCTTCGGCCAGCAGGATGATCCGCTTGCCGTCCGGGAAGATCACGTGATCGACCTGCGGCTTGATGTTCTCCCACTGGTACTGCTTCAGCGCCGCGACATCGATCTCGTTGTCGAAGTGGCCGATGTTGCAGACGATGGCGTTGTTCTTCATCTTCTTCATGTGCTCGTGCGTGATCACATGGAGATTGCCGGTTGCGGTCACGAAGATGTCGGCCTTGTCGGCGGCATCATCCATCGTCACGACGCGATAGCCTTCCATCGCCGCCTGCAGCGCGCAGATCGGATCGATCTCGGTGATCCACACCTGCGCCGACAGCGCACGCAGCGCCTGCGCCGAGCCCTTGCCCACGTCGCCGTAGCCGCACACGACTGCGATCTTGCCCGCGACCATCACGTCGGTCGCACGCTTGATGCCGTCGACGAGCGATTCGCGGCAGCCGTACAGGTTGTCGAACTTGCTCTTGGTCACGGAGTCGTTGACGTTGATCGCCGGGAACGCCAGCGCGCCGTCTTTCGCCATCTGATACAGGCGCTTCACGCCGGTCGTGGTCTCCTCGCTCACGCCCTTGATCTGCTTGAGGCGCGTCGAATACCACTTCGGGTCAACCTTGAGCTTGGCGCGGATCGAGTTGAACAGCGAGGTTTCCTCTTCGCTGCCGGGCTTCGCAATGACGCTGGCATCGGTCTCGGCGCGCGCGCCGAGATGCAGCAACAACGTGGCGTCGCCGCCGTCGTCGAGGATCAGGTTGGAGTAACCGCCATCAGTCCATTCGAAAATGCGGTGGGTGTAGTCCCAGTACTGGTCCAGCGACTCGCCCTTGTGCGCGAACACAGCGGTGCCGCGCACGGCGATTGCAGCGGCGGCGTGATCCTGCGTTGAGAACACGTTGCACGAGGCCCAGCGCACCTGCGCGCCGAGCGCCTGCAGCGTCTCGATCAGCACCGCGGTCTGGATCGTCATGTGCAGCGAGCCAGTAATGCGCGCGCCTTTCAGCGGCTGCGATTTCGCGAATTCCTCGCGAATCGCCATCAGGCCCGGCATCTCGGTCTCGGCGATCAGGATTTCCTTGCGACCCCAATCGGCAAGCGACAGGTCGGCGACCTGGAAATCGTTCTTCGAAGCGACGTTAGCAACTGCGCTCATGCTCAGTCTCCTGTACTCAAAAAGTTTAGGAGGGCGCCGTTGCCGTTGTTGGCAATTGCGCACCGAGCCTGACAGTCGGCGAGGATGAACTCCTGGCCCTGCTGCAGCGCCCCTCGGTGCGCGAGAAGTTGCGAAGTTTATCAGAACATAGGAGTCAGGCTAAAGCCTGACCCACATAAGTGGTTCCGATTGTGGGTCGGGCTTCAGCCTGACATCCGCTCAACCGTTCGCGGCGCGCTTCACGCCCGCGTCTGCCGCAAGCGCGTCGGCCTTGTCGGTCTTTTCCCAGGAAAATTCCGGCTCCGAACGGCCGAAGTGGCCGTACGCCGCGGTCTTGCCGTAAATCGGCCGCAGCAGGTCGAGCATCTGGATGATGCCCTTCGGGCGCAGGTCGAAATGCTTCGCGACCAGCTCCTCGAGCTTGTCGTCGGAGATCTTTCCGGTGCCGAACGTCGTCACCATGATGCTGGTCGGCTTCGCCACGCCGATCGCGTACGAAACCTGCACCTGCGCCCTGGTCGCGAGGCCCGATGCGACGATGTTCTTCGCGACGTAGCGCGCGGCGTAGGCGGCCGAGCGATCGACCTTCGACGGATCCTTGCCGGAGAACGCGCCGCCGCCATGCGGAGCCGAGCCGCCGTACGTGTCGACGATGATTTTGCGGCCGGTGAGGCCGCAATCGCCCTGCGGTCCACCGATCACGAAACGACCGGTTGGATTGACCAGGTAGTTCACTTTCTTGCCCATCATGTCCTTCGGCAGCACCGGCTTGATGATCTCTTCGATCACGGCCTGTTGCAGATCCTTGTGCTCGATCTCGGGATGATGCTGCGTCGACAGCACGACGGTATCGATCTCTTTCGGCCGGCCATCGACGTATTTCACAGTGACCTGCGACTTCGCATCCGGACGCAGCCAGGCGAGCTTGCCCTGCTTGCGCAGCTGCGCCTGACGCTGCACCAGCCGGTGCGCGAGGAAGATCGGCAGCGGCATCAGCTCCGGCGTCTCGTCGCACGCGTAGCCGAACATCAGGCCCTGGTCGCCGGCGCCCTGGTCGAGATTCAGGCCGCGGCCTTCATCCACGCCCTGCGCGATGTCGGGCGACTGCTTGCCGTAGGCAACGAGGACCGAGCAGCCCTTGTAGTCGATGCCGTATTCGCTGTTGTCGTAACCGATCCGCTGGATCGTGTCGCGAGCGATCGCCTGGTAGTCGACCACCGCGTTCGACGTGACTTCGCCGGCGAGCACGACCAGGCCCGTGGTGCAGAGCGTTTCCGCGGCGACGCGCGCGTATTTGTCCTGCGCCAGGAAGGCGTCGAGCATCGCGTCGGAAATCTGGTCCGCGACCTTGTCCGGGTGGCCTTCCGAAACCGACTCGGAGGTAAAGAGGAAGCTGCTGCTGCTCATGAGTGAATCCTGATCTGTCGAGTGTGCAAATTCTGGCCGAAAGCCTCGCGGTAGCGCTGCGCGAACTGCTCGCGCGTGAAGCTGTGATTCTGCGTCCCGCGTGCTTCGATCTTGATCGCGCCGAGCAGCGAAGCAATGCGCCCGGTCGTCTCCCAATCGTAACCGTGCAACAGGCCGTGCAGGAGGCCGGCGCGATACGCGTCGCCGCAACCGGTCGGATCGACCACCGCCGCGGCCTTCGCACACGGGATTTGGATCTCGCCCTGGCGCGTATGGATCACGGAGCCTTCGCTGCCGCGTGTCACGATCAATGCCTCCACTCGCTCCAGCACCTGGGCGGCCGTCCACCCGGTCTTCTGCTGCAGCACCTGCCATTCATAGTCGTTCACCGCGACCCAGGTTGCCTGTGCGATGAAGGTTCGCAGCTCCTCGCCGTCGAACATCGGCAGACCCTGGCCCGGATCGAACACGAACCGCACTTTTGCAGCCGCGAACTGCGCGGCGTGCTGCACCATGCCGTCGCGGCCGTCCGGTGCGACGATGCCGATCGTCACAGTTCCGGCGTCCTGCACGCGGTTCAAGTGCGAGCTGCCCATGGCGCCCGGATGAAACGCCCAGATCTGATTGTCATCGAGATCGGTCGTCACGAAGCCTTGCGCGGTGTGCTCGCTGTCGAGCACCTTGATGTGATCGGTCGGCACGCCGGCGCGCTGCAGCCACTGCGCGTACGGCCCGAAATCCCGCCCGACCGTCGCCATCGGGTACCCGGCATCGCCCAGCAACCGCAGGTTGTAGGCGATGTTACCGGCACAACCACCGAATTCCCGCCGCAGCTGCGGCACCAGGAACGACACATTCAACATGTGAATCTTGTCGGGGAGGATGTGCTGCTTGAAGCGCCCTTCGAACACCATGATGGTGTCGTAGGCCACCGAGCCGCAGATGAGGGCTTTGGGGGTCAATGTCAAATTCGCGGCTCCAGTTCCCTACAGAATAAGGTATTTCCACGACTTACGGCCTGTCCGAATGTCACAAGTCCAGCGGGGGCGCGCATTGTAGAGCACCGAAAAGCCCGGCGGCAGGCTTGTCCCGGGGTCTGACCCGCAGATCGAACCGGCGCGCCCGTTCGAGCGTTTACGACGGGTCTGCCCCCGAGGTGCGGAGGCCCCTTTGGTCAACGTGGAGCCCGAGAAGCTGTTCGCGATCGCCGACAGTGCCGAGGCCGATCCGATTTCGATTCTCCTGGTCGAGGACGAAGGCCTGATCGCGCGCGACCTGGAAGACACGCTGACCCGCCTGGGTTATCGCGTCAGCGGCATCGCGAGCGAAGGCACGCAGGCGATCGAAATGGCGCGCGAGCTGCACCCGCAGCTCGTGGTCATGGACGTCGGTCTGCGCGGCGAGATCGACGGCATCGAAGCGGCCTGCGCAATCCAGGAGGAGGCGCCGGTACCCGTGATCTTCCTGACCGGTCACAGCGACACCGCGACTCTGCAGCGCGCCGTGATGACCGGGCCGCTCGGCTATCTGACCAAGCCGTTCCAGGAAGCCGACCTGCGCGGCGCCATCGAGGTTGCGATCCACAAGCACCGTGCCGATATCGAGCGACGCGAGCGCGAGGAGCATCTGCGGCGCAGTGCCGAGAACCGCTCGCTGATCGACGAGCTGACGCAGCTCAACAACCGTCGCGGTTTTTTCGAGCTCGGCGGACAGGCACTGGAAACCGCGCGCAGCGAGCAGCACGTTCTGGGTCTGTTCTTCATGGATCTGAACGGCCTGAAGCAGATCAACGACACGCTCGGCCATCTGAGCGGCGACGACGCGCTGCGCGATACGGCGGAGGTTCTGCGCAACACGTTCCGCGGATCCGACATCGTCGCGCGTCTGGGTGGCGACGAGTTCGTCGCGCTGGCTCACCTGCACAGCGAGCGCGACCTGGAAACGCTGTGCTCGCGACTGCGCGAACATCTGCGCGAGTTCAATGCGTCCAGACAGCGCTCGTACGAGGTCGATCTCAGCATCGGCGCCACGCTCGTCGACGGACGCGCCGATCTGAACCTCGAAGAATTCATCGCACGCGCCGACGAGGCCATGTACCAGGAGAAGCGGGCGGCGAGCGGCCGGAATTCCTGATCGCGCTCGGATTCGGCGTTGGCGGTATCCTCCGCCGATGCGATCGCACGCCTCGCCCGATACTGATCCCGCCGCCTGGCTCCACGAGCTCGCGCAACGCGACTCCGATCGCTTGTTTCTCCGCACGGCTGACGGCCAGCGCGTGACGTACGCCGCGATGAACCAGCGCGTCGACGGTATCGCCGCTGCCCTCACGCAGCGTGCCGTGGCTGCGGGCGATCGAGTCGTCGCGCAGATCGAGAAATCTCCCGACGCGATTGCCTTGTATCTGGCGTGCCTGCGCGTGGGTGCGGTGTTCGTGCCGCTCAACACCGCGTACACCAGCGTAGAAGTCGAGTACTTCCTGGGCGATGCAGATCCGAAGATCGCAGTCGGCGTCGGACGCGGCGGCGTGACGCTGACAGAGCTGGCGCGCGATCACTCCGGCTCAGCTCGCACGCGCGCCGACATGAAACAGGCAGATCTCGCGGCGCTCTTGTACACCTCCGGCACGACTGGCCGCTCCAAGGGAGCGATGCTGACGCGGGCCAATCTCGCCACTAACGCAATCACGCTCGCGCAAGAGTGGCGCTTTACCGAGCGCGACGTGCTGTTGCACGCGCTGCCGATCTTTCACGTTCATGGACTGTTCGTCGCGATCAACACCGTGCTGGCCGCCGGCAGCTCCATGCTGTTCCTGCCGAAGTTCGACGCCGACGAAGTGGTCCGCTTGCTACCCGAAGCGACAGTGATGATGGGCGTGCCGACGTTCTACACGCGGCTGCTGCAGCACTCGGCATTCACGCGCGAACGCTGCGCGAGCATTCGCTTCTTCGTGTCGGGTTCAGCGCCGCTGCTGGCAGAGACGCATCGTGAGTTTCGCGAGCGCACCGGGCACGCAATCCTGGAACGGTACGGCATGAGCGAGACGCTGATGAACACGTCCAATCCCTACGACGGCGAGCGCGTGCCTGGATCCGTGGGACCGCCCCTGCCGGGCGTCGAAGTTCGCATCGCCGATCCCGAATCGGGTGTGCCGCTGCCGGAAGTCGGCAGCGTGGGGATGATCGAAGTGCGCGGACCGAACGTGTTCAGCGGCTACTGGCGCATGCCGGAGAAAACTGCGGCGGAATTTCGCCGCGATGGCTTCTTCATCACGGGCGACGTCGGCCGCTTCGATCGCAACGGCTATCTGTTCATCGTCGGGCGCGCCAAGGATCTGATCATCAGCGGCGGTTACAACGTGTACCCGGTGGAAGTCGAGACGGAACTGGACGCGTTGCCTGGCGTGGCCGAAAGCGCCGTCATCGGCGTGCCGCATCCGGACTTCGGCGAAGGGGTGACGGCAGTGATCGTCGCGCGTGCAGGGGCGGCGCTCGATGAAGACGCCTTGCGCGCGGCGCTCGAGCAGCGCCTGGCGAACTACAAGCTGCCGAAACGCATCGTGTTCGTGAGCGAGATGCCGCGCAACGCGATGGGCAAGGTGCAGAAAGCGCAGCTGAGAGAGCGCTATCGGGACCTGTACAATCCTGCCAGTTCCAACCACTGAGTAGCCGCCTTGCCCGCCACTGTCATCGACGGCAAAGCCGTTGCCGAACGCCTGCGCAGCCGCATCGCCGAGCGAACCGCGACCCTGGCGCAGCAGTCGATCGTGCCCGGGCTCGCGGTCGTGCTGGTCGGCGAAGATCCCGCCAGCCAGGTCTACGTCGGCAGCAAGACCAAGCAAGCCGAGGCGGCGGGCATCCGTCATTACGATCATCGGCTGCCCGCGACCACGAGCACCGCACAGCTGATTTCGCTCGTGCAGGAGCTGAACTCGCGCCGCGAAGTGCACGGCATCCTCGTGCAACTGCCGCTGCCGCCGGCGGTGGATAGCGCTGCGGTGCTGGCGGCGATCGATCCTGCGAAAGATGTCGATGGCTTTCACGCAGTCAACGCCGGTCGGCTCGCGCTCGGCCAGGAAGCGACGGTGCCGTGCACGCCGCTCGGCTGCTTGATCCTGATCCGGCACGTTCTGCCGCAGATGGCCGGCAAGCGTGCGCTGGTGATCGGCCGTTCGAACATCGTCGGCAAGCCGATGGCGCAACTGCTGTTGCAGAACGATTGCACCGTGACGATCGCGCACTCGCGCAGTCGCGACCTCCCCGGCTTGTGCGCGGAAGCGGAAATCCTCGTCGCGGCGATCGGCAGACCGAAAGCGGTCGCGGGCGAATGGATACGACCGGGTGCCGTCGTGATCGACGTCGGCATCAACCGCATCGATGACGGCAGCGGCAAGACGCGACTGGTCGGAGACGTCGAGTACGCGGGCGCACTCGCGCGGGCGGGAGCGATCACGCCGGTCCCTGGCGGCGTCGGGCCGATGACGATCGCCTGTCTACTGCTCAACACTCTCAACGCTGCGATCCGTGCGCACCTCGGCGCTGGCAGCGGGTTGTTGAGCCCGTTTTGATACGCCGCTCATGAGCTGAACCTTGCGCCAGTCGCCGTAGCGGTAATACAGCGTCCCGAGCACCACGCCCACCACGGAGCCCACCGGGAAGCTCCACCAGATCGCATCCTCGCCCCAGCGCGGCGCCAGCGCGTAGGCGAACGGGATGCGGGCCAGCCACAACGAACCGAAGACCACCAGCAGCGGACCCATGACCGCACCGGTGGCGCGCACCGCGCTGATCAGCACGATCGTCGCGCCGAACAGCAGGAACGACCACAGTGCGATCATGTTCGCGTGCTCGGCGATCGGCAGCGCCGCGCTGCCTGCGGGCAGGAAGATCGCCAGCGCCTGGTGGTTGAAGATCGTGACGATCAGCACCAGCACGCCGGTCATGGCGACATTGATGCCTACGCCGGTCCACGTTGCCTTGGTCACGCGGTCCCATCGGCCAGCGCCGATGTTCTGTGCCGCCATCGCGGTCACCGCCGCGCCGACCGCGAACACCGGCATTTGCACGTAAGTCCACACTTGCACCGCCGCGCCAAAAGCAGCGGCGGTGTCGGTGCCGTAGCTGTTGATCAGTCCAAGCACGGTCAGCATCGACGACGAGACGATCAGCATCTGCAGCCCCATCGGCAGGCCGCGCGACACCAGCACTTTGACGATGCCGACATCGAGCCGCAGGAAATGCAGCTCGTTGCGATGGATGATCAGGAAGTGCTTGCGCCGGTACAGGAGCACGATCATCGCCAGCAACGTCGAAGTCTGCGAAATCAGCATTGCCATGGCCGCGCCGCGGATGCCGAGCGCCGGGAACGGCCCCGGACCGAAGATCAACAACGGGTTGAGCGCCACGTCCAGGCCGACCGAAATGAACATGAAGATGAACGGCGTGCGGGCATCGCCGGCGCCGCGCAGGGTCATGGCGACGTACAGATAGAAGAACATCGGCAGCGTCGCGATGAACACGATGCGCAGATAGCTCACCGCGAACGGCAAGGCATCCGGCGGCGTGCCCATCAGACGCAGGATCGGCTCCGCCGTCAGCGCGCCAATGATAGCGGTCGCTAGCGAAAGCACGACGATGAAGACGGCGCTGCTGCCGACCACGCGCTTGGCCTGCACCAGATCGCGCGCCCCGACGCTCTGGCCGACCATGATGCCCGTAGCCATGACGACGCCGAACACCGCTGCCATCAGCAGGAACAGCACCATGTTGGCGTTGGTGGCGGCCGTCAGCGGCGCTTCGCCCAGGAAATGACCGACCCAGATCGCGTTGACGGATGCATTCAGGGACTGCAGCACGTTGCTGCCGAGCGTCGGCAGCGTGAAGGCGATGAGAGTCCGTGCGATCGGCCCTTGCGTGAGGTCGAGGGCCTTCATTGGCGCGACTTATTCTCCGTCTTCGTCCGCCACGCCGCGTCCCACGGTCTGGAACAGCTTGTCGAGCGTTGCGTAGAGCGCGTAGCGATCGGATTCGCTCAGCGTCATCAACACTTCGGCCTGGCGGCGACGCGCAACGGGCAACACGGCGCGATACAGCCCCCGCCCCTTTGCCGTGATCGACACCATCACCGGCGCAGCGAGCGCTTCCGCCGAACGCGAGCCGCGATCGCGGATCACCTTCATCTTCGTCAGGCCGCGCTTGGCCATCACACGCAGCGTGCGGCTCACCTGTCCTTTGTCCATGCCGCTGCGAGCCGTGACTTCCGAGAAACGCAGCGGCGAGAACCGCGCAACCAATGCGAGCAGCCGCCACTCAGGCAGGCTCAGCTCGAAATCTTCCAGGTAGGCCTTCGTCAGGTTGGTGCGCAACGCGTTCGACAGCCGGTTCATGCGGAACGTCAGGAAGTCTTCGACGTTCAGGCCCGAGCCGCTGCGCGGCAGCTTGAGCCAGGGACAGGAAGACTTCGATGTCGGCCGCGCGCGCGGCTTCTGCTGCATTCTGGTCACGGGAATCCAACGGCGCGTTGCGCCAGCAATCCTTGGGGAGCGCCGATTCTGCCGTAACGCTATGCGGTTGAATAGGACGAGAACACGCAAGAAGAGTCAGCAAAGGAGTCAGGCATGCAGCCTGACCCATATGCTCTGCGCTAATTACGTTCGCGTAATACGTAACGCTGCAGCTTGCCCGTGGGCGTTTTTGGCAGCTCGGGTACGAATTCCACGGCGCGTGGATACTTGTACGGCGCGATCGTGCGCTTCACGTGCTCCTGCAGCTCGCGCGCGAGCGCATCACCGGCGACGTGACCTGCATTCGTGACCACGTAAGCCTTGACGATCTGACCGCGCTGCTCGTCCTGCGCGCCGACCACTGCACATTCCCTCACCGCCGGATGCTGAAGCAACGAGGCCTCCACTTCCGGCCCGGCGATGTTGTAACCGCCCGAGATGATCATGTCGTCGGCGCGCGCCTGGAACCAGAAGTAGCCATCCTCGTCGATGTAGTAGCGATCGCCAGTGACGTTCCAACCGTTCTGTACATATTCGAGCTGCCGCGGATCGTCGAGATAGCGACAGCCGCTCGGCCCTTTGACGGCCAGCCGTCCTGCGTTCGGGCGCGACAGCGGGCGGCCCTGATCGTCGAGCACGCACGCCTGGTAGCCGGGCAGCGGCTTGCCGGTTGCGCCGGGACGGATGTCGTCGCCCTTGGCCGAGATGAAGATGTGGATCATCTCGGTCGCACCGATGCCGTCGATGATGCGCATGCCGGTGGCGCCGTACCATGCGTCGGAAGTCGCCTTCGGCAGTGCCTCGCCGGCCGAGATGCAGCGGCGCAGGCTGGAAATGTCGCGACCGCCGACCATGGGCACCAGCGCGCGATAGGCGGTCGGCGCAGTGAATAATGCAGTCGCTCGAAAGCGGGCAATCGCGTCTAGCAGGTTGTCGGGCGACGGTTGCTCAACCAACGCGACAGCACCCCGGCCACCGAGAGGAAACACCAGCAGCGCGCCGAGACCGAAGGTGAAGCCCAGCGGCGGGCTGCCCGTATAAATGTCATCGGGGCTGGTTTCGAGCAGGTGTCCACCGACGATGTCGCGCATCACCAGCACGTCGCGATGGAAATGCATCGTCGCCTTGGGATTGCCGGTCGTGCCCGAAGTAAACGCGAGCAGGCACACGTCATCGGCTGCCGTCGAGACGTTCTTGAACTCGTCGGTTCGCTGCGCCATCAACCGTTCCAGTGCCCCATCGCCATACGTTGCGACTCGCGACAGACGGCCGGTCGCGCGCGCTGCTTCCTGCACTTCGGACACCAGGCGCGCTTCGCAAATCGCGTGATCGATCTGCGCCCGCTCGGCGATGACGATGAGCTCCTTCGCTCGCAGCATCGGCATGGTCGTGACGGCGATCGCACCGACCTTCATCACGGCTAGCCAGCTCGCGACCAGCGTCGGCGTGTTCGTGCCGCGCAACAGGACCCGGTTGCCCGGCACCACGCCGAGGTCGCGCACCAGCACGTTCGCGATGCGATTGGCCCGCTCGAGCAGCTCGAAGTAAGTCCAGTTGGCGCCCGACGAGTACAGCGCGATGCGCGCGCCGTGGCCTTCGAGGATCGCTTCGTCGAGCAAGTCGGACGCGCAGTTCAGGCGCGGCGGATAGTGCAGCTCCGGCAGATCGAAGCAGAACTCCGGCCACTGCTCGCGCGGCGGTAAGCGGTCGCGCGCGAATGTGTCGATGTGGGCCGTGTAGCCGTCAGCCATGGGCGCCGCCGAGTAGTGAGCATTCATGTCACGGCAGCTCGCACGGCATAGCGCGGCTCAGACCAGCACTGCGTTTGCAGCACGTCGCGCAGCGTCGCGACCGCCTGCCACACATCTTCGTATCGCGTGTACAGCGGTGTGAGGCCGAAGCGCAGCGTGTCCGGAGCACGGAAATCGCCGATCACGCCGCGGTCGATCAAGGCACGCATCACCGCGTAACCGTTGGGATGTGCATAGGCCAGATGACTGCCGCGTTGGAGCGGGTCCGTCGGGCTTTCCAGGCGCAGGCCGTACTCGCCGCACATCTCGTCCACCAGCGTGATGAACAGCTGGCACAGCCGTTGCGACTTGGCCTGCAACGCCGCCATGCCGGCCTCGAGCAGCAAGTCGACGCCGCATTCCAGGCTGAGCACTCCGAGAATCGGCGGAGTACCGCACAGGAAGCGCTCGATGCCGGGAGCGGGTGCATAGGGATCGACGAAGTCAAACGGCCGTGCGTGACCCATCCAGCCGCTGAGCGGCGAGACACTCGTTGCCTGGTGTCGCTGCGCTACGAACAGGAAGGCCGGCGCGCCCGGGCCGCCATTCAGATATTTGTAGCCGCAGCCGACCGCGAAGTCGGCGTTGCACGCGTTCAGATCCACCTGCAACGCACCGACGCTATGGCTGAGGTCCCAGAGCACCAGCGCGCCTTTCTCGTGCGCCCGAGCTGTGATCGCCCGCATGTCATGCATGGCCGCGCTCTTGTAGTGAACCTGGGTCAGCACCACCAGCGCCGTGTCCTCGCTGATGCAATTGATGATGCGATCGGCCGGCTCGAGCCGCAGGGTCCGGCCCTCCATGCCGCGCAGCGCGCCTTCGATCACGTACAGATCGGTGCAGAAATTGCCCGGCTCGGACAGCACCTCGTGACGCCCGGGCCGCGCATCGAGCGCCACCGTGACGAGTTTGAAGAGATTGGCAGACGTGGAGTCGGCAACGATGACCTCGCCGGGCCCGGCGCCGATCAAGCCGGCGATCTTGTCGCCGACGCGGCGCGGCGCGCCGATCCAGTCGCAGTCGTTCCAGCTGCGAATCAGCCCTTGACCCCACTCGTTCGCGACGACGTCCGCGACACGCTGGCGGGTTGCGCGCGGCAGGGCGCCGAGGGAGTTGCCATCGAGGTAGACGACGTTCGGCGGGAGGTCGAACCGCTCACGAAACGCACGCAGCGGATCGTTCGCGTCCCAGCTGCGCACGGCGGCCAGCTCGCGGGGGCTGCGCGGTTGCACGGAATCCATGACCGGATTCTCGGTTTCGGGCCGCGGGACATTGTTCGGCATTACGGCGCTTGCCTGCAGAGCCGAAAAACGCTAGTTCTACGAAACTGCATTTTTACGAACGAGCGTTCTCATGTTGGACCGTACCGAAACTGCCATTCTGCGCGTGCTCGAAGAGGACGCCCGTTTGTCCTATGCGGAGCTCGCGGACAAGGTCGCGCTGTCGAAGACGCCGTGCTGGGCACGCGTGCGCGATCTCGAGCAGCGCGGCGTCATCAAGGGCTATCGCACCGAGCTCGATCCCGCCCAGCTCGGGCTGGAGATCCACGCTTTCATTCACGCCACCATCAATCCGGCGAAGCACGCGGAGTTCGAGGCGGCCGCGATCCGGCATCGCTCGGTGCTCCAGTGCTTCACGACCGCGGGCGAAGGCGACTATCTCCTGCACGTGCTCGTGCCGAGCATCGCCGACCTCGATCTGATCCTGCGCGCGGAGATCTCGCGCATGCCCGGCGTCCAGCGCAGCATGACCACGGTGTGCCTGAAGACGATCAAGGATCGCTCGTCGCTGATCGGCTGCCTGCGCTGACAAGAAACGTGAAGACGTGAGGGCGGACGCGCGCGCATTGCGCAGAAATTTGCCGAAAGTTCGCAAACCCGCCGGCGAGCGCGCCCCCGGCGCTGCACCCGCACCGCCGTTTTGGTTTCGATAGCACAAGCTATCTATTTGTTTGTCGGGCGCGATTCGTCGTCAGCATTCGCCGACGCGACAATACATCCGTGTCGGCTTTCACACTTGGTTAAAAAAACGGATGCGCTGCGTTTTTGACGCTGCTATGTTCCGGCGCGCTTCGGGAGAGGGGCTTTGACGGGCATCGACATCAAGTCGCTGGTCGACACGCAAGCGCGCGTCCTGGAAGAATGGTTCCGGCTGCCGGAATCACGGCGTCGCTATGCCACCGATGCAGTCGCCTTCGCCTATCGCCTGCTGCGCGATCAACCCGAGCTGTTCACCGGACCGAAGGAAGTCGGGCACGAGTCCATCGTGAACTGGCTGCTGCCGCATCTCGCGGAAGCGAAGACTGGCTGAAGTTGGTTCAGGCGCCCTGCAGCGCCTGCGCAATCCCGCTCACCGTCGCCACCAGCGCACTCATCAGTTCCCGGTCGTTGCTGCCGCCGGCACGCCAGCGCCGCAGCAGATCTACCTGAACGAGATGCATCGGGTCGATGTAAGGATTGCGCAAAGTGATCGAGCGCTGCACGGTCGGCTCGCCGTCCAATAGGCGCTCGACGCCGCGCACCTTCAGCACTTGTTGACGTGTCAGCTCAAATTCGGCGCGGAGCAGCTCGGCAAAGCGCCGATACTTCTCCTCGACCAGTCCCTCATAGGCCGCAGCGATGCCGAGATCGGCGCGGGCCAGCGCCAGCTCGATGTCGTCGATCAGGTTGGTGAAGAAGAACCAGCCGTCGTACATCTTGCGCAGCGACTCTGCGCCGAGCTTCTGCGACGCGAGGGCCAGGGCGCTGCCGGCGCCATACCAGCCCGGCAACATGTAACGGGACTGCGACCACGCATGGGCCCACGGTATCGAACGCAGCGCCTCGATGCTGGTGCGCTCGACGCGCGAGCTCGGCCGCGAGCCGATCTGCATGCGCTCGATGACATCGATCGGCGAAACCTGACGGAAGAACTCGGCGAACTCGGGGTCCTCGTACACGGTTGCGCGGTACACGCGAGTCGCCTCGTCGCTCAGCAAATCCATCGTGGTGCGCCACTGCGAATCGCCGTGCTCGGGCGCAATTACCCCGACACGCGAAAGCGTCAGCGCATTGAATGCCTGCTCGAAGACGCGCAACGCAATCGGGCGCAGCCCGTACTTCTCGTTGAGGAGTTCACCCTGCTCCGTGACCCGCAGACGCCCGCGGCGTGCGCTGTCCGGGCCGCTGCGGACGAGCACTTCGGTACGACCGCCGCCGCGCGAGCCACCGTCGCCCTGGCCGTGGAATAAGGTCAAATCGATGCCGGCTCGATCGGACGCTGCGAACAGCGATTCCTGCGCCTGCCGCAGCAGCCAGCGCGACATGACGATGCCGCTTTCCTTGTTGCTCGCCGAGTAGCCGATCATCACGTACTGATGGTTGGCGCGACCGATCAGGTGTTTGCGATAGGCAGGCTCGTTGAACACCTGCGTCATGATCTCGCCGCACGAACGCAGCGCTGCCGCAGATTCGAACAGCGGCGCAACATCCGTCGGTACGTCACCGGAACGACTATCTGTCGTATCGGCCCAACGCGACAGCAACAGCACGGAAAGCATGTCGTCGACGCCGCCCGCTGCGCTCACGACGTACGGCCCGATGGCATCGGTGCCATAGCGATGCCGACAGTGCGTCAGCGCTTCGAAGACCCACAGGCTGCGTTTGCCGCTCGGATCGAGTACGCAGACCGGTGCTTCGTCGCGCTCGATCGCTTCGCGCAGACGCGCGGTGCGCTCCTCGCTGCTGCGCGACGGCCACTGCGGATCGCCCAGGCCCTGCGCGATGACGCCGCGATGCGCGCCGGCGTTCTGGCGAATGTCCAGCGTCGCAAGATGAAAGCCGAACGTGCGCACGCGCCGGATCAGCCGGCGGACCTGGAACAGGCCGGCGTGCTCGCCCTTGTTGGCGCGCAGGCTGTCGACGATGAGATTCAGGTCGCCGAGAAATTCGTTCGCCGAATCGTAGTGATTGGCGCGCGAATCGTACGTGGCCCGCAGCCGTTCCATGATCTGGCCGAGGAAAGCGCGATACGGCATGCGGTCATGCCGCGCCGGCGACAGCGTCGAGGCACCCGGCAGCAACGTCGTGTATTGCTCGATGCGCGCCTGCATTGCCGCGGATATGCCGACACGCGTCGCGCTCTGCGACAAAGTTTCGGCGAGCCCCTGGCACTCGAGGAAGTAGCGATTGACGATGATCTGCTGATGACGCGCGCAAGTCTCGCGAATCGCCTTGGCGTGTACATCCGGGTTGCCGTCCATGTCGCCGCCGACCCACGAAGCGAAGCGCAGGATCTCGGGGAGCTCGCGCTCGCGCACTTCCGCGCCGTACGCCTGCTCCAGCGCCACCTCGATCTCCTCGTAGAAGATCGGCACGATCTGGAACAGGATCTCGCCGATGAAGAACAGCACGTGCTCGCGCTCGTCCGCGACGCTGAGCCGCTCGCGTGAGTTCTCTGCTGTCTGCCAGCTGCCGGTGATCTCGCTGCGAATGCGATCCCAGATCTGCCGCGTCTCGGCCGCGGTACGCGACAAGCCAAGGCGCCCGAGCAGCAGCTGCGCGATCCGCTGCTGCTTGCGCAGGATCGTGCGCCGGGTCGATTCGGTGGGATGCGCCGTGAACACCGGCTCGATCCAGATCTCGATCATCAGGCGGCGGACCTCGTCGAGCCCGAGCCCCTGCGCCTTGAGCCGCGTCACGGCCTCGACGATGCCGCCGGGCTGCGTCGTGCCTTCGTTCAAATACTGGCGGCGGCGGCGGATGCGATGGACCTTCTCCGCCATGTTGACCATCTCGAACCACAGCGAGAACGCGCGGACCAGGTCGCGCGCTTGCGCGGCCGGAATGTCGCGCGTGCGGGTCGAGAGCTCGCGGGCGCCTTCAGCGCTGCCGTCGCGACGCGCGATCGCTGCCTGACGGTCCTGCTCCACCGCTTCGAATAACTCATCGCCGCCCTGCTCGCGGATCACCTCGCCGACCAGCGCACCGAGCATGTGCACGTCTTCGCGCAGCTCGGCGTCTTTGAGCGGAAAAGAAATGTCGGAGCGAGGCATGGCGGTAGGCGGGGAAGAATAGCAGAGGTGACACAGGTGACACAGGTGACACAAGTGACAAAGGTCGGAGGCATTCTTACTTGTGTCACTTGTGTCACTCTTGTCACCTGTGTCACGCGGGGTTTTCTATGTCCCTCACCGCTCAAATTGCCGTCTTCCTGGGCGCCACGGTGCTCGCGATTCCGTTGTTCCGGATGCTGCGGCTCAGCTCGATTCTCGGCTACCTCGCGGCAGGTGTGGTGATCGGCATCCTGGGACGCCGCATCGTGCCGGACACGGAGCTCGTGATGCACACGGCCGAGTTCGGCGTGGTGCTGCTGCTGTTCGTGATCGGGCTGGAATTGCAGCCATCGCGGCTGCGCGCGATGCGCAAGGCCGTCTTCGGACTCGGTGTCGCGCAGGTCCTGGTGACCACGACTGTCTTCACTTCGATCGCGGTCGCACTCGGCCTGCCCGTGAACACGTCGATCGTCGTGGCATTCGCTCTGTCACTGTCTTCGACACCGCTCGTACTGCAATTGCTGGCAGAGCGCCAGCAGCTCAATACCCACTACGGCCGTTCCAGCTTCGCGGTTCTGCTCTTTCAGGACATCGCAGTGATGCCGATGCTTGCAATCCTGCCGCTGCTCGGCGGCGTGCAACAGGACATGACGCAGACACTGTTGAGCGCCGCGAAAGGCCTCGGCGTGATCGTGCTGCTGGTCTTCGGCGGCAGGTACCTGTTGCGTCCGGTGCTACGCATTGTCGCCGAAACGAAAGTCAGCGAGGCATTCACCGCAGCCGCATTGCTCGTGGTGCTCGGTACCGCGCTGCTCGTCGATGCGGTCGGGCTGTCGATGGCACTCGGAGCTTTCGTCGCCGGGCTCCTGCTCGCCGACAGCGAGTACCGTCACGAGCTCGAAGCCGACATCGAGCCTTTCAAAGGCCTGCTGCTGGGCCTGTTCTTCATGTCGGTCGGCCTGTCGGCGAATCTCGGTCTGTTGATCGAGCAACCAGGCCGCATCGCGCTGCTGGTGGCAGGTCTGATCACCGTGAAATTCCTGCTGCTGTACGGGCTGGCGCGCGCGACGCGCCATTCGCCGGAGAGCGCGCGCGGCCTGGCGTTCGCGCTGCCGCAGGCGGGCGAGTTCGGCTTCGTCTTGTTCTCGCTGGCGGTGAGCAATCGCGTGCTGGATCCGGAGCTCGCGGAGATGCTGGTGATCGTCGTCACCATTTCGATGGTCGTCAGCCCGCTGCTCATGTCGCTGCACACCAACGTGATCGAGCCGCGGCTCGCGAAACCCGAGCAGCGCGAGTTCGATCGCGTCGAGAGCCAGGACAGCCGCGTGATCATCGCGGGCTTCGGCCGCTTCGGCCAGATCATCGGCCGCGTGCTACGCATGCGGCGGATTTCGTTCACGGCGCTCGAAGGCAGCGTCGCGCAGGTCGACTTCGTGCGCCGCTTCGGCAACAAGGTGTACTACGGCGACGCCTCGCGCCTGGAAGTCTTGCAAGCGGCGGGGGCGGCGCGCGCCGAAGTGTTCGTGCTTGCGCTCGACGACGTCGATGCGTCAGTGCGGACCGCCGATCTGGTGCGGCGGCACTTCCCGAATCTCAAGATCATGGCGCGTGCGCGCAATCGCCAGCACGCGTTGCGACTCATGGATATCGGCGTGCGCTATTTCATCCGCGAGACGTATCTGTCGAGCCTCGATCTGGCGCAGCACACGCTCGAAGCGCTCGGTCTGACGCGGGCGGACGCCATCGAAAGCATTCGCCGCTTCGACGCGCACGACAGGAAGCAGTTGCAGGCCCAGCGCGAGATCCGCGACGACGAACAGAAGCTGATCCAGTCGGCGCAGCAAGCGGCGCGCGAGCTGGAGCAATTGTTCGAAGCGGATACGACGACGGAAGGCGCGGAAGAACAGCGCCGCGCGCAGGCTAGCTGATCGCCTGGATCGTGCGCGTGTAGGCGGAGAGCACGAGGCCTTCGATGGCCTTCTCCGCACGCGGCGCGAGCAACAGCCGCAGCAACACTTCGTCGGAGGGGCGCGCCGGATCGTCGATCAGGATCTGCTCGATGAAGCGCGTCACGCGATGCTGCACCTCGTTGATGAAGCGCAGCTTGTGCGGATCCATCGGCTGATCGCCGCCGGCGGCGTAGAAATTACGCGCTTCGAGCGTCATCTCGTACATGAAGTGCGCCAGCAGCCGCGCCTTCTCGAGCGAAGAGATCTCTTCGAAATGGCGGATTTCGGAATCGAGGTTCATTGGCGCGGATCATCAGCGCAGCGGCGCCCAATGGCAAGCGCCGGACGGCGGGCGGTCCGACAAAAGGCATAATGAGAAGGGAGTCACACTCTCGCGCGGTCAGGCTGAAGCCTGACCCACGCGGAAGTTCCTCAGGCTGGGAAGAAGTCGATCGGCTTCGTCACGGTGATCGTGCCGACGTCCTTGGCCTGGAACTGGAACAGCTTGATGCGCGCGACCAGCTTGCGCTCCAGCTCCGGATCCTTGAGCTCGCTCGACACCACCTCGCATTTCAAAACCGAGCCGTCGGCGCCGATCGTCAGCTCCAGCACGACCTTGCCCTGGAGACTGGGGTTGTCGCGCAAGGCGCGAGTGTAGAGCGCGTAGATCGCACCCTTGTTCTTGTCGAAGACCATCGCGATCTCTTCTTCGCTGCGCGAAGCCTTGCCGCTGCCGGCGCCGCGCTCGACCTTGTTCGTGCCCTGCGCAGCGAGCGTCGCGGACGAAACTTGCGTCGTCGCGTGACCGGTAAGCGAGCCTGCGCCGCCGCCGTAGCCGCGACTCAGGCTGGCGGTGTTGATGCCACCGCTGCTCTTGCCGGCCTGCGAAGTGATCAGGTTGCGCTCCGAGCGCGTCTCTTCGCCAATCTTGCCGGTCAGATTCTTGGTCTGTGCCGCCTTGTCGAGGACCGCGTTGTCGCGCAGATCCGCGAGCTGATCCTGGAGCTTCAGCAGGCCGGCATTCTGCGCACGCTCGCGCGCATCCGGCTTGGGCGGCGGCGGCTTCGGCGCTTCGACTTTCTTTTCCGGCTCCGGCTTCTTCTCTTCGATCTTCGGTGGCGGCGGCGGTGGCGGCACCTTCTTCTCGAGCACCAGCTTGACGATGCGATCGGGAATGGCGGGCGCCTTGGTCGCGTGCTCGCGCACCGGCAGCAGCGGAATCAGGATCGCAAAGACCGCGAAGACGATGAACGCGTTCCGCACCACCTTGCGAAAGCGCCGCTCCACGTCCTCGGTCGGCGACCAAGGCAGGTCATACAGGCGATAGTAAGGAGCAAGTACCATGGCGGTTACGTTGGCTCTCTAGTTGGTCAGTGACGCCGTGCGCGCAGTGGCCGGCACCGCGCCGCCCTCACGCTCGATGACAGCGAGCGACACCTTGCCGTACTCGGCATCGGTGGCCGTCGCCATGATCTTGCGCAGCACTTTGTACGGCGTGTTGCGGTCACCGAGGATCGTCACTTCGCGTTCCTTGATGTCGTCCTTCGCGGCGCCCGCGAGCACCTTGTCGGCCTGGCTCTGCAGCGCAGCCTTCAACGGCGCGAACACCGCGTCCGGCGAAGCCTCGACCTGCGCGAGCGTGCCGACCGAGCGGCCGTCGACCAGCAGCTCTTCCTTGGTGACCATCACCACGACCGTCGGCCGCGGCTTCTTGTCCGAAATCGACTCGGGGATCGAGATGTTCTTGGTGTTCGGCAGAATGTCGACGTCCGAGGTGTGCACCAGCAGGAACACGACCAGGATCGTCAGCATGTCGATGAACGGCACCAGCGTCATGTGGTTGCCGCCTTCGACCTTGTTGCCGCGCTTGCGATGGCGCTTGATGCGATAGGGCGTCATGTCGGCGCGTCTCCCACCGAGACATCGGGGAACAGCTCGGCCACCTGCCACGTCGAGCCGGGGACCGGGAACACGCGCACCGTGTCCATCACCTTGACGAGCGTGTCGTACGCGATGTCCTGCTCGAGCAGGATGGTCGCGTCCGTCTTGTCGTTGTACTTGGTCTTCACCAGCGACAGATAGTCCTGCAGACCCTTGAGATCGTACGTGCCCTGCTGCGACGGCAGGCTCTTCAGCAAGCCGGTGCCGCGATCGGCAACTTCGATCTTGTCCGCGCGCACGATCACTTCGAGATTCAACCCTTCCGGCAGATCGGGCACGGCAGTGTCGGCACCCGGCAGGTTGAGCTCGAGGATGTTCGTCTTGGTGAACACCGCGGTGAAGATCAGGAAGAACACCAGGATGATCATCATGTCGATCATCGGCACGACGTTGATCTCATGGCGCCCGCGGTAGCGCGCATGATTTCGCGACACCCGCCGCGAGACCTTGGACTGAGCCATTGCCTAGCTCCTGCGTGCGGCGCTGAGTTAAGCGATGCCGTGGGCCGTGCGACCGCGCGGCGCCGGGTGCTCGTCACCCGCATCCACGTCCTGGCGACGCTCGACGACGGAGTTCAGGAACTTGACCGCGGCGATTTCCAGGCTGTCGATCAGCTTGGTGGTCTTCGCTTCCAGGAACATGTGTGCGAGCAGCAGCGTGATCGCGCACAACAGGCCCGAGGCCGTGTTGTTCATGGCGACCGAGATGCTGGCGGCGAGCAGGCTGGCCTTCTCGGCCGGATTCGCCTGCGCGATCGAGGCGAACGCCGAGATCAGGCCGATGACCGTGCCGAGCAGACCGGTGAGCATGCCGATGTTGGCGAGCGCCGAGAGATAGTGCGTGCGCTTTTCCATGCGCGGGATGATCTCGAGCAGGCTCTCGTCCATCGCCTTCTCGACGTCGTCGCGACGCCGCGCGCTGGCGAGCCGTGCGATGCCGTAGTTGAGCACCGTGGCGATCGCCGCCTTCGACTTCGAAGTGACTGCGACCACCTGCTTGAAGTTGCCGGCGTTGATCAGCGGCACCACCTGGCCCCACAAGCGGCGGTTGCTGGTGGTCTCGATGCTGAGGTAGATGAAGCGCTCGATCGCGATGGCCACGCCGACGACGAAGATCGCCGCGAGCGGGTAGAGGAAGAAGCCTCCGTCGCGAAAGAAGCTGACGACAAAATGATAGAACTCCATCGACGTAGTCTCCTCTGCAGTGCCGTGCCGAATGCGCGCGCTGGCGCGTCGGTGTAAGTGAAATCCGATAAGTCAGAGTGTCATTAGGTAAAACTGCAATGCTGCGACCTACTTCTCATCGCTGCGAGAGGGCGCGCTCGCTGCAGCGCCGGGGTTGGCCGAGGCTGCAGGGGAAGCATTACCGCCTGATGAGACAGCACCGTAGTAGGTCACTTCGCGACGAAAAACGTCACGATCGACCGGTGTCAGCACCTCGTCGAGCAGTGTGTTGAACGGCTGCGCCGGCAGATCGCCGAGATCGGCTTTCTTCCACGGCACGATGTACAGGACCTTCGGCAGCTCGCGATTGCCCGTGACGATGGTCGTATCGAGTGTCACGCGATCGCTTTGCGGGCGCTTTCCTGGAGCGGCCTGCTTGGACGCATCGGCTGTCTGCTTGGGCGTATCGGCCGCCGGCTTCGCAGACGTATCGACCGCCGGCGCTGCGTCAGTGCTCGCCTTCGGTGCAGGCTCGGCAGCAAAGGCTGCAGTCGCGGTGAGCAGCAACCCCGGCAATGCACACTTGATCAGCTTGAACATCATTCCGCCCTCGCCGAGCGCTCGCTGCCGATGCGCTTCTTGAGCTCGGTGACCCAATTGTTCACTTTCTCGTCCGGTGCGCCGGCGAGCGACAGGTAACGCTCGTAAGCTTCCAGCGCGCGCTCGGGCTGCTGCAGATACAGATCGCACAGCACGCCGAGATTGAGATATGCGATCGCGTAGTTCGGATCGATCTGCACGGCCTTCTGGTACGCGCCGTCCGCGTCCTTGAAGCGGCCGAGCTTGCGATTGACGATGCCGAGCTGATTGAACGCCTGCGCGTTGTTGGCGTTGCGCTCGATCGCGCCGCGCAGCGATTTCTCAGCGTCTTCGAAGTGACCGGCCTTCGCCTGCAGGATGCCGAGATTCAGCAGCGGACCGGAGAAAGTCGGGTACGTCTCGGCGAGCGCGCGAAACTCGCGTTCGGCGGTGACAGCATCGCCGGCACTCATATGCACGACGGCTTGATCGAACTTCTGCACGGCTTCGGGCGGCGGCGGTTGCTCGATCGGCATACCGGCAGCATCCACAGCGCCTTCGGCGGGTGTCTCCTGCTTCGCGCCCTTTTCAGCGTTCGCCGTCTTCTCGACCCTCGCCGCCTTCTCCGCTTTCTCGGGCGCAGACGCAGAGCCGCACGCCGCCAGCATCAGCAGCGCGACGACGCTTACCAGTCCTGTTTCAGCGTAACGTCGGCACATAGTCTTCACTCTTTTCCGCCTTGGCATAGCGCGCCGGCTTCAGCTTCGCGAGCACGTCGAAGCTGCGCTGGACGAACTCGTCGTACACGCCGTCGCCGGTGCGCCGCGCGTTGGTCTCGTGCAGCTCGATCGACTTCTCTTCGAACGGGAACGCCTGTTCCTCGAGCAGCACGTCGTACTGTTCCTTGGCATCGGCATCGAGACCTTTCGGCCGCTCCGAGGCCATCAGGTCGGCGCCGAGCTGGCGATACAGCTCAGCCATGCCGAAGGTCGCGGCCGTCGTGACCTCGGCGACGCCATAGTCCAGCGCCTTGCCGTAAGCAGACAGCACCTTTTCCATCTGCGTGCGCTTCGACTTGAGCGACTTGTCGAGCGGCACGACCAGCTTGATGGCATTGAACATCGCGACCTGCGGCTCGACGCCCTCGAGCGTCGCCTTCGCAGCGAGGTACTTGCTGCGATCGGTGCGCGCGGCGCCGGCCAGCGCGTCGGCGCGGATCATGTCTTCGTTCCACTGTGTACGAGCTTTGAAGTCGTTCGATGCCTTCGCCATGTCTGCGAGTTTGAGGCGAGCTTCCATCGCGGGATTGAGCGGCGAGGGGTACTGCTCCACGTAGCTCGCGTATACGCGCGCCGCGTTGGTCGGCGACGCGGATTTTTCGTACAGCTCAGCGGCCTGCCACAGCGCTGCGCGACGCACCTCCGGCGTCTCCTCGGTGCGCGCCGCGATCCGCTCGAACTCGCCTGCAGCCTGCGTCGATTTGCCCGTTTCGAGATAGGCGACGGCGAGGTCGCGCGTCACTTCCGGCGCCAACGCGTGCGTCGGATAGGCGCGGCGGAAGTTTTCGAGCACTCCGGCGGCGCGATCCCACTGCTTGTCGTTGATCAGGATGCTGGCAGCATCGAACTCCGCGTTCGCGCGAACTTTCGCATTCGGCGCGAGCGCGCCGACGCGCAGGAAGTCATCGACTGCGCCAATGGCATCGCCCGACGCTTTCTTCGCTTCTGCCTGTTTGTAGATCGAGGCTGCGATGCGCTCCTCGACCGCCGGCCGATCGGGATCGTTCGCCGGCAGGAAGCCTTGCACCCGCACGTAGGCCGCCTCGGCTTCGACGTAGCGCTGACGATCGAACAGCGAATGCGCAAGGAGCGTGGTCGCAGTGCGCTGATAGGCGCGCTCGACCGGCGGGTTGCGGTCCAGGATCTGCTTCGAGACTTCGATGACGCGATCGAATTCGTTGAGCGCGAACAGCTCTTCGTCCGACTTCGTCAGGACGCGCGCCGAGTCCTGGTGCTCGGGGAAGCTGGTGGCGAACATCAGCGAGCTTTCGATGTACTGGCGGTGCCACAGGTTCTTCGACTCGCCGGTCAACGACGGCTCGTGCTTCTGGTAGGCGATCAGCGCCGCATAACCGGCCGCCGATGATTTCGCGTGCAGCGGATAGTCATACGCCGTGCGCTCGTACTCGCGCGCAGCTTCCGCGTAGCGCTGCGATTCGAACAGGACTTCGCCGAGCAGGTAGCGTGTCGCGGGCGCTTCGGGATCCTGCGGGAAGGAATCCAGCATCGCGCGATACCAGCGCGCCGCCGCGGTGTAATCCTCGATCTTCTTTTCCTTCTGCGCTTTCGCGTGGTAGTACTCGGCGAGATCCTTCTGCGTCGTCTTCAACTGAGCGGCGACTTCGGGCGCGTCGGCAATCGTGCGCGACTGCCAGAAAGCCGAGCCGAACGCG
This sequence comes from Steroidobacteraceae bacterium, assembly GCA_035493235.1. Lineage (GTDB taxonomy): Bacteria > Pseudomonadota > Gammaproteobacteria > Steroidobacterales > Steroidobacteraceae > Steroidobacter. The sequence continues at coordinate 34,406 of DATJIP010000092.1, forward strand.
TAACGCTCGACAAACGCCTGCTTGCCTTCAAGCACGAGCGACGCGAAGCCGCCCTTCTGATAAGCCTCGATCGTCCGCATCTGCAGCGACGGTGCGTAGCGGTCATCGGGACGACGCTTCGCCCACGCTTCGAACGCCAACGCCGCGTCCTGGAAACGTTCCTTGCTGATGTAGAGGTTGCCGAGACCCTCGTACAGCATGTGCGCATAGACGGGATCGCTGCCGCGCTGCTTGAGCAGCGCATCGAGCGTCTCGGGACCGTCGAGATCGGAGAACGTGATCGCGGTGACGCGCAGCGTGTCTTCGCTGAGCTCGCGCTCCGGGCGTGTGAGCGAATCACGGTCGCGCAGCTTGCCGTCGCGAATCAGGATGCGATCGAGCACCTTGAGGAACGACGCGACGCTTTCCTCGCCGCGACTCTGCTTGAACAGCGACCAGCCGTGCTTGTACAGGCCCTGCTCGTAGAAGGCACCCTCGGGGCCCGCCTTGATGACAGAGTTGTACGCCAGCTCGGCATCGCGATAGCGACCCGCGCTGAACAGGATTTCGCCGCGACGGAACTGCGCCTCGGTGTACCACTGGCTCTGCGGATATTTCGCGACCAGTTGATCGAGCACTGCCAGCGCCTGCTCGGGCTTGCCTTGCGCCTCGTGCGCGCGCGACAGCTGATACATCACCGCGTCGTTGCGCGGATAGTCGGGATGCGACTTCAACAGCCCTTCGTAGAGGGCAATGGCTTCCTTCAGCTCCAAACCCTCGACGCCCGAGTCGACCCCCGCCGCACGCGCGGCCTCATCGACTTCGACCTGCAGGTCGCCGAGACGCCGCATCGCTTCGGTGCGCATCTTCTCGTTCTTCGACTGCAACTCGAGGAAGTGGCGGTACTGCTCGATCGCCTGCTGCGGCTTCACGTCGGTCGGCGGATCGGGCGAGACCTGGACTTCCTTGCTTTCGAGGTCCTTGATCGTGGGCACCGGCTTCGGCGCATCTTTCTTCGCAGCGGCGGATTCGGAGCCGAACGCGCCGACACAAGCGATCGCGACGATCAACAGACTGCGGGACAGCGAAGTGCGCGCGCTCATTGCGCACCGCCCTTGCTATTGCTGCCGCTCGCTGCGCGATCGTAGATCGACGCCAAGGCATAACGTGCCTGCAACGAGTACGCCGCCAGGCGCTCCTTCTGCGATTCGAGCTCCTTGATGGCAACCGACGCGAGATATTGATTCTCCGACTTCGCCGCCGCGGCAAGCTTTGCGCTCAGCGCGGCAATGCGCGGCTGCAGATTCGCGACGCGGCCGGCGAACTCTTCAGTACGCGCCGGATAATCCTCGCGTGCACGCTCGACCAGCACCCAGCGGCGCCGTGCTTCGCCGTAAGCGACGTCGAGCTCACGCAGCTCCTTGTGCGTGCGCCATACGCGTGCCTTGTAGCCCGCGTTGAAATCCCACAGCAGTCGGCCGCGCAGCAGGCGCGTCTTCTCGCGCATCTCCTGCACCAGCGGGTCGCTCTGATCGGCGCTCGCGAGCACTTTCTCGATGCGCTCGATCTTCTGCCACTGCTCGTGCTCGCGATCGGTGGCGAGCGCGGCGATGTCGTTGTCGCGTTCGATGCCGGTGAGGCGCGACTCCATCTCGTTCTTGTGATTTTCCATGGCGTCGAGATCCACCGTGTCGAGCGTCTGCTGCAGCACCGGCGTGCGCAGCGCGTACGCCCTGCGACGCGTATCGACCATGTTCTCGAACGCCTCGACGCTGAGCGACCAGGTCGCAAGATTGCGCTGCATGAGCAGCAAGTCGCGATAGTTCTTCAGGCCTTCCTGGAATTCGTGCGTCGCGAGCAGGTGATAGAGATAGCGCGTCTCCGGCGCGTCCGGCAGCGACGCCAGCTGCCAGTACCAGCCGACCTTGTCGGCCCTGTCGTTCGACACGATCGCGTCGAGCAGATTGCCGTTGCGAATCGATGCGATGGATTGATCGATGCGCTGCGACTCCTGATCGAACGAGGTGACGGCGAACATGTACTGATCGGCCGCCTGCTTGGTCGCATCCAGCTGCGCGTACGCGTACGGCACGGCCAGATAGGATTCCTGCACAGCCGCGTCGAGCATGTTCCGGCCGCGCAGCTCCAGCCACGGCGCGAGCGCTTTCGTGTAGCGCTTCTCCGCGGAGTCGGCCCAGCCGGCGCCGAGCAGCGCCTTGTTCGATTGCGGACCCTGGAGGCGCACGCGCTGCAGAATCGCTTTCGCTTCGTTCGCCTTGCCGGCTTTCAGCCACGCGTAACCGAGCGCGAGATTCGCCTTGTCACGCAGCGCGGCCAGCTCCTCGGTCGGCGCGGGAATTTGACCAACGGCATCGAGCAGTTTCGCGGCTTCCTCCAAGCGGTCCTTGCGCACCAGCGCCACGCCGATGTTGAAACGCGCGTAGGCAGACCATGCATCGCTGCCATCGCCGACGGGCTGCCAACGCTCGAGCGCCTTGATCGCTTCGTCGTAGTGATCGAGATACATCATCACCTGCGCTTCGAGCAGGTGACGCTCCGGCTCCAGATCGCCGGGCAGCGCGCCATGAATCGAGGCGAGCGCGTCGGCGGACTGTTGCAGGTACTCGCGCTGATACCAGACCTTCGCGAGGTAGAACCACGCGCGATTGCGAACGTCGAGTGGCACGTTGTCGTTGAGCAGCGAGCGGAAGATGCGGCCCGCTTCCTCGTGCTCGCCGAGCGAGAGATACAAGCCGCCCTTGAGCAGCTCGGCCTCGACCGTGTGATGCGTGACGCGATTGAAATCCTGCGCAGCGCCGAGTCGGGTCAGCGCCTGCATGTAGTCGCCCTGGTAGAAATAGAAGAGGACATCGCCCCAGTGCAGGTCCTGCACGACCTGCGGGGTGCCGATCAATGGCTTCTCTTCCTTCTTCTTGCCGCTGGCAGCAACGGGCCCGGCCGCAAGCGCCAACGCGCTCGCGACGGCGGCGAGCACGCCGCTCCGCCCTGCCCTACGCAGCAAGTGAGAGATCGTCCCTACCATCTCACTCCCATTCCTTGACGATGAATTCCGGCTGCTCCTTCTGGGCGCGGTCGCTGATCTTCAGCTCGACATACTTCGCGCCGACGCCCTTGGTCAGCTTGATCGTGGCACCGCGTCGATAGTCGCGCACGTGCGGGCCCTGGCCGGTGAACAACGCGAGCAGCTCGTGATCGCCGGCCTTGAGATTGCCGATGTACACGCGATGCACGCCGCCCTTGAGCAGGGCCTGCGCCTCGCGCTCGGTGTAGAGGTAGTTGGCGACTTCCTTGTTGTCGACCTTGAGCGTGACGGAATCCAGCGCGAAGAAGTCGCCGACGTCCATCGAGACGAACACGGCCACCTGCGTGTTCGCCGGGAACAGCAGATCTTCCTCCAGCACGAACAGCTCGCGGTTCAGGTCCAGCACTTCCTTCTTCAGGGCCTGCACTTCCTGATCGAGGCTCTGGAATTCACCCGACGGCGCAGCCGCCGGCTCGCCCGAGGTGCTGCTGAGGGCCGGTGCAGTCTTCGCCGGAGCGGTCTTCGCCGGAGCGGACGCGGCCGGGGCCGCAGCGTCCTGCGCTGTAACCGAAGCGGTCGCGCACAGCGCGATGACGAGGAGAGTCAGGGAGCGAAACATGATGTCGGATTCCTCTATTCGTTCAGCAGCTCGCGCAACTTGTCGGTGTAGCGCTTTTCATAGCCCGGCTTGTAGCCCTCGGACACGTAGCGCACCACGCCGGCGCGATCCACCAGCACGGTGACCGGCATCGCGCCCACGTCGAACGCACGACTCACTTCCTTGCGCGCGTCGAACAACACGGGATACGAAACCTTGAGCGTCTGCGCCATCTCGATCGCCGGCTCGACCTTCTCGTCGATGTTGACGCTGAGGAGCACGAGACCGGCTTGCTTGTACTTGCCGTACAGCGCATCGAGCAGCGGCATTTCCTGGCGACACGGTCCGCACCAGGTCGCCCAGAAATTGATGACCACGACTTCGCCGAGATGCTCGGACAAGCGCATCGACGGACCTTGCATCGAGCGCAGCGCGAAGTCGGGAGCCGGCTTACCTACGATGTCGGCACTCGCAGTGAATGACAGGAGTGCAACCAACACTGCCAGCACGGCAGTGAGCGATCGCGCTCGCAAACGAGCGCGCACCGGCGAGCAGAATTGTGAGAGCTGAAGCATCACTCGTGTTCGTCGACCGCGGACTCCAGACTGCGCGGGCGACAGTCGCGAGTGAGCCGCGCTGGCAACCCCGCTGTCCTAGGAACGCTCCGTTAGACCGGTGGCTTTGCGTCCTCACCTTTCGGTGAGTTTGCCCGTAGAAAACAGCGGTTAGCGTGCTATATGGCCCGCAAATATGTCAACGAACGAAGTGTGATGCGCGCCGAGCGAACCTCGGCGCGCCTGTGATTCAGCGCACAGTTCGCTGAGCTGTCGTTAGCTGCCGACAAAGTGCGAACTCGGCGCGCTAAGAGCCGCGCGACCGGGCATCAGGCAATCCCGGTCACACGTTCGCGACGCAGATCAAATCGGCACTTTCGGCGCGATGTAGTCGTTGTCCCGGTCGGGCTGCGAGCTCCACATCGCCAGCATTTCTGGCGTCATCGGAGTCTCGGCAGTTACGTTGCTCGGGATTGCAACTGCTTCGGTCTGCGCAACCGAGTTGCCAAACATCAGCGTTCCGGCCACTGCGGTGCTCAGCGTGAGCAGGAGACCGGCGCCGACGATGATTCGAGTCTTCATGATGTATCTCCTGGTTACGCGACGATCTGCAGCACCGGCTTCTTGCCAGTTTCGAGACCTTCCGCGAACTGCAGCACTGGCTTCTTGCCAGTCTCGAGGCCTTCCGCCAATTGCAGCACCGGCTTCTTGCCAGTCTCGAGGCCTTCCGCGAACTGCAGCACCGGCTTCTTGCCAGTCTCGAGACCTTCCGCGAACTGCAGCACCGGCTTCTTGCCAGTCTCGAGGCCCTCCGCGACCGCCTGTGCGCCCGACAGCGCTCCGACAACCAGTACCGCCACCGCCAGAGACCCATTGATGACTTTGCGCATGTGAAACTCCCCTCCCGGAGGAATTAGTTAAATTGCCAGCTCATTTTGCGAGCTGGTTCACAGGTTTAAGCGATATGGTCCTGTGATTTCCGTCACAGTCGCGCCTGCGACAGGACAAAATCTTGCGCAATCAGGACATTTCTCAGTTGTAAAAAAGGGATAGCCCCGACTGGGACGATCGTAGAGGCAAATTGCTCAGGGATAGCCGTACTGGGATTGCGGCCCGAATCCCGCGCTAGTGAGAGGTCATCGGTGGCAGAATGCCGGCTGCCGGCACTTACACTTACAGCCAAGAACGGCCCGATTTTGGAGACCCGTCCACTGAGCAATACGATCGCAGCGGCCATACCACTCCCGGACCGCCAGGCAGTGACAAGGCTGTTGTCTGCGTGGCAGTCAGGGGATGCGCATGCCCTGGAGCGGTTGACGCCTCTCATATATGAAGAGCTGCGTAACCGCGCCCGCCGCTACATGAAGCGCGAGCGACCCGGCCATACCCTCCAGGCGACAGCCGTCGTCCATGAAGCCTTCGTCAAGCTGGTCGAAATGAACGTGTCCTGGCAGGACCGCGCGCATTTCTTCGCGGTCGCTGCACGGCAGATGCGGCGCATCCTCGTCGATCACGCCAAGACGCGTTTCCGCGAGAAACGCGGCGGCACGACGACGGGCTCGCTCGATGAGCTCGACTCGATGGATCTCGGGCCGGCGACTGCAGGCGAGATCGACGTACTCGAGATCGACGAAGCGCTCGACCGGCTGGCCGACAAGAACCCGCGCCTCGCCGAAATGGTCGAGCTGCACTACTTCGGCGGCCTGACCTACCAGGAATTGTCCGAGACACTCAAGGTGTCCGAGGCAACGGTGGATCGCGAGATCCGTCTGGCGAAAGCATGGATGCTGCGAGAGATCCGCCCCGTACGGAGCCGCGAACCCGAAGCGTCATGAGCGCGGACAGCACAGGGAAGGGTTCCGACGATCGCTGGGAACGGCTGCAGGAGCTGTTCTCTCGTGCCGTCGAGCTGCCGCCGACCGAGCGGCAAGCCTTCGTAGCGAAAGAGACCACCAGCGACACCGAGCTGCGCACGGAGCTGCTCGACCTGCTCGCTTGCGATGCCGGCAGCGCGCGTACCGGCCCCCTGACGATGGCACTCGGCGCCGCGCTCGATACCACGACGCGCGATCGACGCAAGGCGCTCATCGGCCGTGTGGTCGGCAGTTACAAGCTCGTCTCAGTACTCGGCCACGGTGGCACCGGCACCGTCTACCTTGGCGAGCGTGCCGATCGCCAGTACTCGGCGCAGGTCGCGGTCAAGATCGTCGACAACGGCACGATGCAGGGCGAGCTCGGTTTGCGTTTCCGCGCCGAGCGCCAGATTCTCGCGAGCCTGAATCACGCGAACATCGCCCGCCTGGTCGATGCCGGCGAGACCGAGGAAGGCAACCCCTACCTCGTGATGGAATACGTGCACGGCGAGCCGCTCGATCGCTATTGCGATCGTCAGCATCTCGGCGTGCGCGAGAGACTGCAGCTGTTTCTCGACATCTGCGGCGCCGTCCAGTACGCACACCAGAACCTGGTGGTGCACCGCGACCTGAAGCCCGCGAACATACTCGTCACTGCGGAAGGCGCGCCGAAGCTGCTCGACTTCGGCATCGCGAAGCTCCTCGATGCGGGGGAAGCCGCAGCGGCGATGGCTCTGACCCGCATGAACGACCGGCTGCTCACGCCGGAGTACGCGAGCCCCGAACAGATTCTCGGCCGGCCGGTCACCACCGGCAGCGACGTCTATGCACTGGGCGTCGTCCTCTATGAGCTGCTGACCGGGTTGCGACCGTATGTAGTGCCGACGTCGGCGAGCCAGCTCGAGATGGAGCGCTCGATCTGCATCACCGATCCGCTGCGGCCAAGCGCTGCCGTCAAGCGTGCACGGGAGAGCGGACCGCTCGAAGGACAATCGGAGATCCTCGCGGTCGCGGCGGCGCGCAGGCTCTCGCCGGAGAAGCTGCAGAAACGTCTGACTGGCGATATCGATTCGATAGTCATGCGGGCGCTGCGCAAGGAACCGCAGCACCGCTACAACTCGATCGAACAGTTCGCGTCCGACATCCGTCGCTATCTCTCGCGCGAACCGGTCCAGGCACGCCAGGGCAACTGGGTCTACTACTCGCAGCGCTTCATCCGCCGTCATGCATTCGGCGTGACCGCTGGCGCAGCGTTCATCGTGTTCATCATCGCGTTCGCCGTCGCCATGTCGATCCAGACGCAACGGATCGCAGCCGAGCGTGATCGCGTGTACCAGGAAAGCGAAACGGCGAAGGTCGTGTCGGCTTTCATGGAGGAGATATTCGACAAGTCTCAGCCGCTGCGAAACCTGGGGCAAACGGTTACAGCTCGCGACCTGCTCGACGAAGCCGGCCGCAGAATCCGCGGCGACTTGAATCAACGACCCGAGGTGCGTGCGCGGCTGCTGGAAGCCGTCGGCCGCGCGTATCGGCGGCTCGACGAGTACAGCACGGCAGTGCCCTATCTCGAGGACTCGCTGCGACTGCGGCGGCAACTGCCGGATCCTGACGGCACGCGGACTGCCACGATCCTGATCGAGCTCGCGATGGCCGTCCGCAAAGCTGATGATCTGCCGCGCGCAGAGCGTTTGCTGTCCGAAGCGTTGAAAATTTCCAAGCAGCACCAGACAGAGCATTCGGAGACGTATGCCAAGCTGTTGCTGGACCTCGGCAAAGTCCATCTGGTGATGGGCAACATGAGCGAGGCGCGCACGAATCTGGAGCTCAGTCGCGACCTGTTCCGGGAACTGTTCGGCTCGCTGCACCCGGACGTCGGGGCCGCAGACTCGGAATTGGCCATCGTCTTCATGTGGCAGGGCAACTTGCCCGCCGCCGAACAGGCCGCCCGGGAATCGGTCCAGGCATTCAGGGCAACACATCCGCCGATGCACCCGGATCGAGTGGATTCCGAGGTGGTGCTGGCTCAGGTATTGCAATCGCAGGGCCGCTTCAGCGAAGCGGCAGAGCTGTTCGAAAATTCACTGGCGGTGTGGACCAAGCTGTACGGCGCCAATAGTGCGAAAGCCGGCGACGTGCTCGATTCGCTGGCAGGCATCAAGAAAGCGCAAGGAATGCTGGCCGAAGCAGAACAGTATGCGCGGCGCGCGCTGCGGGCCCAGGAAGCATCCGTGGGCAAGGATCACAGGCTCACCGCATATGAGCGCACCATGCTCGCGGGAATCCTGCTGCAACGGGGTACGTACAAGGAAGCGGAGGAGCAGGCGCGACTGGCCCTGGCTACGTTTCAGAAGGCTCTGCCGCCTGATCATCAGTACTCCGCCTCTGCGGAATATCTGCTGGGCGAGGCGCTGCTCGCGACTGGCCAGCTGAAAGACGCAGAAGCCGTGCTGACGGCATCGGCCAATCGCTGGAAGCGCAACGGCGCGCCGCCGTGGCGCGCGGCGCGCTCGGAAAGCGCGCTAGGAGAAGTCTTTTACCGACTAGGCCGCAATGACGACGCGGAAAAGTACATGAAGCGCAGCTACACCGCGCTCGTGCTCGATGAGCAAGCCGACGCGGACGCGAAGGTCAAAGCGCAGCAGCGCATCCGCCAGTTCTACCTCGACCGTGGTCAGCGCGAGCAACTCGAGGCGCTGATGATGTCGACGAGCAGCAGCCCGACATCCGTCTCGGCGGATCGCACCCACTGATCTCGCCAGCAAGGATGACCATGACGCCTCCCACGGAACGGGACCTCGAAATCGCCGTACTCCTCCCTTCCGTCTACAATGAACTGCGCCGCATTGCTCTCGTCAACATGGCGCGCATGCCTTCAGGCAGCACGCTGCAACCCACGGCGCTCGTTCACGAAGCATGGCTGCGCCTCGGCGGCTCCGAGAAATCCGACTGGAAAGGCCGTGCGCATTTCCTCGCGGCGGCGGCCGAAGCGATGCGTCACATCCTCATCGATCGCGCGAGGCAGCGCAGTGCCGTGCGCCACGGCGGCACGCAGCAACGCGTCGACATCGATCACATCGACATTCCCATCGACACGGAAGACGACGAGCAGCTCCTGGCCGTCAACGCTGCGCTGGAGAAACTGGCGATCGATCATCCGCAGGCCGCCGAGCTCGTGAAGCTGCGTTGCTTCGTCGGCCTGGAGATCTCGGAAGCAGCCCGAGTGCTGCAGATTCCCCGAGCGACTGCGTACCGACGCTGGCAGTTCGCGCGCACCTGGCTCTACCAGGAGCTGCATCCCTGAGACGCTGCGCTTGCGAATTTCGTATTCATTGACGAAGACGACTCGCAACAAGACAACAGGTCTCAGCGGACTCGATTTCTGACGATGGCAAACGTAGACGCTCTGGCACAGGAGGTCTCCCGCCGACTGTGTGCCGCGAACCACGCGAGCTTGCTCGACGATCCGCACAGCCATGTCATGCGCATCGCCGAGGAGGTCGAGACCGAATGGGAGGGGCGCGCACGGCGGCCCTGGACGCGCGGCAGCGAAGGTGCAATCCCCGCTCCTTCTGCACCCGCTCGCAACGCGATCCAGGCCGCCGTGCTCGCGCTTCAACAGCGTCAGCGCGAGTTGTTGCTGCTGCATGTCGATGGGCTCACCTATCGGCAGATCGCGAGTCGCAACGGCTTGCCGGAAGACGTGGTCTTGCGTGAGCTGGTCAGCGCGTACTGCGCACTGCGCCGGGCAGTACCGGACTCGCGCTAGAATTCCGCACTCGCCCTGCTGGAGTGCGCTCATGAAAGTCGAAACCTTTACGCCCGCGAATGTGATGAAGCCGATCGGCCCGTACAGTCACATCGCCAAAGCCGGCTCATTCATCGCGATCTCCGGCACTGCCGGCGTCGATGCCGCGACCGGCGACTTCGCCGGGCCGGACGCGTATAGCCAGGCGCGACAGATCCTGAAGTCCCTCCGCTCGATGCTCGAAGGCGTCGACTCGGATCTCGACCACGTCCTGCACGTGAACGTGTTCCTCAAGAACGCTGCGGACTTCGAAGAGATGAATCGCGCGTATCGCGAGGCGTTCGGCACTCATCTGCCGGCGCGCACCGTGGTCGCCGTCGCCGAGCTGCCGAAGAAGCAAGCGCTGATGACGATGAATCTCACGGCCGTGACCAAAAACTGAGCAGCGCTCGAGCCTCTTTGCACCAAATTGGACAGCGTTCGGCGATTGCCGAACGTTGCGCGTTGGATGAAACTGCTCGCGTGGCAGCCGCCGATACCCGCCCCGCAATCTTCGTGCGCGATGCGCGCGACGCAGACATGCATGCGGTCACGAAAATCTACGCCGCGCACGTCCTGCACGGCCTCGCATCGTTCGAAGAGATTCCACCGTCGCTCGAAGAAATGCAGTCGCGGCGCGCGAGCGTGTTGCAACTCGGCTTGCCTTATCTCGTCGCCGAGATGGACGGACGCGTCGTCGGCTACAGCTACGCGACGTTCTATCGCACGCGGCCTGCCTATCGCTACACCGTGGAAGATTCCGTCTACGTCGAAGGCGGACTGAACGGACGCGGCATCGGCACGCTACTGCTCGCCGAGCTCATCGCACGTTGCGAGCGCGGCCCGTGGCGCCAGATGCTCGCGGTGATCGGCGACAGCGCCAACGCCGGCTCCATCGCCTTACATCGGCGGATGGGCTTCACGCCCGCCGGCAACCTGACCTCGGTCGGCTTCAAGTTCGGCCGCTGGGTCGACAGCGTCTTCATGCAACGCGCCCTCGGCGGCGGCGACTCGACGCCGCCGGGGTAGCGCAGCCAGCAGCGCTTGCAGCGCAGCGAGCTCGACGGGCTTCACCAGGTGATGATCGAAGCCGGCCTCGCGCACCCGCCGACGATCCTCGTCTTGCCCCCATCCCGTCAGCGCGACCAGCGCGACGCGCTCGGGGCGCGCGATCTCGCGCAGTCGACGCGCCACCTCGCAACCGTCCATGTCGGGCATGCCGATGTCGAGCAGCACGACATGCGGCTCGCTGCGCTCGAACGCCGCGAGCGCAGTCGGTCCGTCATGTGCGATGTGAATCTCAGCGCCAGCCGTGCGCAACAGCATCGCGAGGCTTTCCGCCGCGTCTTTGTTGTCGTCGACGACGAGCACGCTGAGCTCGTCGATGCTCGAGTGCACGCGGCGACCCGCCTTCGTCGCCGCAATCTCCTTGACGCTCAGCGGCAGGCGCACGCTGAAGCAGCTCCCCATGCCGACACCATCGCTCGAGGCTTCGACCCGCCCACCGTGCATTTCCGTCAGCCGCCGCACCAACGCCAGGCCAATGCCGAGGCCGCTCTGATTGCGACGGGAGCTGCGCTCGCCGCGGGTGAAGATCTCGAACAGCTTGGCAAGCTGCTCCGGCGCGATGCCATCGCCGCTATCGCGGGTCGTAACGACTGCCTCCTGACCGTCGCGACGCACGGTGACTTCGATCCGCCCACCTCGATCCGAATACTTCGCGGCGTTGTTGAGCAGGTTGCCGAAGATCTGCGCCAGCCGCACCGGATCCGCATCGAGCAGCAGCGGCTCGTCCGGAAACGAAACGATCAGGCGATGCAGCCCGGCCCGGATCAGCGGCTCGCTGGTTTCGATGGCGCTGCGGATCGCGGCATCCAGCCGCACTTGCTCGCGCCGCAGCTCCACCTGGCCGCGCGTGATGCGCGAGACTTCCAGCAGATCGTCGACGAGTCGCACCAGATGACTCATCTGCCGATCCATGATGTCGAGCGCAGCCGATGCATTTGGTGGCACGCTCGCGAGTCGCTTCACGACTTCCAGCGAGCTGCGCAGCGGCGCCAGCGGGTTGCGCAGCTCGTGCGATAGCGTCGCCAGGAACTCGTCCTTGCGACTGTCTGCTTCACGCAATGCCTCGCGCGCCAGCACGGTGCGCGAAATGTCGCGGAAGTAGCACACGACTCCGCGCCGACCGTCAGGCAGCGGAATCCGGTGGACCTGCCACTCGTAGTACTCCACCACGTTGCGATCCCGGCGGCGCGCGATGAACTCGGGCACGACTTGCGGCTCACCGGTCTGCAGCGTGTGACGCAAGCGCCGCGTGATTTCCTCCCCATCCGCACTCGACCATGCCGTGCGCACGACAGCATCGAAGTCGCGGCCGATCAGGTCGGTCTCGCCGATCAGCGGCAACGCAATTGGATTCACTGCAGCGACGCGGAAGTCCTCGTCGACGAGCATCACACCGAGCGGCGCTTCGTTGAGCAACGTCTCGAACTGCGCACGCGCTTCCTCCGCACGACGCCGCAGCTCGGCCGAGCGAATCAGCGTGCCGGCGCGAACCAGCAGCTCGCGCGCGTTGAACGGCTTGACCAGGTAGTCGTCAGCGCCGCGATCCAAGCCTTCGATGCGCGCTTCCTCGCCGGCGCGCGCCGACAGCAGGATGATCGGGATCGGGCGCAACTGCGGATCCGCACGCACTGCCCGTATCAAGCCGAAACCGTCGAGCCGCGGCATCATCACGTCGGAGACGATCAGCTGCGGCCGCAGCTCATGCGCCGCCTCGAGTGCAGCTTGCCCGTCGGCGACGACGTGTACTTCGTAGTGCTCGGCAAGCAAGCGTCGCGCGTACTCGCGCAAGTCTGCGTTGTCGTCCGCGAGCAGAACTCTCGGTAGATCCGGACGCGGCGCCGCTGCTTCGGGCGCGGCCGGCAGCCACGCCAGCGCTTCGGAAACGTAAGCCTCGGCGGCTGTAGCCAACGAGGTCGATGACGTTGCGGTCGAAGCACGCAAACGCTCTGCCGGCAGATGCGCAGTGCCTTTGGGAATCCTGACCGCGAACTTCGTGCCCTGGCCGAGCTCGCTCTCCACGCAGATCGAGCCGCCGTGCAATTTGACGAGCTCGCTGACCAGCGCGAGCCCGATGCCACTGCCTTCGTGGCTGCGGCCGCGCGCGTTCTCCACGCGATGGAAGCGCTCGAACATTCGCGGCAGCTCGTCCGGCGGGATGCCCGTGCCCGTGTCGCTCACCGTCAGCACGACGCCGTTGTCGGCATCGCGAATGCGCAGCGCAATCTCGCCCTCGAACGTGAACTTGAAGGCATTCGACAGCAGGTTGAGAACGATCTTCTCCCACATCTCGCGATCGACGTAGACCGGATCGGGCACCGACTCGCAGTCGACCAGCAGGCGAATGCCGGCGCGCTCGCACGCCGAGCGGAAGTTGCTGGCCAGATCTTCCGTCAACACGCGGAGATCCGTCGGTTGATACGTCGCCTGCGCACGACCCGCCTCGATGCGCGCGAAGTCGAGCAGCGTATTCACGAGTCGCAGCAGGCGAATGCCATTGCGCTGAGCGACCGCGAGCAGTGCACGATCGTCCGTCGGCAAGCTGTCCGACTTCGCCAGCAAATCTTCGAGCGGGCCCAGCATCAGCGTCAGCGGTGTACGGAACTCGTGACTGACGTTGCTGAAGAACGCGGTCTTGGCGCGATCCAGCTCGGCGAGCTGTTCGGAGCGGCGACGCTCGTCCTCCAGCGCGCGCACGCCGGCGAGCGCACCGGAGATGTTCGCGCCGACCAGGCGGACGAAGTCGCGATAGTCGTCGTCGAACTTGCGCCGCGCGCTCAGGCCGCAAACGAGATATCCGTAGGTTTCGTTGGCGCGAGTGGCGAGCCGGAGAATGGCCGCGTGCGTCACCGGTTCCGGCCACGGCCCGCGCGGCAGCTGCACATGCGGCGGCGACTCGGCCAGCACGATCTCCGCGTCGCCGCCCAGTGGCCACGACTCGTGGCGATTCGTCGCGTCGATGCACATCGGCGCACCGTCGTCGCCAGCGGCAATTCCCGCGACGGCTTCGAGCCGCGCGGTGGCCGACGCCTCGTCCCAGCTATAGAGAGCGGCGAACGGAATGTCGTTGCTGTAATTCTCGAGCACCGCGGCTGTATTGCGAAAGATGTCGCCAGCCCCAGCCGCGCCATTGGCAACGCGGCCAAGGTCGCGAAGTGCAGCGAGCCGGCGCTCGCCGATGACGCGGCCGGTGGTCTCGCTGACGATGCAGAAAACGCCGCCCACCTGGCCGGTCTCGTCGCGCACCGGGTCGTACGAAACGTCGAAGTAGGTTTCCTCGGTGTAGCCGTGGCGCTCGATGATGAACAACAAATCCGTTGCCCAGAACGCATCGCCGGTGTTCACGACGCCGGCCAGCAGTGGCTGCAACATGTCCCACAGCTCACTCCAGCTTTCCCGACCCGGCAGCCCGAGCACCCGCGGGTGCTTGCCGCCGAACACCGGACGGTACGCATCGTTGTAAACAGTTACGAAATCGGGCCCCCAGAACAGCACGATCTGGGCGCGGGAAGGCAGCAAGTGGCTGACGCAGCTGCGCAGGCTCTGCGGCCAGGCGTCGATGGGACCGAGCGGCGTCGCCGCCCAATCCTTCGCCCGGATCAGGGCGCCGAGCTCGCCGCCGCCGACGAGCCAGTCCGCGGCCATGGGCCGTTTTGTACTTGTTGGCTCCACGCAAACTCCGCGGATGACAGGCCGCAGTCGACTCTCTAAATGTAGGAGTTACAGCGGTTGTTCCCGCTGGACATCGCAATCTGGCGCCGACACTCTCGCCGGATGAAACCTATCCCGTTCCTGGCGCTGCTCTTCCTGGTCGCCGCCGCCGCTGGGGCCGCCAACGTCCAAACCCCGGCCGAAATCTATGGCGAGCTGTTCGAGCGCGTGCAGCTGGATCATGTCTACCCCGACAGCAAGAACTTCGTCGACGCGTTGCCGGTCAGCGCACCGGAGCAGGTGCTCGCAGAGTATCGGCAGGCGCGGAGCCGGCCGGATTTCGATCTGCGCAAATTCGTCGCCGCGCACTTCACGGCGCCGCCTCAGGCAGGCGCCGAATATCACACCGTGCCGGGTCAGGATATCCGCGAGCACATCGACGCGCTGTGGAAGGTGCTCGAACGCAAGCCCGAGGACCAGCGGCCGTATTCGTCGCGACTGGCGCTGCCGCATCGCTACGTCGTGCCGGGCGGACGCTTCAACGAGATCTACTACTGGGATTCGTACTTCACGATGCTCGGGCTGGAGCAAAGCGGCCGGCACGATCTGACCGTCGCCATGCTCGACAACTTCGCGTGGCTCATCGACCAGTTCGGTCACGTGCCGAACGGCAATCGCAGCTATTACCTCAGCCGCTCGCAGCCGCCGTTCTTCGCGGCGATGGTGGAGCTCGCAGCCAAGCGCGACGGCAACGCGACCTACCGCAAGTACCTGCCCCAGCTGCGTCGCGAGTACGAATTCTGGATGGAAGGCGAGCGCTCGCTGGCGCCGGGCGCCGCGCATCGTCGCCTGGTGCGGCTGCGCGATGGCACGTTGCTCAATCGCTATTGGGACGATCGTGACACGCCGCGGGAGGAAGCCTATCGCGAAGACATTGCGACAGCGCGCGAATCAGGTCGACCCGCTGCCGATGTTTATCGCGACTTGCGAGCCGGTGCGGAAAGCGGTTGGGACTTCGGCTCACGCTGGCTCGCCGATGGCAAGACTCTGCGGACGATTCACACGACCGACTTCGTGCCGCCGGATCTCAACAGTCTGCTGTATCAGCTGGAGCTGACGCTTGCGAAAGGCTGCGAAGTCACCGCAGACGCCACGTGCGCGCAAGACATGCAGGCACGCGCGGCGAAGCGCAAAGCGGCTGTCGATAGAGTCCTGTGGAACGCCGCGCTCGGCGCGTACATCGACTACGACTGGCGGGCACAGAAGAGTAGCGAGCGCATTTCGGCCGCGACGCTGTATCCGCTCTATTTCAAGCTCAGCGATCCCGACAAGGCACGCACGATCGCTGCCACGGTCCGGGCGAAACTACTGCAACCTCACGGCATCGCGACGACGACCGCGAACACCGGCCAGCAATGGGACGCGCCGAACGGCTGGGCGCCGCTGCAATGGATCGCCATCGGCGGCTTACGCAACTACAACGAGGAATCTCTCGCCGGCACGATCGCGCAACGCTGGGTCGCAAAGAATCTCGAGGTCTACCGCAGCACCGGCAAGCTCGTCGAGAAGTACGACGTCACCGGCACCGCCGCCGGCGGCGGCGGCGAGTACCCGCTGCAGGACGGCTTCGGCTGGACCAACGGCGTCCTCCGCCACCTCCTCACGCTTTATCCGAAGTTGGTGCCGGGGGAAAAATAGGATGCATAACTCAGCAGTGCAGCAAAACCAGAGACGGGTCAGATCAACTTTGCTGCAGTGCTGAGTTTTGCATCGTTTTCTTCCCCCGGCACCGTCCGGGCTTCGGCGCGCGCCATGATTTCGGCGATCACGCCCTGCTTCGCGTTTGCGTAGTCCTGGACGTGAGCCCACGTCTGTGTCGCGAGCTCCTGCTTGGTGCGCGCGTAGAGTGCGACGTCTTGCGGAGTGATGCGCAGCCAGTCGCGGAACAGGCGGCAGCGATCGAGTTCGGGGCAGCCCGCTGAAAACACGTGCAGGTTCGTCTCGGGTGCGGCGCCCTTGAACAGGCGATGCTCGAACCATTCGGGTTCGCGAATGATCAAGCGATAACCGGCGCGCTCTAGCGCAGAGCGATAGGCAGCTTCGTCGGTCGAATCGCGCACCGCGAGTTGGACGTCGATCACTGGTTTTGCCGCAAGACCGGGAACGGCTGTCGAGCCCACGTGCTCGATCAGCAGTGCAGCCGCGCCGAGAGCGCCACGAATCTTTGCCTCTTCAGCAGCGAACAGCCGCGGCCAGGCGGCATCGTAAGGAACGACTTCGACCTTGCGCGCGCGATCCGGATCGCTGCCGAGCGTTGCCATCGACCTACCCCGCCAGCCAGTCGCTGAAAACGGCGCGGGCCTTCGCGCCTTCGAACGTGCGGCGGACGGCGTCCATTGCCTGCAGCGTCGCGCGCTCGCCGTGCCCGAAGAAGCCGAGCCAGTACGGCACGTGGAATTCGTAGTCGAGCGAACGCGCGCGGATTTCCAGTCCGCGCACGCCGAAGAAGCCGGTCTGGAAAACCGCGCGTCGCACCTTGCTCTCCAGCAGCTGCAGCGCGAGCTGTTGATCGAGCCGAGCAGTCGGCGCGTTGCGCGTGGTGACGGTCTGCAGCTCTGCCGCGGACGGCGCGGCGTTGAACTCGTACAAGTCGAGCACGCCGCTGACGGCATCGGCTGCGTAAAGCGCGTGCTGCGTCGTGCCGCGGTTCGTCACTTCGACTTGATACAGCCGGAAGGGTAGATACGCCGCGGCAATCTGCCGCAACTGGCCGCGCAGCAATCCACCACGACGTTCCAGCGCCGTCAGCGCGTCTGCTTGCGTGACGTTCGCACGCAGAGAGCGAATCTCGGTCAGCGGAAGTAGATCCACAATCCGACGACAGTCGCGACCAGCAACAGGCTGAATGCGACGTTGAGCTTGTGCTCTCGCGGCGACTCGCGCGCGAGCGACACCCTCGTGACGCCGACGGTATCGATCTTCTCGTCGACAGTCGCGAACGTCAGGCCCGCGAGCTTGCGGCGATCCGGCGCGGGCGTAAGCAGGCTCACGACGACGAGCACCGCCGAGCAGATCACGAACATCAGGATTGCGTAGTGCAGGAAGTTCATGTCGAGCAGCCAGCGCACCGCGCCGCCCTGGAAATGACTGCCCTTGTCGAACACTTCCAGCACGAAACGCAGCGTGCCGAGCACGAAGCCGGTCAGCAGTGCGCTGATCGCACCGGCGCCGTTCAAGCGCGTCGACAGAATGCCCAGGATGAAGCACGCGGCAATCGGCGGACTGATGTATGCCTGCACGGATTGCAGATAAATATAGAGCTGCGAGCTGAGCAGCTTGATGAACGGCACCCACAACAGTCCGAGTACCACGAGCACGCCGGTGGCGACGCGACCGACGAACACGAGTTGCGACTCGCTCGCCGTCGGACGAATGCGCTTGTAGAAATCCAGCGTCACGAGCGTTGAGGCGGAATTGAACACGGACGCCATGCCACCCATCAGCGCTGCAAGCAGCGCCGCGACCATCAGGCCGACGAGTCCCGCAGGCAGCAGATTCACGATCAGCGTCGGATACGCGATGTCGCCGTTCGTGACCGTGCCGCTCGCATTGGTCGTGAACAGTTGCGGATACAACGCATAGGCGATCAAGCCCGGCAGCACCAGCACGAACACGGGCAGGATCTTGAGGAACCCGGCGAAGATCGTGCCGGCCTTCGCATGCCCTTCGTCCTTTGCCGACAGGACTCGCTGCACGATCACCTGGTCGGTGCACCAGTACCAGATGCCCAGGATCGGCGCGCCGAGGAAGATGCCGGTCCACGGGAATTCGGGATGGCTCGCCGGTTTCATCATGCTGAAGTAGTCCGGCGGCACCGCGGCGCGCAGGCCGCTGAAACCGCCGACCTCCGACAGACCGATGATCGTGAGAATCACCGCGCCGGCAAGCAGCACCAGCGTCTGCATCAGTTCCGTATAGATCACAGCGGACAAGCCGCCGATGATCGTGTAAATGCCTGTCGCTACAACCAGCGCGACCGCGGCCGTGAGCGGATCCCAGCCGACCACGCGCTCCAGCACGATCGCCGCCGCATACAGGTGCACGGAAATCTTCGTGAAGATGTATGCGAGGATCGAGATGCTCGCGAGGTACACGCTGCTCGCGCGATTGAAGCGCCGCTCCAGGAACTCGGGCATGGTGAACACGTTGGAGCGCAGGTAGAACGGCACGAACACCCAGCCGAGAATTAACAGAATCAGGCACGCCAGCCATTCGAAGTGACCGACCGCGAGGCCCGAAGTGGCGCCCGAGCCCGCGAGGCCGATGAAATGCTCGGTGGAAATGTTCGAAACGAACAGCGAAGCGCCGATGGCGAACCAGCCGACGTTGCGCCCGGCGAGGAAGTAGTCGACCGAGCTGCGGCCCTTGCGCGCGAAGTACACGCCGATGCCGAAGATGATGACGAAGTAGACCGCGATGATGCCGATATCGAGCCCGGTGAGGCTCTTGGTCGTGACCACGGCTGCGGCGGCAGGGCTTGCCATCAGTCCTCCTTCTTTTCTTGATTCCGGCGAGGCATTCTATGTGCGCTGGGCGGAATGCGACAGACGGGGCAGCATGAACACGACAACCCTCGCACGCGCATCGGACGCCGACTTCGAACTTATAACGGATTGGCACATCGGCGCCGACATCTACGCGGTGTGGCAGGCGCTGAATCATCCCGATTACTGGCCGCGCTGGTGGCCGTACGTGCGCGCCGTGGAAAAACTACGCAGCGGCGACGCCGAGGGCGTGGGCTCGCTCTATAACATCGAGTGGACCAGCAAGCTGCCTTACGACATCACTTTCGAGGTCGAGACGGTGGAAGTGGTCCGCAACGAGCGGATCCGCGCGCTGGCGCGTGGGCAGTTGAACGGTCAAGGCCTGTGGGAGTTGTCGCCGGACGAAAGCTCGACCCGGGTGCGTTACACGTGGAGAGTGAACCTCGTTCAGCCGTGGATGCGCCGCATGCGGTTCATAGCAGCGCCGGTCTTCCGCTGGAATCACAACGGCGTGATGCGCGCAGGTGCGGTTGGCCTCGCGCGGCATCTGCACGCGAAACTGCTCAGCTCGACTTGAAGCCTATCCTGGCGTGAGTGCCGTCGCAGAACGGCTTGCTCGCACTCCCGCCGCAACGACACAACCGCGCGCCTGTCACGCGTGCGACGACTCGTCCGGTGCCACTGATGATTTCCAGATTGCCGCGAATCGCGAGCGGGCCGTCGGTCTGCGGATCGATCGCGAGCACGCCGTCGCGCGTCGGCAGCACCTCGGTCTCGCGACTCGCGGGCTCGCCCGAAGCATCGAAGCCGATCTGACTGTGCGAGCCGTCGCAGAACGGCTTGTTCTTCGAAGCGCCGCAGCGGCACAGCGTCGCGCGGAATCCGCACGCCTCGCCGTCGAGTTGCAACCGACCGCGGAACGCATACGGCCCGCGCTCGCGCACGCTCGCCAGATTGACCGGCGGCGCAGTCTCGTCGCTCGCACCATCGACGCGTCGATAGCGGATCGCTCCTGATGGACACGCGTGCGCGATCTCGACGACGCGCTCCACCGGCATCGCATCCGGGTGAATCCACGGCCCTTGCACGTTCGCGAGAAATACTTTGGGTGCGCCGGTGACACAGAAGCGCGCGTGAATGCAGCGCTTGGTTTCGAACATCAGCTCGAGCTTGTCGCCGAGTACGCGCTCGACGCCGTCGACGATCGTCGATGCTGGCGCTGACGCTGCGGCAGGCGGAGGCGACGGCTGCGGCGTGACCTGTGCAACCTCACCGACTCCGGGTGCCTGCAGATCGAACCCGCGACTCGCCTGTCGCGACAACGTCAGCAAATGCTCGGTCGCGCGCTGAACCCGCTGGTCCCCACCCTTCGCGAGCGCCGCTGAGACATCTGCCAGCTGCTCTAATCTCTCGATGAAGAACACGCGCGCCGCGCGCCCAGGCGGCAGCGGCGACGTATCGCGTAGCGCCGTGAACGACATGCCCGCATGACAATCAGGATTCGACGGCCCCGCAGGCAGTCGCGCGGCGCGCTCGGCCAGCGGCACGATGACGTGCATCATGCCGATCGCGAGACGCAGGACCAGCGCCTTCTCTGCGCCCGGCGCGCGGCACAGGTACGAATACGCGAACAGCCGCAACATCAAACTGTACGACGCGTTCGCAAGATCCACGACCGCGCTCGCTTCGATGTCTTCGATCCACACGCGACCTTCGGGACGCGGCGGCCGGCGCAGCACGGGATTGGTCGCGGCGGGAAACGCCGCAGAAAACCCGGGCCGCTTGCGCTGGAATGCCAGCAGCTCCTCGCGCACGCTCAGGAATCGCTGAAAGTGCGAGCCCATCATGTCGCGCGGCGCGCCCTCGCCTTGCATGACGATGCTATCGAACGCAGCCAGCGCGGTCTTCGCGCAGATCACTGTCTTGGCGCCGCTGAAGCCGAAGTCCGCAAGCGATATCTGCAAGGCCGGATCGCCGCAGAACACCTTGTCCTCGCCGCAGCGCTCGACCATCGCACGCAGTCCGAGCGACAACGCCGTATAGAAATTGCCGACGGTGTCGTAGTTGAGTCCCATCGGCGTGAGCCGCTGCACGTCGCTGCCCCGGACGTAGTTGCGCTCGACTGCGAAGGCTTCACTGTCGCGCTCATCGGAGCCGGAGGGCCGCTCCAGATAGATGAAATGCTGGAGCGTGTGCGCGTTGAACGGCGCGAGCTTCACGACCACGCTGGCAGGCAGGTAACCAGGATCCAGCGGGAAATTGCCGCGGCCAACGCGCGGGCTGCCGCCGAGTGCCGACGTGATATTCCACACCGCCGTGAGGTGCGCCATCTCTTCGATGGCGACGTCGAACAGCGTCTGGCGCCAGCGGCCGACCGCTTCAGCCTCGTCGGGCGACAGCCCGTCCTCGGCACCGCTGCGCAGGCTGAATGCCGCGTACAGATACGTGCACATGAGATTGTGCTCGAGCTCGGCGGCTTCATAGAGCGCGTGGAGGACGGCTTCACGGTCGGCCAACCGCGGAGCGGCGACGGCATCGTTCATGGAAGATCTCCCGGAGAACGCGCAATGGTGTGCCCGATCAGCGAGGGGCGCAATCCGGCCAGGTGGCCGGTGACGACTTCTTAAGAGGCGGCCCGGAAGGGTTGAGCAAGCGGCGCGACCCATGTAAAACGCATGCTCTCGAATTCGCTCCCGCCTTTGGCCCTCATGCAAAATTTCGCGCCCGGCGATCTGAAGGAAGTCCTCGCACTTCTGCAGACAGGCCTCGAGCTGCCGGTCGAGCAGCGCGAGGCGTGGCTGGCGGCGCTTGATGCTTCGAAGACGCGGTTGAAGCCGACGATCGCGGCACTCCTGCAGAAACACGCGGAGCACGAGACCGACGATTTCCTGAAGGATCTCTCCCGGTTCACCGCAGGCACGGCGCCCGATGGCGCAGCAACGATTGCGTCGGCGCCCGCGGTGGGCGGTGTAGTCGGCCCGTATCGATTGCTCAGCCCCGTCGGGGAAGGCGGCATGAGCTCGGTGTGGCTGGCGGAGCGCACCGACGGCGTCCTGCGCCGAAAGATCGCGTTGAAGCTGCCGCATTGGTGGGCGCTCTCGAAGCTGACCGAGCGCGCGACGCAGGAGCGCGAAATCCTCGCATCGCTGGAACATCCGAACATCGGGCGCCTGTACGACGCGGGCATCACTGACGATGGCCGGCCCTATCTCGCGCTCGAATATATCGAGGGCAAGGCGATCGATGTGTATTGCCGCGAACGCCGGCTCGATGTGCGTGCACGCGTCGCGCTCATCTCGCAAATCGCGCGGGCGGTCGCGTACGCGCATTCGCGCCTGATCGTTCATCGCGATCTGAAACCATCGAACATACTCGTCGATGCGCAGGGCCAGGTGCACCTGCTCGACTTCGGCATCGCCAAGCTGATCGAGGCAGGCAGCGCTGCGAACAAGGCGTTGACGCAAGTCGGCGCGCGCGTGCTGACGCCGGAGTACGCATCGCCGGAGCAGATCACGGGCAGTCCGATCACGACGGAGAGCGACGTGTATTCGCTCGGCGTCGTAGCGTACGAGTTGCTCGCGGGTAAGCGACCGTACACGTTCAAGAGCTCGCTCACCGCCGACTGGGACGTCCTGTCCAGCGACGTGCGTGCGCCCAGCGCCGTCGCAGAGGAGCGCACGAGCGCCCGTCACCTGCGCGGCGATCTCGACACCATCCTGCTCAAGGCGCTCAAGAAGGAGCCGAACGAACGTTATGCGAGTGCCGCTGCGTTCGCTGACGACCTCGATCGCTATCTGCGTGGCGATCCGGTTGTGGCGCGGCCGGACTCGGCCGGATATCGCTTGCGGAAGTTTGCGGTCAAGCACCGGATCGCGGTGGGCGCGGCGGTCGCAGTCGTGCTGGCACTCGCAGCCGGCCTGGCAGTCGCGTCGTGGCAGCTGCGGGTCGCGCGGGTCGAAAAGAGGCGCGCGGAGGAAGTCAAAGAGTTCGTCGCATCCATCTTTCGCTCGGCCGATCCGTACTTCACCGGTGAGCAGCAGATGAAGGCGTCGCAGCTGCTCACGCTCGCGAAGGAGCGCATCGATCGCGAGATGGCCTCGCAGCCGGAGAGCAGCGTCGAGCTGTTGGCGATCGTTGGTGAGGCGCAAGCGAACCTGGAAGAGTACGACGCCGCTCGCGAGACTTTGCAGGCTGCGCTGGATCTGTCCGCGCGCAAGCTGCCCGACGGGAACATTCATACGTCGAAGGCACGCGCGCAGCTCGCGACGATTCATGCGAACGAGCGCGAGTTCGACCTCGCGAAGCGCGAGCTCGACGCGGTGATTCCGGAGCTGCGCGACTACGGCCGACCGGCGGTGCGCGCACTGGTGAACGCATTGCAGACACGCGGCTTCATGGCCGGCGACGAGGGCGACGGCGAGCGCGCGATCGCCGATATGAGCGAGGCAGTCGACATCGCCGAAGAATCGCTCGGCGCGAACGACTCGGAGACGATCCTCGCCAAGCGTCAGCTCGCGCAGGAATACCTGATGGCCGGACGACCGGCCGAGGCGGTCGAGGAAGCGCGCGAAGCATTCGGGCTGGCCCAGGAGAATTTCGGCAGCGGCGGTCGCAACGCGCTGCTGGTCGAGACTGAAGATGTGTATGGCCGGGCGCTGGCGGACTCGGGCCAGCTCACTGCAGGCATCGAACACCTGCAGAACTCGATCAAGAGAACCGAGGCGCTGCTCGGTCCGAACAACGGCTCGGTCGCGAGCAAGCTTTCCTGGCTCGCGCGTGCGCAGCTCAAGCTCGGCGACCTTGCTGGCGCGACAGACTCGATGGCACGCAGCGTCGCCGCGGCGACCAACGACTTGGATCGTGCCCGCGCGCAGGCAAGTCTGGGTGTCACGCTGGTCGCTGCACGACGCATCGACACGGCCGTGGACATATTGCGCGGCGCCGTCAACGATCTGCAACGCCTCGACACCGGCGAAGGCTCGTGGCTCCCGAACGCAACGGCGACGTATGGCACTGCTCTGGTCCTCGCCGGCCAGAACGCCGAAGCACAGCGAGTGCTGCAGGAGAGCTTGAGCTCCGGGAAAGCAGCGGGACCGGCGCTTGCAGATACTCAAAATGCACTCGGCTTGAGCGCACTGAGCAGCAACGACGCAGCCGGGGCGCTCGGGCACTTCCAGAAAGCACTCGAAACCGCGGGTCCGCCCGAAGCGCCGACGCGAATTCGCGCCGCAGCCGTGCTCGGCGCGGGCATGGCACAACTCGAGCTCGGCAAGCTGCAGGAAGCCGAGCAGACACTGCAGGAAGCGGACGCGGCGTATCGGAAGATCTACCAACTGCCGACGCCGGCGCTCGCGGACGTGCAAGTCGCACGCGGCCGCGTCGCGATGCTCGAAGGACGCGCCGACGATGCGGCGAAGCTCTTCACTGCGGCCGATGAGTTCTGGCAGCGCTACGAGGCGAAGAGTCGCTGGGCACGCGAGGCATCGCAATGGCGCGAGCGACAGGCAGCCCAGAAGACGACCCGCGAGACTCGCCCTGCAGGCAGCGAATAGCGCTTGACCTTCACGTAACGTGAAACCCTACGGTCCGGTCTCCTCACACAAGGAGCTGACCCATGTTCACGATCTACGGAGTCCCGCTGTCCATTCACGTTCGCAAAGTCATCGTCACGGCGCTCGAGAAACGCCTCGAGCACCAGGTCGAGACCGTGTTTCCGTTCGATCCGCCACCGGGATGGCGCGACCTCAGCCCCACCGGCAAGATTCCCGCGATGAAGCACGGCGACCTGACGCTGGCCGATTCGTCGGTAATCGTCGCCTACCTCGAGAAGCGGTTTCCGGAGTTGCCGCTCAGTCCGAGCGATCCGGCGCAGTACGCCCGCGCGCTGTGGTTCGAAGAGTATGTGGACTCGCAGATCGCGCCTGACGTGATCGGCTTGTTCCAGCAGAAAATCCTGGCGCCGCTGGTGCACAAACGGGAGCCGGACGCCGCCGTCATCAATCGTCTGCTGAACGAGGATCTGCCGCCGAAGCTCGATTACCTCGAGCGCTCGCTCCAGGGCGACTACCTCGTCGGCGGGCGCGTGAGCGTGGCGGACATCACGCTGGCCTCGGACCTGACGATCTTCCACTACATCGGCTGCACGCTCGATCCCGCTCGCTATCCGAATCTGCTCGGCCACTTCAACCGTATGCTGAAGCGGGATTCGTTCCGCAAGGCGCTGGCGGCCGAGCAGCCGTTCGCCGAGAAGATGGGACTCGATCGCGGATTCCTGCAGGCGGCATGACCAGGCCGAGTCGATGAAAGGGAGGCGCTGTGTTCAAGATCGGTGACTTTTCGCGGATCGCGCGCGTGTCGGCCAGGCTGCTGCGCTACTACGACGAGATCGGGCTGCTCAAGCCGGGCAGCACCGAGCGCGACACCGGATACCGTTACTACAGCGCCTCCCAGTTGCCGCGACTCAATCGCATCCTGGTGCTCAAGGAGCTGGGACTCAGCCTCGAGGAGATCGCGCGCGTGCTGGACAGCAATCTCTCCGCCGCGGAGTTGCGCGGCATGCTGATGGTGCGACGGAGCGACGCGCAGCGTGCGCTGTCGGATGAAATGGAACGCCTGCGGCACATCGAAAGCCGCATCGCGCAGATCGACACGGAGGGCGAGCTGTCCGTCGACGACGTGATCATGCGCAGCGAACCGGCGCAGCGACTGCTGTCAGCGCGTCGGGTCGTGCCGTCGTTCCTCGCCGCTCGCGAGCTGATTCGGGAGCTGAGCGAATCGTTGCGCCCGCTGCAGGCCAAGGGCGCGCTCGGCCGCCTGACCGCTCTTGCGCATGCGCAGGAGTTCGAACTGGATCGCATCGATGTCGAAGTCGGATTCGTCGTGGCAGGCGATCTCGTCGATGCGCCCCGCCTGGCAAGCGGCGAGCCGCTGAACATCAGCGAGCTGCCGGCGGTGGAGCGGATGGCGACGTGCGTGCGGATCGGGCTGCCCGAGCGGGCGCATCTGATCACCGGCAAGGTCGGAGTATTCCTGGAAGCGAACGGCTACACCCTCGCCGGTCCGAGCCGCGAAGTGTTCCTGCAGCCACCGCGCCCCGATCGCATGGAGGAATCAGTCGTGGAAATGCAGTTCCCGGTCGCGAAAGCCTGAAATGCGCTGAGCGTCGGAGCTTGCACAATCCGCAAGCCGCGACGGATTGCGGCAATCAAATCTTCACCTGCTCTTCACGCATGTGACAGCGTGCATGGCCACGCTTGCGACACAGCCGCTGTGCATGCAAGAAGGGAGATCCGATGGCTCGCTCGACTCGTCCGCTACCCGACCGCCGCCAGTTCCTCAAGCAAGCTCTCGCCGGCGGCGTCGCGCTGTCCGGCATCGGCGGCATCCTCTATTCGCGGCAAGCGCCCGCTGTGATCGCCTCCGATTCGCTACGCCCGATGGCGTCATGGGGCTTGCAGATCGGCGACGTGGTCGGCGATCGCGCGATCGTCTGGAGCCGCTCCGACAAGCCTGCGCGCATGTTCGTCGAATGGTCGCGCGATGAGAGCTTTGCGAACGCCATGACGCTGCGCGGTCCATACGCACTCGATGTCACCGACATGACCGCACGCCTTGATCTGACCAACCTGCCGCCGGACAGCGACGTGTTCGTGCGCGCCACGTTCGAAGATCTCGCTTCGGGCAAAGCGCGCAGCGAGCCGGTCGTCGGCCACTTCCGCACGCCGCCCGAGAAGCGTCGCGATGTCCGCTTCGTCTGGTCCGGCGACACCTGCGGCCAGGGCTGGGGCATCGATCTCAGCTTCGGCGGCATGAGGATCTACGAGGCGATGCGCCGCGCCCGTCCGGATTTCTTCATCCACTCCGGCGACACGATCTACGCCGACGGCCCGCTGACCGAGCGCGTCATCGACCCGGCCACTGGCAAGCTGCTGTGGACCAATGCGTTCCTCGACGAGGTGCCGGAGAAGCTGAAAGTCGCCGAGTCGCTGCAGGAGTACCGTCGCAATCACCTGTACAACCGCTATGACACGAACGTGCAGCGCTTCTCCGCCGAAGTCCCGCAGATCTGGCAGTGGGACGATCACGAAGTGACCAACAACTGGTCGGACAGCAAGGTGCTGGCCAGTCCGCCGTACACCGAGCAACGCATCCAGACGTTGGTCAGCCGCGCGACGCGCGCGTTCCTCGAATACTCGCCGCTGCGCTGGCACAACCAGGCCGAGGCAGAGCGCGTGTATCGCCACATTCCGTACAACCGCGACCTGGATGTGCTGGTGCTCGACGAGCGCAGCTATCGCGGACCGAACTCGTTCAACCGGCAAGAACAGCGTAGCGACGAGACTGCATTCCTCGGGCGCGCGCAGCTCGCGTGGCTCAAGTCGAAGCTGCAGGACTCGCGTGCGACGTGGAAGATCATCGCGTCCGACATGCCGATCGGCCTGCAGGTGGGCGACGGCGTCGACGCACAAGGCCGCCCGCGTTGGGAAGCGGTCGCGAACGGCGATGGACCGGTGCTCGGACGCGAGTTCGAGTTCGCCGAGATCCTGCGCTTCATCAAGCGCGAGGACATTCGCAACGTCGTGTGGCTCACCGCGGACGTGCACTACTGCGCCGCGCATTACTACGATCCGAGTCGCGCGCAGTTCCAGGACTTCGATCCGTTCTGGGAATTCGTCGCCGGGCCGCTGCACGCCGGCAGCTTCGGACCGAACCTGCTCGACAATACGTTCGGGCCGCAAGTCGTATTTCAAAAGGCGCCGCCGCTGGCGAACACGCCGCCGAGCGGCGGCTGCCAGTTCTTCGGGCAGATCGATCTCGACTCGCACAGCAAGCATCTGACCGTGTCGCTGAAGGACATCAACGGCACGACGGTGTTCTCGAAGCGGCTCGATGCACGGCCGTCGAGAGACGGAAGGTGGGACTAAGAAGATCTCTCGCCAAGTCGCAAAGCCAGACGAGCAGAGTTCTGAACATTCAGACTCGGAACCTTGGCGCCTTTGCGGCTTGGCGAGAGTCCTTGCTTCGTTGCGCGCAGTGCGCGCTGACTCGCAATTCCACCCTGCCGCGGCGCTCGCCCGCAACTCCTCTCATTGATAGGACCACTCGCGCTGGTCCGCGAAAATATTCTTTCCCCAGCATCGCACCTTCCGGAATTGGTATTGAGAACCACACGCCGCGTGCAGTTTTTGCGCGCGCAGCGCGCGTTGCGAGCCGGATTTTCCTGCAGTACACCTCCGTCGGGGACACGCAATCCGACCACGGAGGAGCGAAGAATGAGGTCTCTTCGACATCTGCGCAGATATCTTCTATCTGCATTGCTTGGACTCACGACACTGCTCGCGCTACCGATTGCGAACGCCGCCTGCTCGGCGACGTGGAGCGCGACGGCTGTCTATACCGGCGGCATGACCGCCAGCTTGAGCGGCATCGAGTACAAGGCGAACTGGTGGACGCAGGGCGACAACCCTTCGACCCACAACGGCGGGCCGGGCAGCGGCCAGCCGTGGACGAGCCTCGGTAGTTGCACGGCGCAACCGCCGCCGCCCCCACCGCCGCCACCACCACCACCGCCGCCGCCACCACCCCCGCCCGGCAGCTTGCTGTTCAGTCCTTACAAGGACATCACGATCAGCATGAACTGGAACACGAACGTGATCAGCACAGCGGTCACGGGCACCATGCAGGGCCTGCTCACCGTCATGCCGACGAATCTCGGCGCAGTGACCTGGGCATTCGCGACCGGTGAGTGCGGCAGCGAGAACTGGGGCGGATTGCAGGCGAGCGCGGTCGCCGCTGCGAACGTGCAGAGCTTCGTCAGCATGGGGAAGTCGTACATCCTGTCGACGGGCGGTGCGGCGGGCTCGTTCACCTGCGGCTCGGACGCGGGCTTCGAGACGTTCATCCAGCGCTACAACTCGTCGCGCCTGGCCGGCGTCGACTTCGACATCGAAGCGGGCCAGAGTCAGGCGACGATCAACGCACTCGTGCAGCGAGTGAAGGTGGCGCGGCAGAACCATCCGAACCTGCGCTTCAGCTTCACGCTCGCGACTCTCGGCGGCAACGCGGCGCAGAGCCTCGGGCAGACCGGCGTCAACGTCGTCAACGCGATCAAGGCGGCGGGACTGCAGGGCTATCTCATCAACCTGATGGTGATGGACTACGGCAGCACGATCGCGAGCAACTGCACGATCGTCAACAGCCGCTGCGACATGGGTAAGTCGGCGATCGCCGCGGCGGAGAGCCTGCACAGCTTCCACGGCATCCCGTACAGCCAGATCGAGCTGACGCCGATGATCGGTGGCAACGACACGCAGGACGAGACGTTCGATCTCGGC
The DNA here is from genome assembly GCA_035493235.1 of Steroidobacteraceae bacterium. Lineage (GTDB taxonomy): Bacteria > Pseudomonadota > Gammaproteobacteria > Steroidobacterales > Steroidobacteraceae > Steroidobacter. The sequence goes on from DATJIP010000092.1 coordinate 63,811, forward strand.
GACATCACCGAAGTGGCGAACTACGCGCGGACCAAAGGGCTGCGCGGAGTGCACTTCTGGTCGTGGGACCGCGACCGCGACTGCGCGCCGGGCTTCGCCTCGCCGACGTGTAACAGCTATGGCCAGGCAGGAACGCTCGGCTTCACGACGCGCTTCCTGAGCGCACTGGGAATGTAAGCAACTTGGGTGGGTCCGGGAGTCAGGCTGAAGCCTGACCCACAACCGGACCCACCCCCTCCAGGCTCTCAGCGATCGTCGCCGTCGCGCTTGACGGACGCCGCCACCGCCGGGTTGACGCCAGCAAGAAAACCGCTCAACACATAAGCCCGCTGACTCGGTGCGAACCGCGGGGCCACCAGCCCGTCGTTGATCTCACGCGTCACCGCGAACCGGTTGAACACAGTCGGCGGCAGCAGCAGCCGCTCGTTCGACATCCCGTCCGATTGCCCCTCGGCGTCGGCTTCGACGAACGTCAGCACGCCATCGTGGTTCTGGTCGACACGCGCGACTTCCTTGGCGTAGGCGTCGTTCAAGCGCCTGGTCGGCGAGGTCACGTTCGGCTCGAAGGAACGCAGCCGCACGAGCGCATCGAGCATGATCTCGTTCGCGAGGCCGCTCGGCACGAAGCGCAACCGCGTCTCCTTCTGATCATCGTCGTTGGCAGTGGGTCGATCAGGATCGGTCGGGCTCGCGTTCGGCCCGCGATCCGGGTCGCGCGGCTTATTGGGATCATCGCCGTACTGCTGTTTCTGCGGCGATTCGTTGTTCGAAACCCCGGACGGACCGGAGCCCGGGATCAGCGACCGCACGTCGTATTGCCTGCCTGCGGCAAAATCGCCCTTGACGCCGCCCGTCGAGGGCAACTCGTACAGCGGGAAGATCCAGTTGGTGTACTCGTTGAATTCCCAGTACGCGTGGCAGTCGCTCTGCTGCAGACAGTTGTAGGCGCCCATGCTCAATGCCAGCGGGACGACGTTCGCCTGCTTGTTCGGCCAGACATCCGTCGCACTCGGGTAGCGCAGGTCGTTGCCGTCGGTCGTGAAGATCTTGCCCGGCACGTTGTGATGTGTCCCGAGCGCCGCGATGGCTGCAGCGTCCGCGCTGGTCATCTTGCCGAACTGCGCGTGTCCGTCCGCGCGCGGCGGTGCGACCGGCGGCACGGCCAGGTCGTGAATCATCCAGCCTTCGTACCAGCCGGACTCGTTGTTGATGACGAACAGACCCGACAGGTCGGTCCAGACATCGATGAAAGCTTCCACGTCGTTCGGGTCGGTCGGCAGGCCGGGCTTGGGCTCCAGCGCCACGCGCACGGCACCGATCGTCGACAACTGGTGATTGGCGGCATTGGCCGCCGTGGGGATTGCGTGATCGTTGATGCCAGGGAAGATGGCCGTGAAGATGTTCGGCTGGAATCCCGTGGTATTGAGCAGGTAGTACTGGAACAGCTGGCTCGGCTTGTCAGCTTCGGCGAATGCGCGTTGTGGCTCATACGTTCGGTGCGGCCGCGCCGCGATGCGCGTGAGAAAGTCCTTCAGCGGCGCCGGCAGATTCACAATATCGGAACGTGTCCGGAATGCCGTCGTGTCGACGGCCGCTGCAAGTTCGTCGGCCGGCACGGCCTGAGCAGCAGCTGTCAGCGGAACGCCGGCAAGCACCAGCGCAGCACAACCGCAAGCTCGCTTGATAGTGTCGCGCACAGCGGCGCGCCGCATACTGTCGTACAACAGATATCCGTTCATGACTCGCACCTCGACAATGGGGGGGAATGGCCAGGGCGATGCGCGTGAGCGAGCGGTCATCGCTCGCTCGTGTGCACATCTGCGCGCGTATGTACCGCGAGGTATTCGCGCGGTTCGCAGCAGAATTTTTTTTAATCTGCCGAGTGCGAGCGTTCCCAGTTCACGCCATCCATCTGCGTCACCTTCATTCCCTTGACGGTCCCTGCATCAAGACAGCGCGCATTTACACTGTAGCCATCCGGATGCGAGCGCGGCACGTAGAAAGATTTGATCCCGCAGACCGAGCAGAACAAATGCTTTGCGGTCCCGGTGTTGAACTGATACGTGGTGAGCACGTCGGCACCTGCTAGCAATCTGAACTGCGACTTCATCACTGTCAGGTGCAGATAACCTGTCTTATTGCAGATTGAGCAATTGCAGTCGGTCACTTCGATCTGCGCCGGGGCGACGATCTCGAACCGGACCCGCCCGCAGTGACAACCGCCGGTATGCGTAATCATGGCCGGAAATATGCCAGTCCATCCTTTTGTTGTCGAAACGCGCCGGCGACAGTCGTCATACTAGAAAGGGTCCGCCGGACCGCGAACGGAGAGCTGCGATGCAATTTGCCCTGCTGATTTACGAACGTCCGCACGATTTCGATCGTCGCCAGGATCCCGCCGAGCAGACAACCTACACAGGCGCCTGGCAGGCCTGGCACAAGGCCTTGCTGCAGGCCGGAGTCTTCGTCGGCGGCAGCCCGCTCGAGCAGCCGGACACCGGCACGACCGTGCGCCTGAAGGACAGCAAGCGACTGGTCCAGGACGGTCCTTATGCCAACACCAAGGAACAGCTCGGCGGCTTCACCATTCTGGAACTGCCGTCGCTCGATGCGGCACTCGAGTGGGCGGCACGCTGCCCGGCCGCGTCGTACGGCGCCGTCGAAGTGCGGCCGATCGCGGGCGAAACTCACAAGCGTGTAACGGGTGAATACCCCAATCAGTGAGCAACAAGACGATCTGGCGCAGCGTGCCGTCGAGTCGGTCGCTCGCCAGTCTTACGGGCGGCTGGTCGCGCTGCTCTGCGCACGCACGCGCGATGTTGCCGCTGCGGAGGATGCGCTTGCAGATGCGCTGATGTCGGCATTGACGACCTGGCCGCGCGATGGCGTTCCGCAGAACCCGCAAGCGTGGTTGCTGACGGCGGCTCGCAATCGCCTGCTCGATCAGGCACGCCATCGCTGGGTCCGCGATCACAGCGCACCGACCATCGAGCTGATGATGAGCGATCACTACGAAACCGTGGATCCCGACGCTCTGCCGGACGAACGCTTGAAGCTGATGCTGGTCTGCGCGCACCCGGCCATCGACCCCGACATGCACACGCCGCTGATGCTGCAGACGGTGCTCGGCCTCGACGCAGTGGCAATCTCGCGGGCGTTCCTGGTTTCGCCGAAGACGATGGGCCAGCGGTTGGTACGCGCGAAGAACAAGATCCGACAGGCGCAGATCGCGTTCGAGATTCCGGCGGCGAACCAGATCCCGCAGCGATTGGCAGCCGTGCTCGACGCGATCTACGCCGCGTACGGCAGCAGTTGGGAAGATGCTGCTGGCACCGATCGCCGCGCCGTGGGTCTTGCGGAAGAAGCCATCTGGCTCGGGCGAGTGTTGCGCGATCAAGTGCCGAAGGATCCGGAAGTTCACGGCCTGCTTGCGCTGATGCTTCATTGCGAAGCACGGCGTCCTGCGCGTCGCGACGCTGCAGGAAGGTTCGTTCCGCTGTCCGAACAGAATCCGCGCTTGTGGCTCGCGCCCTTGATCGATGAAGCAGAGCGCGAGCTGCTCGCAGCAGCACGACATGCGCGGCTTGGAAGATTTCAGATCGAAGCTGCGATTCAGTCGGTGCACGCCGAGCGAGCGCACAGCGGACGCACGGATTGGCGAGCGATCGCGCGCTTCTACGATCAGCTCGTGCACGTTGCGCCTTCGCTCGGTGCAACCGTCGGTCGCGCGGCTGCGCATGCGGAGGCGAAGAGCGCGGCGGCAGGACTCGCGTTGCTTGATGAGATCGAGGCGCAGGCCGTGACTTCCTATCAACCGTACTGGGCCGTGCGCGCGCATCTCTTGAGCGAGCTGAGTCGCAAGCAAGAGGCGCAAGAGGCGTTCGATCGCGCGATCGGACTGAGCGAAGACGACGCCGTTCGCGCGTTTCTACTGACGCGTAGAAGCACGCTGTAGGTCGGGCGGATCATTTGCGCTGGAACGTCATGATCCAGTTCGGCTCCCAGGTCTTGCCGCCATCCGATGACTGCGACTGCTCCCAGCGTGCGGAGGTCGGTGTGATCTGCGACCACTGCAGACGTCCGCGCACGGTCCAACGATCCCCGGACTGTCCATATGCACCTCACCTGAAACGGGTCCCGGTGCATGAAGGATGAAGAGTGGCGCGCTATTGTTCTGTCAATGGAATGACAGTCGCGAGCCGCCCGCGCGGCTATTTCTGGGCGTTGGGAGCAGCCAGTGCGGGGTTGCTCAAGAACCTCGTGTCGGTGAGGCTCGAGAGAAAATCGAGCAGATCCTGTCGCTCCTGCGCAGTCAAGGTGAAGCCCTTGATGAAGGGATTCTTGCCCGGATGCGCGCGGCCATCGCCCGGCCGCGCTCCATCCGTCAGCACACGACCGCCGGCTGCGTAGAAGTCGATGACATCATCGAGCGTCGCGAGACTGCCGTCGTGCATGTACGGCGCGCTGTGCGCGATGTTGCGCAACGTCGGCGCTTTGAATCGATCTTTGTCAGCGACGTTGCCGGTGACTGCATACAAGCCATAGTCGGCACCGCTGATGAAGGTCTCGCTGTACGGATAAAGCCCCGTGACGTGAAACGCGCGCTCGACGACCGCCGTGCTCTGATGAGTCACGAACTGACTGAAGTTGAAACCCGCGTGGCAATGCGCGCATTCCAGTCGCTCGGACATGAACAGGTTCATGCCACGCACCTGCGCTTCGCTGAGCGCCGTGTCATCGCCGTAGTACGCGTAGCGGTCGAACGGCGAGTCGAACGAGAGCAACGTTCGCACGAAGCTCGCGATCGCTTTGGCAACGTGGTCGAACGTCACTTGCTCGTTCGAATGAGGAAAGGCGCGGGCGAACAGGTCGCGATAAGCAGGGTCGTCGCTGAATCGCGCGAGGATTTCTTGCTCGTGGCCTGCCGCTCCCATCTCCACCGGCTGGTCGCCGAACAACGGCAGCAGCACGTGCTGCTCGATCGTGTTGATGCCGGAGTGCGCCCACGTAAACGTCGAGCCATACGCAACGTTCACGAGCGCCATCGAATTGCGATGATGCTTCTGCCCGGTCGAGCCCGTCGCTATCGCGGCCTCTTCGGCAAAGGCGTGCGCTTGCTTGTGACAGCTCGCACACGACTGCGTGCCGTTCGCCGACAGTCGTTTGTCGTAGAACAAGTGTCGGCCGAGCTCGACCTTCTCGACCGTGAGCGCGTTGTCTGCGGGAATTCGCGGCTGCGGAAACCCGGGCGGCAAGTGCCATTGATAGGGAGTTTCGCGCGCGCAGCCGCTCATGCACGCGAGCGCGACCAGCAGAATTGCGCGCATCCGAGTCACTTCAACACCCAGAGACTCTGGGAAACACCCGGCTGCAGCCCGGTTGCTGCATACGCATCCTTGCACGCCGGGTCGTGCTCATAGTCGCCGGTACACACGACATAGTTGGCCGTCTGTGCTGCAGCGATCAGCGGCTCCAGCCGCAGACGCACGACATCGCGCAGCGGATTTCCCTTGAGCTCGATGCGCATCTCATTCGGCAGCGCGCACGGCTGTGCCGGTGGACGCAGTGCCGACGCAGAGCTGCAACCCGTGCTGCCGACATGGAACGACCATTCACGACCCGCAACGGCGAGGTCCGCGCGCAGAAACTTGTGACCGGACTGCCAGTTCCAGAACATTTCGCCGCGATCCAGTGGCGCGGCGGCTGCAAGCGGGTTCGAATGATTCAACTCGAACGGCACGCCGACGGTGAGGCGAATTCCCGAATACGCGTCGCCCTCGCCTGCAACTGTTCCGCTGACTGCGAGACGTCTCGGCGTTGACGCGTCACCAGCAAGGTCGAGCAGCGCGACGCGCTCGTTCTGCCATGGCGCTTCCACTGCAAACCTGAACGGATGTGGCTTTCCGTGCTCATCGATGAGCTCGATCGCATGAACATAAAACTGCAGCACCTTCGCGCTCGCGACATCGCCGTCGATGCCAAAACGAATCTGTGCAGGCGTCGCGCCGGAGCCACACGACGACAAAAGAGCAGTGCCGAGCGCGAGCGCCGGCAGTAAGATGAGCAGCGTGCCGGTGCTGATTCGCGGGGGACACCTGAGCATGCGCAACCTCTCGATGCGATTTCCATCGCTGCTCGTCGCAGCGTTGCTTTGCTGCTGCATCTTCCCAGCAGCGGCGGACGACGGCAAACCGCGTTACATCTCCGGCTCCGGCCACGACCAGGGCGACTGCCTCAACCGCTTCCGCCCGTGTCGCACGCTCAGCTATGCGATCACGCAGTCCGGCAAAGGCGATTCGATCCAGGTCGCCGAAGGCACTTACTCCATCACGCAGTCCGCGCAGTTGTTCGATTTGCTGTCGGCAACCGGACGCGTGCAGGCGGGATTCAGCAAGGTCAGCGGTTACTCCGAGCGCAACGCGAGCGGCTCGACCCTGCTCATCGGTGTGCCGCCGGAATTTCGCGATCGCTTCGAGGCCGCCGGCTTCACCGTGATCGCCGACACCAAAGGGCTGGCGAGCAGCGAAGAGACGCTGCGCATGCGCAAGCTGACGGCGCAGGTGAGACAGACCGAGAAGAGCCAACTCGCAGCAGTGCCGTGCGTCGCCAACCGGTCGGGTAATTTCCCGTGTCAATCGGTGAGCCTGCTCTCGCATCTCGCATTCGACGTACTGCAGCCCACCTCCGCGCGAGCGAACGACATCTGGGGCTATACGGATCTCAACACCGGTCGCGAGTACGCGTTCATCGGCGTCGAGAACGGTGTGGCGATTCTCGACATCACCGACCCGACTGCTCCCGAGCAAGTCGGCGCACCGACCGGCAGCAGCACTACGTGGCGCGATATCGAGATCTATCAGAAGTTCGACGAGAGCGCGCAGCGCTGGCGCGCCTACGCGTACATCACGGCGGATGCAGTTCAGGACACGCTGATGCTCCTCGACCTCAGCAACCTGCCGAACGGCGTCGAGCGAGTGAACTTCACTTCGGATCATCGCTCGGCGCACACCGACTACATGCTCAACAGCGATTTCACGTACGGCATCGCGCAGTCGAGCGAGACGCCAGTGCTTGCGATCGCAGGCTCCAATCTCGCCACCGGTAATCATCGGCTCTACTCGCTCGCGAATCCGCTGGCACCGGCGTTGATCAGCGTCTCGAACTCCGGTTATGCGCACGACCTCACTTCGTTCCCGATCAAGGACGCACGCAAGAATACTCAGTGCGTGAACGCGGCAACTCGTCCGGCGTGCCAGGTGCTCGCAGATTTCAACGAGAACACGGTGGACATCTGGGACGTCACCGATCCGGCGTCGCGCCAGCTGCTGGTGAGCCAGGCTTATCCGAACCGGGGCTTCACGCACTCGGGCTGGTGGACCGAAGACGGCCGCTATCTGTTCCTGCATGACGAGCTCGACGAGCGCGATCTCGGCCTCAACACCACGGTGCGCGTCTTCGACATGTCCGACCTGCGCGCGCCGGCGCTGGCGGGCTCGTGGGTCGGTCCGACGCGGGCGATCGACCACAACGGCTATGTGCGCGGCAATCGTTACTACTTCTCGAACTACAGCGAAGGCCTGACGGTCCTCGACATCACGAATCCCATCGCACCGACGCGTGTCGGCTACTTCGATACGTGGCCCGCCACGAGCGAGACAGGTTTCGTCGGTGCGTGGGGAACGTATCCGTTCTTCGCCAGCGGCACGATTGCGATCAGCGACATCAACAGCGGCCTTTACCTGGTGCGCGACGAAACGCTGTCCACGCCTGCCGGCACGTTCTCGATCGCCGCACCCAAGGTCTCGGCCACCGAAGGCCAGGCAGTCACGATCAGCGTACACCGCAGCGCCGGCAGCGGCGCAGCGTCGGTGCGACTCGATCTTCTCTACGCGACAGCCAGTGCCGCAGACGCGACACTCTCCTCCACTACGCTCAACTGGGCAGACGGCGACGCGCAACCGAAAAGCGCGGTGCTGAATGTCGCGTCGGACTCGCAGGACGAAGACCTCGAGCTGCTGATGGTCCGGCTCGTCGACCCGCACGGCGGCGCCAACATCGGCTATCCCGACACCGCGCAAGTGACGATCGCCGACAGTGGCAAGACGACGCGGCTGCGGCTGCTCGATACGGCGCCCGTAGTGGACGAAGCACGCGCCAAGGCCTACGTCACCCTCGTGCGACGCGGCTCAGCGAGCGGCGAAGCGCGCGCGAGCTATCGAACAATCGCGGGTGGAACTTACACGGGCGCAACGGCCACGCAAGGCGATCTCGTCTGGGGAGACGGCGACGTCAGCTCGAAGACGATCACCGTCGCCTTGAATCCAGCGGCGCTGACCGCGGGACAGAGCGGCACGTTCCAGATGGAAATCTTCAACGCGACCAACGCAGCGCTGGAAACAGTCGCCGGTGCCTCCGCCAGCGTGTTGCCAGTAACCGTCACGGTGCGCGATCTCGTCGCAGCGGTAGTCGTCACGAACCCACCGCCGCCGCCGACACTGAACCCAAGCCGCAAGAGCGGCGGCGGCGGAACGCAGCCGCTGTGGCTGCTCGCGCTGGCCGTGCTGCTCGGCCTTTCCCGATATCGCGCGCCAACGACGCAATCCCGGCGTTGACCCCCGTCACCCGAGCCTGCACCATCGGCTGACGTTTCGGAGTCAGCCGTGGATCAGCGTATCGCCTTCGCCCGCGCGAAGGACAAAACCACCATCGCGTATGCATTGTCGGGCGAAGGTCCGCCGCTGGTGCGTGCGGGCACGTGGCTGACGCACGTCCATCACGATTGGGACAGTCCCTTCCTCGGTCACTGGCTGCGCTTCATGTCGGAGCGGCACACGCTGGTGCGCTATGACCCGCGTGGGTGTGGCCTGTCGCAGACCGATGTCGGCTCGTTTACTTTCGATGACTGGGTCGCCGATCTCGAAGCCGTGGTCGATCGGCTCGAGCTGCAGTCGTTCCCGCTGTTCGGCATGTCACAGGGCGCCGCGGTCGCCGTGGAATACGCCGTGCGGCATCCGCAGCGCGTGTCCCATCTCACTTTATATGCGCCGCTGGTGACCGGCTGGCGCAACCGCCCCAGCCCGGGCGCGCAGCAGTGGCAATTGATGGAGCAGCTGGTTGTCACAGGCTGGGGTGAGGACAACATGGCGTTCCCCTCGATGTTCGCGCACCTGTTCGTGCCGCAGTCGCCGCCGGAGACGCGACAGTGGTACGCAGAGCTGCAACGGAAGATGGCGTCGAAGGAAGTCGCCAGTCGCTTCATGAAGGTGCTCGCCGAGCTGAGCATGTTCAAGCGCCTGAAGGAGATCCGCGTTCCGACGCTGGTCATCCAGATCGCGCACGATCAGGTCGTCGATCCGCGCAGCGCGCCTGGCATCGCCGGCGAGATTCCCGGCAGTGAGTTCGTGAGCATCGAGAGCAGCAATCACATCCTGCTCGAAGACGAGCCCGGCTGGCAGGAGTTCAAGAACGTGTTCACGCGGCACGTGCCGGGCAGCGCCACGCCGGCGCGTCGCGATCCTGCCGCGAGCGGGAAAATCGGGCAGCTCTCGAAGCGCGAGCAAGACATTCTCGCCGAGATCGCCAAGGGCCTGAACAATCGCGAGATCGCCGCGGGACTGTTCATCAGCGAGAAGACCGTGCGCAATCACATCACGAGTATCTTCGACAAGCTCGGGGTGTCGTCGCGGGCACAGGCGATCGTCATGGCGAAGGAAGCGGGATTGTAGGAGCGCCTTGGGACATCTGTCCCAACCCGGCCCCTGCAAGATTGGGTCTCCCGCCTCATGCGGGCGAGCGATCCATGCGTCATCGTGCGCTCCATGAACACCGAGATCGACTCCGCCCGTTACCGCAAGTGTCTGCACAATTCGCAGAAGGTCACGTGGGACATCGATGCCGACGTGATCCGTTTCCGGCAGCTCGACACCGCCAGCAAGTTCCTCCCGGATTCGCTGTCGCTGGTGGCGCAGCTGCCTTTCCTCAACCCGTCGCAGCAGCGGCTGCTCAGCCAGATTCAGGGGCGCACGTATGCCTATCTGTTCGGCCTGATCGAACGCTGCATCAACGCCAAGGTGCTGGAGATGGGCCGCGCGCATTGTCTGAGCGATCAGATCGCGGTCGCCGCGCTGCTGAAGTTCGTGCAGGAGGAGCTGAAGCACCAGGAGTTGTTTCGCCGCGTCGAAAAGCTCGCCGACCTGGTGCTGCCTGCAGGCTATCGCATGACGACGGATCCGGACGCCGCCGCGGCCGCGATGCTTCGCAAGTCGAGCTGGGCGGTGCTCGCGCTGACCTGCTTCGTCGAGATCTTCACGCAGGTGCATTACCTGCACAGCATTCGCGATGACGATGACCTGTCGCCGCTGTTCAAGGATGTCTTCTACTATCACTGGATCGAGGAAGTGCAGCACGCGACGCTGGACGAACTGGAGTGGCAGCGCGTGCACGATGGGCTGAAACCGGAAGCGATCGACACGGGCGTCGACGACTTCATCGAGCTGCTGCGCATGGTCGACGGGATTCTGCAGGCGCAGGCCGCGGCCGATGGCGAGTACTTCTGCAGCAGCTCCGGCGCTTATTTCGACCGTGAGCGATGCAATGCCGTGAAGGCGTGCCTGCTCAAGGCGTATCGGCTGCAGTATCTGGTGTCAGGTGCGCGCATCGAGCGATTCGAGCGGGCGTTGTCGAGCAAGGTGACGACTCAACAGCTGCAGAGAGTCGATGCGGCGTTCGCGCCGCTCATTGCGTACGTGGCTTCCTGAACCTGCTGACGAACTTGTCCGTCTTGCCGCGAATGGTGGGGTCGAACACCAGGATCGTGTGATCGTCGTTCGCGACGTGCAGCAAGTCGCTTCGAGCTTCGAACACGAATCCGGCGCCCTCGAAGTCCGCGCGGACGCGAGCCGGGTCGATGCGATGCAGCTGATTGACGATGACGCGCGGATCGCCCGGCCTGCCGACGAAATCGATAATGCCGACGATGCCGCCGGGCTTCACGGCACGATACAGCGCGGCCAGCACGTTCGCGGGATCGACGTGCGGCGCGCCGGCCTTCTCGTCCTCCCAGTAGACGTCGTGATACATCAGGTGCAGCAGCACGAAGTCGAAGTGGTCGGGTGTGAGCGAGTCGGGTCGGATCGCGTGCAGCTGCAACGGCTGGAACGAGATGTTCGGATTGCGCGCGCGCAGCGGCGCAAAATCGGCGCGAGCTTTCTCGTCATAGACGAGTGCGATCACGTGGCCCTCGGGACCGACGACGCGAGCCATGATCTCGCTGTAGTAGCCGGCGTCGGCCGGAATGTCGAGCACGTGCATGCGCGGCTCGAGCTGCAGGAATTCGAGCACCGCGGCGGGCTTCCAGGCGGCGTCGAACTTGATCATGTCGGCGGGTCGACCGGGCGCCGCGACCGCGGCCGCATAGTCGACCGACGTGCTCGATTGCACCGCGCCGCACGCAAGGAGCATAACTGCCAGAGCCGGAACTCGCATGAGGCAGCGAGGCTAGCCAATCGCCGTGGCAGCGCATAGCACGCGCGGCCAGGCGTCCGCACGTCGAGCTTCAGCCGGACTCGAACAGGTACTCGTGCTGCGCATCGCGCAGAGTGAGCGTCTGCTTGGCGCCGCCGCCCACCACGAACTCGAAGCCGCTGACGCCGGGCGAAATCGTGATGAACGACGTCGTGCCATCCGGGTTACGACGCGAAGCGACTTCGCTGCGCCACTCGCCGAAATCGAACAGGGTCTTCGGACCGGAGCGCTGCACGGCAAGGTCGCCGAGCGCTGCATTCTTGTAGTGCGCGCCGAGCTTGGCGGCCTCCTGCGCATTGGCTGGCACTACGAGCGTCTTCCGATCGGCCGCGATCTGCGCGAAGAAGCTCTTCGCGTTGGCGGCGAGATCGGCATCGGCCTCCGGCCGGCCGTCGAATAGAACTTCCTGGAGCTTGCGGCGAAAATGACCGCGAATCAGCCAGCCTGGATCGCCGTTCGTGAGCACGACAGCTCCGACCTGCTGCTCCGGCAGCCACAGCATGTCGCTGTGAAAGCCGACCATGTCGCCGCCGTGATGCACGACCGGCACTGCGTACGTGGAGTCGACCATGAGGCCCATGCCATACACCGCGTCCTTGCCGACCGGCACCTTGGCTTCGCGGCGCTCCAGCAAGGGCCCCTTTGATATGTAGCGACTACCGTCCGGCAGCGCGCCGTTCGCCAGCTCCATCGACACGTACTTGAGCATGTCGTTCACGCTGCTCCAGGCAGCGCCGGCAGGACGAAGTGGGATGATGGAATAGTTCAGCTCGAATACGGCGCGCGCCGGCTTGCCGTCGACGTCGGGTGCATGCGCGTTCGAATGATTGCCCGACAGCGCGCGTGCATAGTCGAACGTCGTCGCCTTCATGCCGAGCGGATCGAAGACCTCGGTCTGCATCGCCTTGTCGTAGGCCGCGCCGATCTCCAGTTGCGGGTACAACACGTGACCGGCGGTGAATCCTGCGGCGCCCGCGAGCAGATTCGAGTACTGGAACATCTCGCCGAACCTGCTGGTGGGTTGCACCGTGGCGAGCGTTGCGAGCGCGCCTTCCGGCGTGACTCCCTTGAACTGGAACAGCCATTCCATGTCCTGGCGCGGCAAGCCAGTGCACGCGCAGATCAGATGCTCGACGAGCACACGTTGCGTGGTGTCCGCGTTGCCGAGCTTGAACTCGGGCAGGAGCTGCGTCACGGGCGTCTTCCAGGTGATCTTGCCGGCGTCGACCAGCTTCGCAAGCAGCAGCGTCGTGAGGCCCTTCGTGTTCGAGGCGATCATGTACAGCGTATCGCCGTCGACCTTGGTGCTGCCGCCGAGCTCGCGCACGCCGACGCCGCCGGAGAACACGACCTTGCCGTCCTGGATCAGTCCTAGCGATACGCCGGGCACTCCAGTCGCCTTCGCACCGTCCTCGAGGAATTTGGTGAGCTTGGCGATGCGCGCTGCATCGAGCCGCTGGGCTTTCTTCCCGGCGAACGTCTCGCGCGAGTAACCCTTCGGCAGCAGCTTGTCGAAGATCAGCGCGACCTGCGCGCCGCGCTTTTCGCCGACGGCCTGCGCCATGTCGTAGATCACGACGGTCCAGACGTCATTCGCGAACGACACGCCGGCGCCGACATCGCGGCGCTCGTTGGGAGATGTCTGATAGGTGTAGTTGCGCTGCTTCGACCAGCCGTCCTTGTCCGGCACGTCGTTCGTGACTTTCAGCGGCCACTTCGGCGGTTGATACGCTGCCCAGCCGGCGGCGAGCGCGGCATCGGCGTCCTTCGCGCGCACGTCGACGATCACGATGCGCGAATCGCCTTCGGGCGCTTCGACGATGGTCGCCGGGCCGCGCACCGCGACGCTCCAGCCGGCGGGTGCAATAAAAGTGTTGCCTAGCGTCGTGGTCTTCGGGGTATCGGCGCTGAGTTTTTCCGCCTGCGCGGCGCCGCAGAGAACGAGAAGAAATGCCGTGATGAGCGTTCGCATGGGTCGACATCCCCTGGAGGTGGCAATTCCGGGCCGGGATTGTGCGAGAGCGCGCCGTCGAAGGGAACCCTTCGCGCAACTCGTGCGCGTCCATCGCGACCAGCAACCTTTGCGGCGGCGAGCCCGGCAAGTGGCACTTAGCCGTCTGCTGCGGTGCTGAGTTTCACGTCGAGATGCTGGGCGAGGCAGCGGGCCAGGGCTTCGCGGTTGAGGGGTTTGGCGAGGTGATCGTCCATGCCGGCCTGCCGGCATTCGAGCTCGTCCTTCTTCATGGCATTGGCCGTGAGGGCGACGATCGGGATGCGAGCCCCGCCGTTCTCGCGCGCGCGGATCTCGCGTGTCGCGGCGTAACCGTCGAGCACCGGCATCTGACAGTCCATGAGCACGAGGTCGTAGCCACCGCGTGCCCACGCGTCGACTGCTTCGCGTCCGTTGGGCACGGCGTGAACGACGTAGCCCAGTCTCTCCAGAAAGCGCGTCGCGACTTTCTCGTTCACGACGTTGTCTTCCGCGAGCAGGATGCGCTTGCCCGCCTTTGCGGACAGGACGGTGGGCACTGAAACTGTGTCGACAACGTTCGCGCTCTGCTCGCTCGCAACTTCGAAGCACGCTGTGAACCAGAACGTCGAGCCCACGCCTGCGCTGCTCTCGACGCCTGCTTCGCCGCCCATCAACTCCGCGAGTCGGCGCACGATGGAGAGTCCCAGGCCGGTGCCGCCGTAGCGGCGCGTCGTCGACGCGTCGACCTGCGAGAACGGCTTGAACAACGCGTGCACACGATCGGCAGGAATTCCCACACCGGTGTCGCGCACCGCGAGCCGCAGCTTCGTGCGGCAACTCTCGACCTGCGCCGCGTCGACTGACACGGTCACGCTGCCGCGCTCGGTGAACTTGACGGCGTTGCCGCACAAGTTCACGAGAATCTGTCGCAGCCGTCCCGCATCGCCTCGCACGACCGCAGGCACCGACTCGGCGACCCAGCCGGTCAGCTCCAGTCCTTTGGCCTCGGCCGACACGCGCATCATCCGCACGACTTGATCGAGCAGCTCGCGCGGCGCGAACTCGATCGCCTCGAGATCGAGCTTGCCCGCTTCGATCTTCGAGAAATCCAGAATGTCGTTGATGACGGTCAGCAATGCTTGCGCGCTGCTGCGGATGGTCTCTGCAGTCTCACGCTGACTCTGGTCGAGCTTTGTATCGAGCAGGATGTCGGTCATGCCGATGACGCCGTTCATCGGCGTGCGGATCTCGTGACTCATGTTCGCCAGGAACTCGCTCTTCGCCTGGTTCGCGACCTGCGCCATCTCCGCGAGACGATGCAACTGCTCGTTGCTGGTACGCAGCTCACGCGTGCGCTCGCGCAGATCGCGCTCGGCCGCAACCAGGCGATCGTGTTCGAGCAGCGACATGTTCTGACGAATGACGGCAAGTGCGATGACGACCACGGCGCCGACGACAGTCGCGAGCTGCACCAGGCGCAGAACGTTGGGCGTCGCCCAGACGATCGCGACCGTGACGACGGCCGCCGCAATCGAGATCAGTGGGATCAAGCGCAGCGACGCCTCGCAGAATCGATCCCACGCCGGGTCCAGGTTTACCTTCGTCTGCCACACCGACGCGCCGTAACCGATCGCGAGTGTGAACACCGAGAAGCCGAGATTGAGCCACGTCCCTGACGTCGGCGTGCGGATGTCGACGTCCGCATTCCAGATCATCCAGACGATGCCGTTGCCGAGCAGCGCGGCGAACAGCAGCATCCGCCGCGGATCCGGACGCATGCGCATCGTCGGTGCCATCACGATGGCCACGCAGACCGGCGTAAGCAGGCAGATCGGATAGATGATCAGCACGCCGAGATCGATCGTGGCCATCGAGCCGACACGCGGCAGATACAGATCGAGCGTCAGCGTCAGCAGCACCAGCGCGAGCGCAACGACATCCAGCAGGAACGTGCGCAACTGCAGGCGCCGATCCTTGCGCAGCACGACTGCCAGACCGATGACGAAGCAGGGGCCCAGCGACAGGAACAACGTGTCGTTGAGCTGCGGCAGCAGAATGCGACCGGTGAGCTCGTAGAAGTCGTAGAGCAGATCGCCTACGACCGTGAGCGTCAGGCCGATCGCGAACCAGCGGCGCACCACACGATCCACGCCCGTCGCATCCCGGACCCCGAGCCATGCGACGACCGCCGCCGCGATGTAGGCCAGAGTCCAATGCATCAGATCGAAAAGATGTGCGGTCGCCTCGTCCTTGCGCGTCAAGGCAAATAGAAACAGCACGCCAACGCCCACGCCCGCAAGGACCATGATCCTTGCAGCGAGAGGCCGGGCACTCGCGGCTGAAACTCGCACTGTCACTGTGACTGTGACGGCCCGGGGCAGCGAATCTGAATTGAGGGATTCCCTGAATGCACTGAAGGCCTTGATAGACTCCGCGCACTCGATTCCGCGGAGGTGGTCAGGTGCGCGCTAACGGTCGGCTTTCGCTTCTCGTTCTTACGCTTTGCGCCGCAGCGGTTTTCGCCCAGGACACGCCGGAACCGGGCTCGGCCGAAGAGATTTCGCGAGCCACCACCGAGCCGCAGTTCCTCTCGCCCTGGGTCGCGTCGATCCCCGCCTCCGCCTCGGTGCCTTCGCCGCGGGCATTTCTCAAGCGCATTCCGGGAGCGGCCGGCGAGCTGGTCGACTCGGCAACTGCATACGGTTATGCGCGCGCGCTCGCCGCAGCTTCGCCGCGCGTCGAAGTGTTCACGATCGGCCGATCGGAAGAAGGTCGCGACATCGTGCTGCTCGCGATTGCGGATGAGGCCGGCATCCAGTCGCTCGCGCAGCTGAAGAAGGACACGGCGGCGCTCGCCGATCCGCGCACGACCGATTCCGCCGCAGCCGAACAGATCGTCGCGCGTGCGCGCCCGATCTACTACTTCAACGCAGCGCTGCACTCGGACGAAACCGGCTCGACCGAATCGGTACTCGAGCTCGCGTACCGCCTCGCCGTGTCCGAGCAGCCGATGATCCAGCGCATCCGCCAGAACCTGGTCGTGCTGATCAACCCGGTCTCGAATCCGGACGGGCGCGACAAGATGGTCGAGTGGTTCTATCGCTACCTGAAGGGCAAGACCGATCGCAGTACCTTGCCGCGCATGTCGCCGCCGTATTGGTCGAAGTACGCGTTCGTGGACATCAATCGCGATGCGCATCAGCTGGTGCACGAATCCACGCGCGCCGTGTCGCGCATGTTCTTCGACTGGCATCCCACTGTCGTGCACGATCTGCACGAGAGCGTCGCACTGCTGATGTCGTGGAACGGCTCCGGCCCGTACAACCCCAACATCGATCCGATCACCTTCACCGAATTCCAGGCGCTGAGCTTCCACGAAGTACAGACGCTGACGTCGTTCGGCATGCCCGGCGTCTCGACCTGGAATTTCGGCGAAGCGTTCGCGCATCTGTATCTCGACTCGGTGGCGATGAATCACAACTCGATCGGCCGCGGCTACGAGACGTTCGGCAACGGCACTGCCGAGACGCTGCAGTGGCAACTGTCACCAGACCAGACGTCGCGCGAGTGGTATCGCGTGCAGCCGCCGCCGTCGACGCCCTTCCGCTGGTCAGCGCGCGATAACGTCAACTACAACGAAACGGGCGCGCTCGCCGCGCTCGACCTGGCTGCAACGCAATCGAAGATGCTGTTGCGCAGCTTCTATCGCAAAGGCTTCAACTCGTGGCGCAAAGGCGTCGACGAGCCGCCGTACGCGTTCGCGATTGCCGAGGATCAAGGGGATCCGATGCGCGTGGCGCAACTCATCGCGCGACTGCAGTCGCAGCACATCGAAGTGCATCGCGCGAACGCGGCGTTCACGGTGAAGGAAGGCGCGTTCGGTAGCGGCACGTACCTGGTGCGGCTCGATCAGCCGTATCGCAACTACGCGGTCGATCTGCTCTCGCCGCAGGATTTTCCGAAGAACGGCGGCGAGCCGTACGACGACGTGTCGTGGGAACTACCCGCGCACTATCACGTCGATGCAGTCGCGATTGCCGATCCCGCGATCAAGAGCGTCGGCGTGACTCCTCTCGCCGAGCCGCCACAGCCGCGCGGCAAGGTTACCGGCAACGGTCCGACGTTCGTGCTCAAGGACAGCGGACAGGAAGGCTTGCTCGAAGCTCGCTATCGCCTCGCGAAGTTCAAGATCGAAATCGCAGAGCATGCGTTCCAAGTCGGCAACACCGAGTATCCCGCCGGTTCGTGGCTGCTGCCCGCGCAGTCCGGACTCGGCGCAGCGTTGCAGGATCTGACCACGCATCTCGCACTCGATTTCGATTCGATCGCGTCGACTCCCGAAGTCGCGCGGCACGCGGCGAAGGCTCCAAGGCTCGGCGTCTGGGTGCCGTGGGCGGACACGGACAGCATCGGCTGGCTGCGTCACACGCTCGACGCGCGCAACGTTCCGTATTCATATGTACGTGACGAAGACATTCGCGCCGGCAACCTGCACGCGAAGTACGACGTGCTCCTGTACGGACACGTCGATCTCGAACTCGCCGAACAGATTCACGGGCTGCCGAAGGCATGGGGCCCGATGCCGTTCAAGAAGACCAAGCAGACGCCGAGCCACGGCACACCGGCGTCGTCCGACGACATCACCGGCGGCATCGGCTGGGAAGGCCTCGCGCAGATTCAGAAGTTCGTCGAGAGCGGCGGCGTGCTGGTCACACTCGGCAGCGGTTCGATGCTCGCACTCGAAGGCGGCCTCGTGCGCGGCGTGCGACGCGACTCCGGCGGCGTGCCACGTAGCGCCGGTAGCGGCGGTGCGGAGTCTGCGCAAGCCGCGGTGGAATCCGCGACTCGTACGCCAGGAGCGCACGTGCGCGTTTCGTTCGCGCAGCCCGATCACCCGATCGCGTATGGCTATCCGGCCCACACATATGTGTTCCGGCAGAACTACCCGCTGTACGCCGTTCCGCGCCGCTGGCTGCGCATGGCGTTCTGCACGACCTGTCTCGACGGGCCGTCCGATCCCGGTGGCGTGGTCATGCAATGGGGCGACACCGACAGCGATCAGCCCTTTCTGATCAGCGGCCAGGTCTGGGGCGAATCGAATCTGATCGGCCGTCCGGCAATTCTCGACATGGCGGTCGGCCACGGGCGCGTGGTCTCGTTCAACTTCAATCCGTTGCATCGGGATCTGAACCGCGGCGATCAGCGGCTGCTATGGAACGCGCTGCTGAACTGGGAAGCGATCCTCGCGCGGCGCCCCGACGGCGATCCGTTATGATCCGGCCATGAACGAAAACAAGCCCCGTCGCGGGCAATGGATCTCCGGCCTCCTGTTCGTGCTGATCGCAGCGATTGCGATTGGTGCGATCGTCCTGCAGTTGACTGTCGGCAGCCGCTGAGCTCGAGCGTCCTTGGGCTACAAGGGCCGAAGGTCGGCCCGTTTGCCGGAGAAAGCTCATGAATGCCGAAGTGAAACAGCAGGGCCTGCAAGCGGAAGTGCGCGGCGGCCTGACCGCGTACCTGCAGGTCGATGGCGCGGCCAAAGCGTCCGATTTCTATCAGCGTGCGTTCGGCGCCACCGAAGCCGCTCGCCACCCGCTCGACGAGAAGGGCCGCACGATGCACGTGCATCTCTACGTCAACGGCAGCTCGCTGATGCTCGGCGACGCTTATCCGGAATACGGTCATCCGTTGCAGGCGCCGCAAGCGTTCAATCTCACCTTGCAGGTCGATGACATCGATGCATGGTGGTCGCGCGCTGTCGCGGCCGGCGCAACCGTCGTCATGCCGGTGCAGGAGATGTTCTGGGGTGCCAGGTATGGCCAGCTGCGCGATCCGTTCGGCGTGCTGTGGTCGATGAATCAGTCCCTGAACTGAGCTCAGTCGCCGCCGCAACCGCCCCCACAACCGCCGTCGCCACCCCTATTGGCCGACGCGACGGCGCCCTTTCAGCAGCACGTCCACACCGTCCGGCCGGCCGTTCCAGTAGTCGAGGCGCACGCGGCCATCGGGCAGTTGCGTCACGGTCGCTGGAATCGAGCTGAACGTGCAGTACCAACCCGAGGGCAGCACGACAGCGTTGCGCGGTCGGCCGAGACTGCGATCGAACACGAATTCGTCTCCGTCGAGCTTGTAGCTCACGGGCGCCGTGTAGGTCTCGGCGATTCGCAAGCGCAACGATTGGCCGGCTTGCACCGCCGGAAACGGAATCACGACGACGCGCGCGTCAGGTTCGACCTTCTCGTCGCCCGCGTTGATCTTCGACGCAACCATCTCGGCGCCGCTCATCTCCTTCGCCTGCAGTTGCTCGCCGGTGTCGAGAATGCTCGCCGAGGGATTGCTCGCGGTGCTGCCTTTGCGAACGACGTTCGCGTAGCCGTTCACGCCGGGGCGCGATTCGGTGTAGTCGTGATAGAGCGCGAACGCGTGCGTCTCGGGCTGCTGCAGGAAGTAGACGATGTCGCGATCCTGATGTGCGCGCTCGGACAAGCGGTCTTCTTCCGTCTCGCCTTCGAATGGCGATTCCCAGCTGCGCTGCCTGGTTGCCGCTTTCGGCGCGGCAGTCTGCGCAGTTTTCGTCGCGCGGATGATCAACGGTGCCGGGCCCCCATTGTTGTTCATGAAGCTGATCGAGATCCGGCCATCGCTTTCGGTGAGCAACTGCGAGGGCACGGTGAGGCCGACGACTTCGTATCCCGGCGGCAGTACGACCTTGTTGCGTCGAACGCCGAGCGGACGATCGAACACGATCGTCTTGCCGTCGACGAAGTAGCTCTTCGCATCCTCGTACGTCTTGATGATCAGGATGCGTCCGCGGCCGTTTGTCGGCACAGGCCGGGCCAACGTGACCTTGATGTAGTTCGTGTCGAGATCAGCGTCGCTCATCAGCGCGTCTTTGCGCGCGTCGGCCCCGCTCACGACCTCGAACTTGAGCGACTTGCCCGTCATCACATCGAGCACGCTCTCGTCGGTCGCAGTGCTGCCTTTGCGAATCGGGTTGTAGTAATACTTCGCGCCCGCAGTCGTCGCGGTCACCTCGTACGTGATCTTGAACTTGGCGCTGCCGGGCGCGAGCAGCTCGTAACGCGTGTATTCGTCGGTCTCGGTCTGCGTCGTCGCCGTCGGAAACCAGATGCCGTCCTTGGACGCTTGCGCATGGACCGCCGGGCAAAGCGCGAGCACGGCCAGGCTCGCGCAGAGGACGCGTAGACTCGTTTTCATCGGCAGCTCCGCGGTTGTAGCTATTGTTCAGCTGTCGCCAGTCGGCACGATACCAGCAGTCTCCACCATCAGGATGACCGTCTTCTCCGGCGCGCGCGGCCGGTGCATGGCGCCCTTCGGCACGACGAATCCCTGGCCGGGGCGCAGATCGACGGTCTGGTCTTCCATCTCGATGAGGAAGCGGCCGCTCACGACGTAGAAGAATTCGTCTTCGTTGTCGTGCTTGTGCCAGTGGTACTCGCCCTGGACGACGCCGAGGCGCACGACGGACTCGTTCACCTGGCACAGCGTCTGGTTCCACCAGGGGTGCTTGTTGGCGGCTACCAATGCATTGACGTCGATCAGTTCGCCGGCGGCGTGCAGGATGTTCAGGTGGGTCGAGTATCTGGAGGCGAAGTCTGCGGTCGTGGTCGACATGGGAGGTTCCTCGGAGTCGGGCTGAAGTCCGACCTACAGCCCGATGCTAAGCTAGCGGCGCACGCAATCGGAAGGGCTGCCATGGCGCAATTCCTGGATCGCAGAATCTTTCTCCAAGGCTCGCTGCTGACCGCGGGAGCGCTCTCGTATTGGCCGCACAGTTTGCTCGCGCAGGAGCAAGTACAGAGAGTCATTGCGCGTCCGTTCGAGTTGTCGCAGGTGCGGCTGCGGCCGGGCGTGGCGCTCGATGCCATGAACGTCAATCGTCGGCATCTGCTCGCCTACGATCCGGACCGATTGCTGCATATGTTTCGTGTGACGGCCGGCCTGCCCTCCGCCGCCGAGCCACTCGGCGGCTGGGAGGCGCCGGACAACGAGCTGCGCGGGCACTTCACGGGACACTATTTATCTGCGTGCGCTTTGTCGTTCGCGCACGCCGACGACAAGGCGCTGAAGGCGCGCGGCGATGCAATCGTTGCCGAGCTGGCGAAATGTCAGGCCAAGTTCGGCAACGGCTACCTGAGTGCGTTTCCGGAAGAATTGTTCGATCGGCTGCGTGCAGGTCAGCCAGCGTGGGCGCCGTTCTATACGCTGCACAAGATCATGGCGGGCATGCTCGATATGCATGTGCTCGCAGGCAACGCGCAGGCGCGCGACGTGCTCGAGGGCATGGCGACGTGGACGGCGCAGTGGGTCCGGCCGATCGATGACGCACTGATGAATCGCATCCTCGAGCGTGAATACGGCGGTATGAACGAAGTGCTCTACAACTTCGCCGCGCTCGCCCAGCAGGATCGCTGGCGCGAGCTGGCCGAGCGCTTCAATCGTCGGCGCATCTTCGAGCCGCTCGCGGCCGGTCGCGACGAGCTGCAAGGATTGCACGTCAACACGACGATTCCACAGGTCATCGGTGCCGCGCGCGGCTACGAGCTCACGGGCGCTGGAAGTCTGCACGATTGCGCGGATTACTTCTGGCACACGGTCACGGAGCGTCGTTCGTATTGCACGGGTGGCACGAGCAACGGCGAATCGTGGAATGCACCGCCGGGGAAACTGGCAGCGGAGCTGTCGGGCTACACGCAGGAGTGCTGCGTCACTTACAACATGCAGAAGTTGACGCGACACATTTTCGGCTGGACCGCGGATGCACGCGCTGCCGATTACTACGAGCGCGCCTACTACAACGGCATCCTCGGCGTGCAACACCCGCGTGACGGCAGCAAGCTTTACTACGTGCCGCTGCAGAGCGGCTTCTGGAAATTGTTTGGCACGTCGATGCAAGACTTCTGGTGCTGCACCGGAAGCATGGCCGAGGCGTTCTCGAAGCTCGGCGACAGTATCTACTTCAAAGACGACGACGGACTGTACGTGAACCTGTTCGTGCCGTCGGAGGTGACGTGGCAGGAGAAGGGGCTGCGCATCGTGCAGGATACGACGCTGCCGGAAAGCGATCGCGTGACTCTCACGATTCGCGCGACTGCACCTCGGCGCGCGCAGCTGCGCATTCGCGTGCCGTACTGGACGGCCGGCGGATCGGCTTCACTGAACGGCACGCGGTTGGAGAGCTTTGCGACGCCGAGCAGCTACTTCGTGCTCGATCGCACGTGGCGCGATGGCGATCGTGTCGAGCTGCGGTTGCCGATGCGCCTGCATGCGGCGCCGATGCCGGACGATCCGACCGTGCAGGCGGTGATGTACGGACCGATCGTGCTCGCCGGCAAGCTCGGCGCCGCGGGTCTCACTGCCGACACTCTGCGCGCGGAACCGACCAAGCCGCGGACCGTTCCGGAGTACAAGGCCGAACCCGTCGCGGCCCCGGCCATCCGTGCCCCTTCGAGCG
>DATJIP010000093.1:0-4201 GCA_035493235.1 Steroidobacteraceae bacterium
ATCGTCTTGACGATGGGAATGCGCGCGAGGAACGCCTCGCCGACGCGCAACAGGTAGCGCACGACGTATGCATTCACCAGCACGCCCGCGAGCAAGACCAGCAGGAAGCCCATCACCAGCCCGAGCCCGGGCCAGTAGCGATCCTCCGGCAGCAGCGCACGCAGCGGCCCGCTGAGAATCCGCTCGGCCGTGCTGCCGAGCCACCAGACCAGATAAACAGTGAGGGTGACTGGCAGCAAGGCGACCAGGCCCTTGAGGAAGGTATTCCACAACCGACGCATTGCGGCTCCGCTGCGCGCCAACGTAAAGAGGTGGCGCAGTATAAACTTCCGCTCGCATCGCTTCCGATCAAACGTCTTCGGTCAATGCTCAACCGTCTCACCGCGCTGGCTGCGCTCCTGGCGCTCGGCACACAGGGTCTCGCTCAAGGCGCTCAGCTGCCGCCCGCCGTGTCGCGCGCGATGGCAAGCGCCGGCGTCCCGGCATCGCACGTCAGCATCTATGTGCGCGACGCCGGTACGAACGAGGTCGTCGTCGATCTCGCCAGCGAGACGCCGCGCAGTCCAGCGTCGACGCTCAAGGTGCTGACGACCTTCGCAGCGCTCGACTCGCTCGGGCCGGCATACACCTGGAAGACGCGCGCCTACGCCGCCGGCCGCCTCGATCACGGCGTGCTCTACGGCGATCTCTATCTGGTCGGCGGCGGCGATCCGTACATGACGGACGAACGCTGGTGGAGCTTCGTTCAGGGGTTGCGCGAGCGCGGGCTGGCGAAGATCACCGGCGACGTGGTGATCGACAACAACTTCTTCGCGCCGATCACCGATAGTCGAGCGGACTTCGATGCGCAGCCGTTCCGCAGCTACAACGTACTGCCCGACGCGCTGCTCGTGAACTTCCAGAGCTCGCGCTTCACGGTGAATCCGTTCGGTCAGCGTGCTCGACCGCAGATCGTGGTCAGCCCGCTGCCCGCGAACCTGCTGCTGAAGAACGAGGTGCAACTCGGAACGGGCCGCTGCAATCCCGTCGATGGCGGCATCGTGTTCGACATGCCCGATCGCACCGACCCGAACACGCTGGTCGTGCGCGGTGTGTTTCCAGTTTCGTGCGGGGTCTATTCGGTGTCGCGCGCGATCATGACTGCGCCCGACTATGCGTACGGCACCTTTCGCACGATGTGGACGCAGTCGGGTGGCGTGATCGACGGCGCCGCGCGCCTGGCGCCGGTGCCGCAGGACGCGAAGTTGTTATTCGAGTACGACTCGCTGCCGCTCGCCGAGATCATCCGCCTCGTCAATAAGTTCTCGAACAACGTGATGGCGCGGACGTTGCTGTTGACGTTGGGCGTCGAGGCGTACGGTCCGCCGGCGACGGCTGAGCGCGGGCGCAACGCTATGAAGGCGTGGCTCACCCGGCGCGGCATCGATGCGAACGGCTTTGTGCTCGAGAACGGCTCTGGCTTGTCACGCACCGAGCGCGTTACCGCGAAGGGCCTCGGTGAGATGCTCGACGTCGCGTGGCACAGTCCGTTCATGCCGGAATTCGCCGCGTCGCTGCCGCTTTCGGCAACGGACGGCACGCTGCGCAATCGCTTCAACTCGCCGGGTATGCATGGACGCATTCGTCTGAAGACCGGCCGCATCGACGATGTCAGCGCGCTTGCAGGTTTCGTCAACGCTGCATCGGGCCGCACGTACGTGCTCGTCATCATGATCAATCATCCGGGCGCGCACACTGGCAGCGGCGAAGCAATTCAGGCGGAACTTATTCGCTGGGTCTTCGGCCAATAACTTTCCTCACGGGGAAACTCTTACGCCGGTCTTACGTGGCGGTTGTTTTACAACAGCTGCAGCGGAACTGCTCGTGCCGCCGCCCCGTTTCTCCGTCACGAGCTTGTACCACCGCAAGCACGCAGGAGATTGAGCACATGAATCGAGCAGTTGTTTTTGCAATGGCCGTCGCAGGAGCGTCCGTCGGCTCCCTCGCCTGCAGCAGCGCCTTCGCGCAAAGCGCAGACCAGAACGACTCAGGCTTCTACATCGGCGGCGGCGTCGGTCAGTTCAACGTGAAGATCGACGACGTCGATCAGACGGACGAGGCCATCCAGCGGCTCGACGACAGCGACACGTCGTGGAAAGCGTTCGTCGGCTGGCGCATGAATCCGTACTTCGCACTGGATCTGGCATACATCGACTTCGGTCGTCCGAGCCAGCGGGCAACGACAGCGAGCGGCTCCGGCGGCGACTTCAGCGCCCACCTGAGCGGCTTCGCACCTTCCGTCTACGGCACCATTCCGTTGGGCCCGGTCGAGCTGTTCGGCAAGATCGGTTACTACTTCTACAACGTCGACGCGAAGGTCGATCTCGACAACGGTCCGGGCTTCGACTCGAGCTCGAGCGATGAGGACTTGTTGTACGGCGGCGGCATTGGCATGACGTTCTTCCAGCACCTCAACGCACGGCTCGAGTACGAGCGAATCGACTCCAGCCGCGTCGACGATGCGGACGCGATCTGGTTCGCGGGTCAGTGGCGCTTCTAAGCTCTGACTAGACTGCAATCCTGACTGGCAAGCGCCGGGCACCCCAAGTGCCCGGCGCGCCTTTGAAGACGCCGGGAATCTGCGCGGCGCATTGCAGGCAGCGGCCCTGTTCGTCCAGCCGCCATTCGCCCAACTCATACCAATCGCGTTCGATCACACGAGTGCCGCAAGCGGCGCAGTACGTGCTCGAACCAGCGGGGTCGTGCACGTTGCCGGTGTAGACGTAATGCAGACCGTTCTTGAGTGCGATCTCGCGTGCGCGCGTAAGCGTGGCTGCGGGAGTGCGCTGCTTGTCCATCATCTTCCAGTCGGGATGGAAGGCCGTGAAGTGGAGCGGGATGTCGGGGCCGAGCTTGTCGAAGATCCAGCAGGTCATTTGCTCGAGTTCGGCGTTCGAGTCGTTCTCGTCGGGGATCAGCAGCGTGGTGATCTCGAACCAGACCTTCGTTTCCTGCTTGAGATATTCGAGCGTCTCCAGCACTTCGCCGAGCTCGGCGCCACAGATCTTGCGATAGAAGCGCTCAGTGAAACCTTTGAGGTCGACGTTCGCAGCATCCATGTGCCGATAGAACTCGGCGCGCGGTGGCGAACACATGTAGCCGGCCGTGACAGCAACACTGCGCACGCCCCGTTCCCGGCAAGCGTCGGCGACGTCGATCGCGTATTCCATGAATACGACCGGATCATTGTATGTGTACGCAACGCTCGCACACTCGAGGCGCTGTGCCGACGCCGCGAGCTGCTCAGGGCTCGCGCTATCAGCGAGCGTGTCCATCTCCCGCGACTTGCTCATGTCCCAGTTCTGACAATTGCCGACCGCCAGAAATGGTGCGAGGTAAGAGTGATCCGGATCGTCCACTTCGAGGTTGTAGACAGGACCTTCGTACGGAATCGTCTCGACCTTCTTCACCGGAACCAGAAACTTGTCACCGACGTCGCGCCAGATCGTGCGTTCCGGAACACTGGGCGGGCGCTGCTCGTAGCGGTGGCGGGTGAACTTGACGATAAAAGTCGTTGATTGCGTGACCTCGCGACCCTCGATGCGATATGTCGGCGGCCCCTCGTGTACGAAGTAGCTCGGTAGCAGATCGAGATGCAATCCAAGCTCGAACAAGCCGAGCGCGAGCGTTTGCGACACCGTATTGCCGACGACGTGCGTCGGTGAGAAATAGCCGTCTCCGGCAAAGTAACCATCGAGGAAGGCCCGAATGACCTCCGCTGGGGATTCCAGCAGTTGCGGCGGGACCTGCTTGCGCTTCGCTCCTCTGCCGCAAAGTGCCTCGAACAATCTCGCGAGCGAGCTGTTGCGCGCCTCGACCGTTATAGTCGTCCGCCGATTCATGATGGACGTCGGCAAGCCGAATATCTGTGTCAACAACCGCGCGGTCCGCTCTACGAGCGGCTGCTCGTGATGACCGCAGGAGAACACAAGAGAGCAGGAATTCGGTCGCTTGCGGTTCTGGCCGATCGACCCCTCCGCGCAATAGAACCCGAGCAGCCAGGCCAGATCAGGATTGAGTTCAAGATGCGGCGGCAAGCCAGGACCCTTTTCAGCGGAGAACTTCACACGACCTTCGTGTAAGCGCAGCTGAACCGGGCGCGGCGATTCATCGGCCAGCAGCCCGCGAGCTAACCGGCTACCAAGAGTCCTAACGTAAGCGC
>DATJIP010000094.1:0-33124 GCA_035493235.1 Steroidobacteraceae bacterium
GCGCGTGGGCATGGTCCCGTGCTGCTCGCACACCGGCTGGCGGACTGCGACGCAGGTAATGGAGCACGTCGACGGGCCCGTGATCTTCTCGCACTCGAATTGCCATGCGGTGTACACGCATCCGCGAAACATTCCGGACGAGCTGATCAAGGCCTGCGCGTCGACAGGCGGTGTCGTCGGGATCAACGGCGTGGGTCCATTCCTCGGCGTGGGCGCTGACGGGCCGGTGGCCGCGATGTTCCGGCACATCGATCACGCGGTGCAGCTCGTGGGACCGGATCACGTCGGGCTGGCGCTCGAATACGTCTTCGACATGCAGGAGCTGCTGGACTACTTCGCGGCGCATCCCGCTGCCTTTCCGCCCGAGAAAGGCTATGTCGAAGACTTTCAGTTCACGCCGCCCGAACAGATTCCGCCGCTCATCGAGCTCATGCGCGAGCGCGGTTATACGCGCGAGGCCATTCTCAAGATCATCGGCGGCAACCACCTGCGAGTACAAATGGGGAGCACATGAAGAGTCAACGCACGTACACATCGAGCTGCGCGCTTTCGCTGGCGCTGCTTGGGCTGTTAGCCGCATCGATGGCCGTAGCTGCGCCACGCGCGCGAGACATCGGCATTCCGCTCGACGGCAAGCCGGGTGCCTTGAATGCAATCACCGATGTGACCGGTGTCGAAGTCGGGCAGGTCACGCCGATCAGCGGCGAGGGCGCGCTTAAGCGCGGCGAGGGTCCGGTGCGAACTGGCGTCACTGCGATCATTCCGCGCGGCAAAAACTCGACCAATCCGGTGTTCGCCGGCTGGGCAACCAGCAACGCTGCGGGCGAGATGACAGGCACGACCTGGCTGGAAGAGCGCGGCTACTTCGATGGGCCGATCATGATCACGAACACGCACAGCGTCGGTGTCGTGCGCGACGCAGTCGTTGGCTGGATCGTGGATCACAAGTGGCCGGGCAGCTGGTATACGCCCGTCGTGGCGGAAACCTACGACGGCTATCTCAATGACACCGACGGCTTCCACGTCACCAAGGAGCACGCGCTCGAAGCGCTGGCGAAGGCAAAGTCCGGACCGGTGGAGGAAGGCATCGTCGGTGGCGGCACCGGTATGGTCTGCTTCGGATTCAAAGGCGGTATCGGTACCTCGTCGCGCGTAATCACGACGCCGATCGGCACGTACACCGTCGGCGTTCTGGTCCAGTGCAATTTTGGACTGATGCCGACGTTGCGTATCGGCGGCGTCAAGGTGGGTGAAGCGCTGAAGGATCGCTACAGCACTTGCACGACGATGCCGCCTTCGCCGTATCCGAACATCCGCACCTGCGGACCGGACCCGAAAGGCGAGAAGCCGGGCGACGGTTCGATGATCGTCGTGATTGCCACCGATGCGCCGCTCCTGCCGAATCAGCTCAAGCGCCTGGCGAAGCGTCCTGCGCACGGCATGGGCCGGCTCGGCGACACGAGCCGCGAAACTTCAGGCGACATCTTCATCGCATTCTCCACGGCGAATTCGCAGATCGTGAGCGAGCAGAAGGAGAAGATGACGCTCGAGGCGTATCCCAATGGGATGCTCAATCCGCTGTTCGAGGGCGTGGTGCAGGCGCTCGAAGAATCGGTGCTGAATGCACTGGTCGCGGCGAAGACGATGACCGGTCGCGACGGGCATCGCGTCTACGGCTTGCCGCAAGCCGAAGTGCGCGCGCTGCTGAAGCAACACGGGATGCTCGTCCAATGACCGCCGAACTTGCCAAGAGCCTGCGATCGCGCCACGTCGCGATGATCTCGATCGGCGGGATCATCGGCGCCGGTCTGTTCGTCGGCAGCAGCTCGGCGATTGCAGCCATCGGTCCTGCAGTCGTCGCGAGCTATCTGCTCGCCGGCCTGGTCGTGTTGGTGGTCATGCGGATGCTGAGCGAGATGGCAGCGGCAGCGCCGGGTCTCGGCTCGTTCACCGAGTACATCCGGCTTGGCCTCGGCGATTGGGCGGGCTTCGTCAGCGGCTGGTTGTACTGGTACTTCTGGGTTGTGGTCGTCGCTATCGAAGCAATCGCCGGTGCCTCGTTGCTGCACCAGTGGATCGACCTGCCGGTGTGGCAGATCGGGCTGGGGCTGATGCTCGCGCTGACGGCCGTGAATCTCCTGTCCTCGCGTTCCTACGGCGAATTCGAGTTCTGGTTTTCCTCGATCAAGGTGGCGGCCATCGTCATCTTCATTTTCATCGCCGGCGCCTATGCGCTGGGGCTGACCTCGCCGACAGGTCCGACGTTCGGCAACCTGACCGCGCATGGCGGATTCGCACCGTTCGGCATGGTGTCGGTGCTCGCGGGCGTGACGACCGTGATCTTCTCGCTATGCGGGGCCGAGATCGTGACCATCGCGGCGGCTGAGTCCAGCGAATCCGCCCGCACGATGTCGCGGCTCACCAGCTCGATCGTCGTGCGGATCCTGCTGTTCTACGTGCTCTCCGTGCTGCTCGTAGTCGCGATCGTGCCCTGGACCGAGATCACACCCGGCTCATCGCCGTTCGCCGCGGCTCTCACACGTACGCACGTGCCGGCAGCAGCGCTGATGATGAACCTGGTCGTTCTGACGGCAGTGCTGTCTTGCCTGAACTCCGGCGTCTACGTCGCGTCGCGCACGCTGTTCGTGCTCGCTGCACATCGCGATGCGCCGCAGTCGATGATCGCGCTCAACAAGCGTCGCGTGCCGGCTCGCGCGATCCTGATCTCCAGCGTATTCGGCTATCTGACCGTCCTGACGTCGGTGATTGCACCTGAGGTTCTGTTCGCGTTCCTGGTGAATGCATCGGGCGCGATCATGCTGATGGTCTACGCGATGGTGTGCTTCGCGCAGATCAAGCTGCGGCGGCAAATCGAGCGCGAGGAGCCGCAGCGTCTCACGATCCGGGTGTGGTTGTTCCCCGCGCTGAGCATCGCGGCGATCGTGGCGATCTTTGCGGCGATGATCGCGATGCTGTTCACGCGTTCCCTGGCTACGCAGCTCTACGCGAGCCTGCTGGCGGCGGGCGTTGTGCTGGTCGCGTGGCGCCTGCGCTCACGGACGCCGGTTGAGCGCAGCTCAGTCGTGCCGAATCCGTGATGAACACGTTCCTGCAGCGGCGCTCATGGGTGCCCGAGTCGAGCGAGGATCTCGTACAGAAGCTCGCGGCGGCGACGGCTGCGTCGGACGCCGATGCGCTCGAGTCCCGCATCCAAGCGCTCGCGCGCGAGAGTCGCGAGATTCACGAAGCGCTCTGCGTCAATCTCAATCCAGCCACCAATGTCATGAACCCGAAGGCGGAGGCGCTGCTCGCCAGCGGCCTCGGTACACGGGTCTCACTCGGCTATCCCGGCGACAAATACGAGATGGGCCTGGAGGCGGTCGAGCAGATCGAAGTCATCGCAGCCGAGCTCGCGGCGGAAATCTTCGGCGCACGCTTCGCCGAGATTCGCGTGCAGTCCGGCGCGATGGCGAACCTCTATGCGTTCATGACGACGTGCTCGCCGGGCGACAGCATCGTCGTGCCGCCGGATGCGATCGGCGGGCACGTCACGCACCACCAGGCCGGCGCTGCGGGCCTGTATGGATTGAAGATTCATGAAGCGCCTGTCGATGCGCAAGGCTACACGCTGGACCTAGACGGCTTGCGTGCATTGGCCGTGAAGGTCCGGCCGCGTCTCATCACGGTGGGCGGCAGTCTCAATCTGTTTCCGCACCCGGTACGGCAAGTGCGTGCGATTGCCGATGAAGTCGATGCGGCAGTGCTGTTCGATGCCGCTCACTTGTCCGGAATGATCGCCGGCGGCGTGTGGCCGAATCCGCTGGCGGAAGGTGCACATCTGCTCACGATGAGCACCTACAAGAGTCTCGGCGGTCCGCCGTCGGGATTGATCCTGACGAACGAAGCCGAGCTCGCGCAGCGTATCGACAAGATCGCGTATCCCGGACTCACTGCGAACTTCGACGTGGCGAAATCAGCGGCGCTCGCGATCACGATGCTCGATTGGCGTGAGTTCGGTCGTGCCTACGCTGAGACGATGCGCGACTGCGCGAGAGCACTCGCGCAGGCTCTCGATCGTGCTGGCGTGCCGATCTTCGGGGCCGAGCGCGGCTGCACGAACTCGCATCAATTTGCGGTCCTTGCAGACAGATATGGTGGAGGCCATGCAGCGGCGAAGCAGCTGCGCCGAGCCAACCTGCTCACCAGCGGCATCGGTCTGCCGGGCGCCGCGGCGCCGGACGAGATGAACGGTCTGCGAATCGGCACCCCTGAAATCGTGCGGTGGGGGATGACCCCCGCACACATGGGAACCCTCGGCGCGCTGATCACCGGTGCGCTCTCAGGGCGCCTGGATCTGCGGGGCCTGGCGGGCGAAGTCACACAGTTCCGCAAGAAATTCAGCACCTTACGTTATGTAAGGTGAGGCGCCATACATATATATAGAGCTCCAGGCGCTCAGAACGAGTAGTTCAGCCGCAGCGAGACCTCGCGCGGCTGATTGATCAGGCTGCTGGTACTCAGGTTGTCAGTGGATGGATCGGGATTGCCCGGCGATAGCAGCACGCGCTCGTTCGTCAGATTCGTCGCGTACAGACCCACGAGCCAGTTGTCCCGGCTCAGCGCGAGCGACGCGTTCAACAGATTCAGTTTGTCCGCTGTGAGCGGCGCCTGACCGAGGATGCCGAAGTTCGAGAGCACGACCTCCGAGCGATAGGTGTCGTTGAGCGACGCCGACAAACGGAAGTTGCTGAAGACGTCGCGCTCGTAGTTGAGCGTCGCGGCACCGCTTTCTTTCGGACTGCCGGGCAGCTGTTGACCCTTGAAGCCGACGATGTCGCCGAAGGTCGAAGGCACGGTGTAGTCCTTCGAGAACGCTGCATCGGAATATGCGCCGCTCAACGACAGGCTCAGACCCGTATCGCCGAATGGCATGTTGAGATCGAGCTCGAAGCCTTTCGAGATCGCTTCGTCGGCATTCCACACGGCGAAGTTCGTGGTTGGCGTGGTGCCGCCGATCTGCGGGTTGTCCCAGTAGATCTTGAACACGTCGACCGTATAGCTCAGGCCGTTCGCGAAGTGACCCTTCAGGCCGATCTCGTAGTTGTCGGCTTCGTCCGGTTTGTAAGTGATCAGTGCCGGGTTGTCGCCGAACGGACCGACCAGCGGGATTGCATTCGAGCCGCCGCGGCGGAAGCCCTGCGACCACAGCGCGTACACGCGATGATTGGTCGCGTATTCGTACGACGGATTGACCTTCCACTTCGTCTTCGATGCTTTCGACGTACGCGGCTCTTCGGGCACCGACAGTCCGAACGAGTAAAGCTCGAGCGACTGCACGTCCTCGAAGTCCTGCTCGAAATGCCGCACGCCGACGGTGAGATCGCCGTGCTCGGTGAAGTGCCAGGTGAGCTCGCCGAAGATCGATTTGTCTTCGAAGGTCTGCTTGTCGTGCTGATCGACGTTGACGTCGTTGGGCCCGATCAGCACGTTGCAGTCCGGGAAGGTTGCGCCGGGGAACCAGATCCCGGTGCATCCCAGCTCAGTGGCGCGCTCGGGCGAGCCCGGAATCGAAACCAGCCAAGAGCCGATGCGCTCCTGCTTCTCGTAGAAGATGCCGGCGACGTAATCGAACTTCTTGCCCGGCTCGGTGTTCGAGACCAGGCGCACTTCCTGCGTGAACGTGTGCGACTTGTCGCCGTACACCTGCGGCAGGATGAAGCGCGGATTCAAAGTGCTGCCGACGTAATAGCCGAGGTACTGCGGAATCCGATACAGCACGTAGCTGCTGTCGAACGTGGTATCGCCTTCGGTCGTGAAGTACGAGCTGGTCGCGGACAGCGTTGCGAAACCCGCGTCGTAGCTCAGGTCCAGGCTCGCGAGATCGGTCTTGCGGGTGAACGGCTCTTCGACGGCAGAGAAGCGCGTGTTGTCGCCGCCGGCCGGGAAGGTGA
This sequence comes from Steroidobacteraceae bacterium, assembly GCA_035493235.1. GTDB lineage: Bacteria > Pseudomonadota > Gammaproteobacteria > Steroidobacterales > Steroidobacteraceae > Steroidobacter. Next base: position 5,952 of record DATJIP010000094.1, read on the forward strand.
TACGCGGATCGCCGACGAATTCGCCGCCCGGGTAGGTGCGGTTGACGGTGCGGCCGGAGTTGCCTTCGAGATGCGAATACATGTACGCCAGGTTCGCGTTGAAGGTCTCCGTCGGTTGCCACAGCAGGCTCGCGCGTCCGGTGAAAGTCTTCTGATCGTTCCAGTCTTCCTTGCTGTAGTACTCGCCGGTGCTGTTCGGATCCGCGGGATTGGTGCGCACGGGAGCGCCGTTGCCGTCGAGACGCATCAGGCCGTGCGCATCGACGAATCCCGGCTCGTAGTCGTAGTTGCCGGCAACGCGCAACGCGAAGGTCTCGCCCATGGGGAGGTTGATCGCGGCAGCGGTCGTGTAGCTCGGGTCGCTCGCCTTGTCGACCATGCCGCCCTTCATGTCGACATTGCCCGAAAACTCACGGAGCTTCGGCGACGCGGGAATGATGCGTAGTGCGCCGCCGAGCGCGCCGGCGCCGTACAGCGTGCCCTGCGGGCCGCGCAGTACTTCGATGCGCTCGATGTCGTTGAACTGGAAGTAGCCGTCGATCGGCGAGTTGCCGATGTACGTGCCGACCGGCGCTTGTTCGAAGGTGCGGAAGCTGCCCGCACCGGGGCTTGCGTTGAGACCGCGGATGATCGGGAAAGTATTCGCACTGTTGCGCGCGCCGCTGTCCGACATGCTGACGCCGGGCACTTGCCGCGCGAGGGCGGGCAGATCGGTGGCGCCGCTGTTCGCGAGTTGCGTCGGGCTCACGACCTGGAGGCTGTACGGAACTTCTTCGGTGGTCTGCGAGCGGCGGCTCGCCGTCACGACCACTTCCTGCAGCGTCTGTGATTTCGGATCGGGTTGAGTTTGCGCGTCAACGGCGAGCGGAGCTCCGTAGAGAGCGATCAGCACGGCCGCGCCGATCGGCGTTCGCGCGCAGCGGAGGCAGTCATGAATCATCATCGGTGTCCCCTCGAAAGCACGGGGGCATTCTAGGCACCGATATTTCGCCGCCGGAAACTAAACGTTCTAATGGCCGCCATAAACGGCCGTTAGATCGCTACAACGTTGGGAGTACCGCGCGCACGTGAGCTTCGAAGCTGCGCAAGAGTCGCGACGTGTTGTGCTGCTCTGTCCGCACGCTGATACCGACAGACGGCAGCTTCGGCAATCCAGTCGAGGGCGGAAGAATTTGCAAATCCGGCGGCACGGCTGCATGCGTCAGCACCGTGATCCCCTGGCCCGAGCGCACGACCGCGGTGAGTCCGGTCATGCTGCCGCTCGCATAAGCGATGCGATATTTGCGGCCTGCGCGCTCCAGTCGCGACGTCGCGGCCTGATGATCCAGCGTATCGAGATCCGAGAGCGCAAGCTGCAGCGGATCGCGGTTGTAAGCATCGCTGCCTTTCACGCCGACCCAGACGAAGGGCTCACGGCGCAGGAATTGATCGCGCTGCGGACTGTCGGGGTACGAGACGATCGCGATGTCGAGGACGTGATCCTTGAGCTTCTCCATCAGTCGCGGTGTCGGCGCACAGATGACTTCCACGAACACCTGCGGATGCTGTTGCGCAAAGGTCTGCAGCAGCGGCGGCAGGAACAGGCGGGCGTAATCGTCGGGGCAGCCGAAGCGGATGTTGCCGGACAGGCTCTGGCCCAGCAGCTCGGCGATCGCTTCGTCATGCGTGCGCAGAATCTTCTGCGCGTGCAGCAACAGCCGCTCGCCGTGCATCGTGAGAGTGATGCCGCGGCCGGTGCGGATCATGAGGGTCTGCGCCACGGCCATTTCGAGCCGCTTCACTTGCTGACTCAACGCAGCCTGCGTTCGACCGACGCGCTCGGCAGCGCGACTCATCACGCCGGCCTCGGCAATGGCAGCGAAATTGCGCAGCAGATCGATGTCGAGTTGAGTGCTCATGCCATTACGCTACCTTATCGCTCGCCCATGATCCATTAAACCCGCTGCTACTTAGCGGCGCTTATGGCGGCCATTAGAACGATTTGTAGGACGCGTAGAACACGCTGCCTAGAATCGCCGGCATGAAAACCAGGCGCTTCGGATTCGTATTGCTGGCCGCGCTGGCGCTCACCGCTCAGGCCCAGACCTCGTCGCCGCCGCAGCAAGAGCTGCCGAGCGACATCCCGCCTGACTTCAAGGTCCGCGAGCTGGAGCAGGGATTCGTCCAGCGCAAGGAGATGATCCCGATGCGGGATGGCGTGAAATTGAACACGCTGATCGTCATTCCGAAGGGCGCGAAGAACGCACCGATCCTGATGGATCGCACGCCGTACAACATCGCCATCTACGAGCCGTACGTTGCTTCGGACCAGTTTCTGCTCGCGGGCTACATCCGCGTGTATCAGGACACGCGCGGCAAGCACGGCTCCGAGGGCAATTACATCGTCACCATGCCGCTGCGCGGCCCGCTCAATCCGGGCAAGGTCGATCACTCGACCGACACCTGGGACACGATCGAGTGGCTGTTAAAGCACGTGCCCGAGTCGAACGGCCGTGTTGGCATGATGGGCTCGTCGTACGAAGGCTTCACCACGGTGATGGCGCTGATCGATCCGCATCCGGCGCTCAAGGCTGCAGTCCCGCAGGGTCCGGTGATCGATGCCTGGATGGGCGACGATTGGTTTCACTATGGCGCGTTCCGCACCATGATGCTCGGCTACATCCACATGCAGACCGGGCAGCGCGGCGTCGGCGTGATCACACCGAGCAACGTCTTCGACAAGTACACCGAGTTCCTGCGCGCCGGCTCGGCCGGCGATTACATCCGCGCCAACGGTCTCGACCGGCTGCCGTGGATCAAGCGCACGATGGAGCATCCCGCGTACGACGCGTACTGGCAGGGTCAGGATCTCGCGAGAATCCTCGCCGCACGTCCTTCGACGGTGCCGACGCTGTGGACGCAGGGCCTGTGGGACCAGGAAGACATGTGGGGCGCGAATCACGCGTGGCGTGCGCTCAAAGCCGCCGGTAAGGATGCGAACAACTGGCTGGTGCTCGGTCCGTGGAATCATATTCAAGGACCCACGTCGGCTACAGCGCTCGGCCCGATGCAGTGGGACATCGATACCGCGCGCGAGTATCAACACAACATGCTGATGCCGTTTCTCGACGAGCATCTGCGCGGCGGCCCGCCTGCCAACTTGCCGCGCGTTGCCGTATTCAACACCGGCGAAAAGCGCTGGGACCGGTTCGACACGTGGCCGACTGCGTGCGACCAGGGCTGCGGCACGAAGCTGCAGCCGCTGTACGTCGGCGCAGACTTCGGCTTGTCGTTCGCTGCACCGAGCGAGGCGAAGGCCGGCGACAGCTACGTGAGCGATCCCGCCAAGCCCGTGCCATTCTTACCGCGGCCCGTGGTCGATCCCTTTGCGGAGCTCGGCGCGGGCACGCTCGGCAGTCCCTATGAGCCGTGGAGCAAGTGGCTGGTGTGGGATCAGCGCTTCGTCGAAGGTCGCACGGATGTGCTGTCTTACCAGACGCCGGTGCTTACCGAGCCGGTGCGAGTGCAGGGCATCCCGGTCGCCGACATTCGTGCGACCACGACCGGCAGCGATGGCGACTTCGTCGTGAAGCTCATCGATGTCTACCCGGACCACGACGTGGTCGACATCCGCTCGAGCGGTTACCAGATGCCGATCGCGACCGACATCTTCCGCGGCCGTTATCGCGAGAGCTTCGAGCATCCGAGCGCGATCGTGCCGAACAAGCCGACGCAGATCCGCTTCGAGCTGCCGAACGTGAATCACGTGTTCCAGCCGGGACACCGGATCATGGTGCAGCTCCAGTCGACGCTGTTCCCGCTGTACGACCGCAATCCGCAGACGTTCGTGCCGAACATCTTCGACGCCAAGCCGACGGACTACCGCAAGGCCGAGATCACGATCCTGAGGTCCAAAGCACAGCCGACGGCCATCCTGATGCCGGTCATCAAGTAGCTGTGGCTCAGGATCTGCTGTGGGTCAGGCTTTAGCCTGACAACTTGCCTCGCTCCGCATCGTGCCACGACTGCGTCGCATGCAACGGCGGAACGTTGGCCAATCCGCTCTTCGTGTCGGGCGACACGGCATCGCGAGTCACTGCGACATCGATCACCGCTGGCAGATTCTCCAGCCCGCGCTCAAACGCAGCAGCGAGGTCCTCGGCACGCTCCACGCGTTCGCCATACGCGCCGAGTGACTTCGCGAGCAGATCGTAGCGGCACGGCGTGAGCGTGGTGCCGAGCTCCTGGTCGGGATACTTGAGGAGCTGATCCTGGCGCTCGATGTTCCACGCATCGTTGTTCGCCACGATGAAGAGTGCGCGCGCACCGCTGCGCACCGCGGTTTCGACTTCCAATGCACCGAAGCCGAATGATCCGTCGCCGATGAGTGCGATGACTCTGCGCTCCGGATATGTCAGCGACGCGGCCACGGCGTACGGCGCGCCAGAGCCCAGACAGCCGAAAGGTCCGAGATCGAGATACGTGCGAGCGCGCAGACCGACGCGAGCGAACGACAGGATGTCGCCGCCGTCCACGATGCAAACGGTTTGAGTGTCGACGAGACGGTTGATGGCCGCGATCAGCGTCAGCGGATGCATGCGACCGTCGCTGCCCGGCGGATGTGCTTTGGTGGTGCTGGTCTTCGCGACGTTCGCACTCTTGAGCTCGTTCTGCCACGCCGTATCGGGCGCCGATGGCTTGGCTTCGAGCTCGACGAGACGCTGCAGGACTGCGTCGACGTCGGCGCACACTTCGACGTCACCGCGGCGATTCTCGGACAGTTCCTCGACCGTTCGGCCGATGCGCAGGAAACGCGCCGATTCGGCGAACACCGCACCCGAGCCGTAAGCGAGCTCGAAGTCCAGCCGGCGACCGAGCGTGATCACCAGGTCTGCTTCGGCCATCGCGCGACCGCGCAGCGCTGGAATGGAATTGGGATTGTCTGGTGACAGCGTGCCGCGACTCTCGCGCGTATCGAGGTACAGGCAGCCGGACGCCTGCAGGAATTTCTCCAGCGCTGCTCCAGCCCCGAGCACTCCGCGTCCACCGATCGCGAGTGGCCGGCGGCTGCCGCGCAGAAGTGCAGCGGCGTTGGCAATGGCATCGTCGTTCGGCAGACGAGCAGGGCGCGCGATGCGGTTGAACCAGCGTGAGTCGAGATACCAATCCGGCATCGGCTGCTTCAGCATGTTCGGCGTGAAGTCGACGTAAACCGGTCCAGGCGGGCCGTCGCTGCCGAGTGCTGCAGTCACGGCCATGTGCAGGCCCGACAGAACGTGGCGCTCGTCGGCGACCGCGCGGACATAGCGGCACACAGGACGCACGAGATCGCCTTGTGGCACCTCCTCGAGCGCGCCCATGCCAGCCTGTGCATCCGGCACGCGCGCCGAGAGGACCAGCAGGGGAGTGCGCGACAGAAACGCACTCGCGATGCCGGTGATAGCGTTGGTCAGTCCTGGCCCGGTCGTCACGATCGCGACACCGAGCGTTCCGGTGAGATCCGCTTCCGCGTGCGCCATGTGGACCGCGGCGCATTCGTGCCGCGCTGACACGATGCGAATCCCCAACCGCGCCAGCTCGCTGCAGATCGGCTTCACGTGCGAGCCCGGCAACGTGTAGACGCGGCTGACGCCTTGTCCTGCGACGAAGCGGGCGATCGCTGCAGCGACTGACGTCACGCAAATTCCTAGTTCACGACCGGCAGCAGAATCGCCGACGGCTGCGCAGCGGAGCGCAGGACCGTGACCTGCGCCTTCTGATAATCGCTCGGCTTCGCATTGAAGATATTCGGCACGAACGTCTGCGGGTTGCGATCGTAAGCCGGGAAATACGTCGACTGGACCTGCACCATGATCCGATGCCCCGGCTGGAACACGTGGTTCACGTTCGGCAGCTCGAACTTGTATTGCTGCGGCTGATTCGCCGGAATCGCGGTCGGCTGCTCGAAGCTCTTGCGATAGCGCCCGCGCAGGATGTCGATCGCCAGCGGCAGCTGGAAGCCGCGCAGCTTCGGATTGTTGGGATAGTCCGCCGGAAAGACGTCGATCAGCTTCACGACGAAATCACCGTCGGTGCCCGTGGTCATCGCGCGCAGATCCACGACGGGAATGCCGGTCACCTTGACCGGCGAGGTGAGTATCGCAGTTTCGTAGGTGAGCACGTCAGGTCGGCCGTCCACGAAGCGCTGGTCGGTCACGAGCATATCGCCCCAGCCCGACCAGGATCCACCCGCCATGTTCGAGAACGGATCGACGATCGGCCGCGGAATGTACGGCACCGGCTTGGCTGGATCGCTGATGTAGGTATCGGCCAGACCCTCGGCGCCGGCAGGCTTGTCGAAGGACAAGCTGGAGTCTTTGCCGAAGTACAACGGCTTCGAGCTCTGCGGGCAGCCGCGCTCGCAGACGATCGGCCAGTCGTCGAAGTGCTCCCAGCGGTTCGCGCCCGTGTTGTAGACGCTCACGCGAGGAAGGTCATGCGCGGGACCGTCGCGGAGATAGTGCTCGAGGAACGGCAGCACCATGTCGCGGTTGTATTGCCGCGACGTATCGCCTTCCCATTTCAACGGTCCGACTTCATAGCCTGTGCCGTTGATCTGGCTGTGACGCCAGGGTCCCATCACCAGCCAGTTGTTGGCGATGTGTCCTGCTGCCTTCTGCGCGAGCCACGCATGGTTCGCGCCGTAGATGTCATCCGAATCCCAGAGGCCCTGTTCCCAGAGTGTCGGCACCGAGTAGGGCTTCCTGGCCAGCAGCCGGTCGAGCGCCTGTTCCTGCCAGAACGCATCGTAGGCAGGATGCGCCATCGTGCGCTGCGCCCATGGCAGCTGGTCGAAACCATATTTGCGGACGAAGTCGCCGACCGAGCCGGCGCGCAGATACGTCTCGTAATCGTCGTGAGTGTTGCGCGCTGCTCCAGCTTCGCCGAGACCGGTGTAGATGCCTTCGCCGCGTCCAGCGGTTTGCATGTAGACGTACACGAGCATTTGCGGACGGAAAGCGCCGTTGTGAAACCAGTCATCGCCCATCCATCCGTCCATCAACGGGCTCTCCGGCACCGCCGCCTTCAGCGCCGGATGCGGATCCAGCAGCGCCATCGCGACCGTGAAGCCTTCGTACGACGAGCCGATCATGCCGACGCGGCCATTGGACTCGGGCAGGTTCTTGACGAGCCAGTCGATCGTGTCCCAGGCATCGGTCGCATGGTCGGTCTTCGTGGGATTCAGCGGGCCGCGCGCCGGGCGCTCCATCACGTAGTCGCCCTCGGAGCCGTATTTGCCGCGCGCGTCCTGATACACGCGGATGTAGCCGGCCTTGACGAACTCCTCGTCGGACAGCTGCAACGTCGACAACATCGAAGCGGTTGCCGCGCGCTTCGAGCGTTGTGCCGCGTCGTAGGGCGTGCGGGTCAACAGGATCGGCGCAGCCTTCGCACCCTTCGGCACCAGGATGAAAGTCTGCAGCTTCACGCCGTCGCGCATGGGAAGCATCTCGACGCGTCGCGTGTAATCGCGCTCGACGTTCGGCGGTTTGAGCGCTTGCGGAATATCGTTGAGCGGCAGATCGTCGTTTGCAGACGCTGTCGTCATGACGCCGGAGAATGCAACGACGGCGACGCAGCGAAGCACGGTGATTCTGATTTTCATGCCCGAGATTAAACACCTCACACCGGCGGGGTAGACATCATTGTGCTAATGGCCGCCATTTACGCGGCTTATATCGCTTGGCTTTCGTCATTTCGTCGTGGAATATCGCCGCCCTCGTCGTTGCGTAGGGTGGACCATGCGATCACTTTGCAAGATCACGATCGTGGCGCTGGCAGTCGTTGGCAGCGTGCCGGCATCGGCGCGTACCGCAGGCTACAAAGACTGGGCCGAGCTCGAAGGCGACCTGGTCGACAAGAAGATGCTGCATCGGCCCATCCCGATGCGTGATGGCGTGAAGCTGGACGCGAACATCTATCTGCCGCGCGGCAAGGGCCCGTTCCCGGTCGTGCTGTACCGCTCGCCGTATCCGACCGACATCTTCTTCACGCCCGGCACCCTGCCGATGAACGAGTTCAATGCCACGCTGCTGGAGCACGGCTACGCCATCGTTCACGAGAACGAGCGCGGGCGTTACTGGTCCGGCGGTGAATACGAGTACCTCGCGGGCGCGGGCGAAGACGGCTACGACACCATCGATTGGATTTCGAAGCAGCCGTGGTCGAACGGCAAGGTTGGCACCTTCGGCTGCTCGTCCACGGCCGAGAATCAGCTCAAGCTCAACACGGCGGCACATCCCGCGCATGCCGCGGCGATCGCGCTCGGACCCGGCGCGGGCATCGGCAAGATCGGCCCGTACAGCGAGCGGGGCAACACGTACCGTGGCGGCGCGCTGCAATTGCTGTTCGCTTCCTGGTATCGCGACTACATCTTCTACGCCAAGCACGGCGATCCGCGTCCGCAGTATCCGGAAGGACTGAGCGACGAGCAGCGCGAGCGCATGGGCGAGGCGTTCCGCCTGTATCCCAACGTTCAGATACCGAAGGGCTTCGACTACGACAAGTACTACCAGCATCTGCCGGTGCAGGACCTCAACAAAGCGTCAAACAGTCCACTCACGGAGTGGGAGCGCTTCTCCGCGCGTACGCCTGCAGATCCAGCCTGGAAAGACATCTCGCTCGCCAACGAAGGCGACAAGTTCGGCGTGCCGATGCTCTGGGGCTTCTCGTGGTACGACGTCAGCGTCGGTCCCAACGTTTCGCTCTACAACTACGCGCGCGACAACACGTCGACAGAGCGTGCACGTAACGCGCAGCAGATGATCATCGGACCGACTTCGCATTGCATGTTCGGTGCCGAGAAGCGGCAGACGGTGGTCGGCGATCGTGACCTCGGCGACGCACGCTACGACTACTTCGCACGCTGGCTCGAGTGGTACGACCACTGGCTGAAAGGCATCGATAACGGTGCGCTCAAGCGACCGAAGGTCGACTACTACCAGATGGGCACCAACAAGTGGGTCAGCAGCGACAGCTTCCCGCTGCAGGGCACGAAGTACGTCGACTACTATCTGACCAGCTCAGGTCGCGCCAACACTCTCTATGGCGATGGCACGTTGAGCGTCGAGCGGCCAAAGCAGGCCGCGGCGGACACGTTCGTCTACGACCCGCTGCGACCGGTGCAGACGCTGGGCGGCGGTGCCTGCTGCATGGGCACGATCAAAGCCGTGGGCGCATTCGACCAATCGACGCTCGAAATGCGCAACGACATCCTTGTCTACTCGACTCCCCCGCTGGAGAAAGATCTCACTGTCGCCGGCTTCGTCGAAGTGGAGATCTACGTCTCTTCGGATGCCAAAGACACGGACTTCACGCTGAAGCTCATCGACGTGGATCCCGACGGCGTCGCCTATAACCTGGACGACAACATCTTCCGCGCGCGCTATCGCGAAGGCTATGACAAGCAGGTCTTCATGAAGTCCGGCGAAGTCTACAAGCTGACGTTCGCACCGATGACCACCGCGAACACGTTCAAGAAGGGCCATCGCGTGCGGCTGGAGCTCTCGTCCAGCAACTTCCCGCGCTACGACCGCAACCTCAACACCGGTGGCAGCAACTTCGACGAGTCCAAGCCGGTCGTGGCGCGCAACAGCGTGCATCACTCCGACAAGTACCTGTCGCGCATCCGCTTACCTGTGTCGCCCTGATGCGCAGCTTCGATTCTCGTATTGCTCGCTGGAAGCATCATGGTCGGGAGCACACAGGCGGCGGCGCAGATCGGCACCTTCGGGTTCGACGAGCCGGGCATGGACCGGTCGGTCAAGCCCGGTTCTGGTGATCAGAAGCGCGCAGCCGCGAAGTGGACGAGTTGCGCGCCTGCTTCGTAGACGAGGCCTTTCAGCGCACGCAGCTGTGCCGGTCGCACCGCCGTCCGCGGCAGCGCCAACGTATCCATGTGCTGCTCACCTAGCACCACTCGTGCGAGATCGCGTCCGAAGCTGGTCCCCGGCGCGATGCCACGGCCGTTATAGCCACTGATCGAGATGATGTTGCGACCGAGCTGGTGAAGCCGCGGCAAGGCGTCGGCCGTCATACCGATGGTGCCGTACCAGGCATGATCGAAGCTGATGCGGCCCAGCGCCGGGAACAGGCGGGCGAGTTCGCGTCGCGCCCATTGGGCGTGGACGCGCGCGCCGCCGTTGCGAAGCGCGCCAACGCTGCCGAAGATCAAACGACTCTGCGCATCGAGGCGGAACGACGACAGAACCGAGTTGGTGTCCCACGCACCCTGTCCCTCGGTAAGAATCAGGGCGCGCAGCTCCGCCGGCAGCGGCGCCGTCGCGAGATTGAAATAGGGCAGGGGAACTTGCTCGCGACTGAGCGCGCTCCACGGTCCGGACGAATAAGCATCGGTGGCGACGATCACCCACCGCGCGTCGACGCTTCCTTGAGGCGTCGTGATTCGCCAGCCGTGTCCGCGATCTTCGCAAGCGATTGCCGGCGATTGCACATGGATCCGCGCACCGTGGCGGATCGCCGCCGCCGCTAGCCCACGCACGTAGGCAAGCGGCTGGATTGTTCCGGCACGGCGATCGAGCAAGGCTGCCGGAAACGCATTGCTGCCAGTCAGTCGCGCCGCCTCGCGCGCTTCGAGCAACTCGACAGTTACACCGCGCCGACGCCACTGGCGCGCTCGCTCGGTGAGTTCTTCGACGCCGTGGCTGCCGGCGGCGCAATGCAATGTGCCGGCGCGGACTGCCTCGCACGCTATGTCGTGGCGCGCGATCAGATCGAACACCAGCGCGGGAGCCTCGCCCAGTTGCGCGAGTAATCGTTCGCCGCGTTCCTCGCCGAGCGCGGTCGCAATCGCATCGGGCATCACCCACAGCCCGGCATTGACCAGACCGACGTTGCGACCGGCTCCGCCAAACCCGATCTCGCTGGCTTCGAGGATCACCGCGCTGACTCCGGCGAGGGCGAGATGCAACGCCGCTGAGCAGCCGGTGTAACCGGCGCCGATGACTGCGACTTCGGCGCTTGTCGGACAGGACAAAGTGGATGTCGTCGGCGCTGGCGGCGCCGAAGCCTGCCACAAGCTTTCGCTGCTCTTCATGTTGCTCAGCATGCCACCATCTGTTGACTTGCCAAGCAGCAGGGAAGGCTCGGCGATAAAGCATTCTTATAGAACCCATTAGAGCTATTGGCTAACGCCACTCGCGCTTGCTCGACTAGGATTCTCCCGACTTACAACAGCCTTGCAGGATGCAAAGCAAACACTACTGGGGGTCTCAAGTGAACAATCCTGCACGTTGCCCGACGGGTACCAAGGCCAGTCTCGCGCTGTCAGCTGTCAGCTCGCCGGTTACGGCGGCAGTCCTCGTCGCGTTGTTCGGCATGCCTGCGGCGCGCGCTGCAGACGCTTCCGGACCCAAGTCGGTCGGGCTCGAAGAGATCATCGTTACTGCGAGCCGTCGTGAACAGACGCCGGAAGAGGTTCCGTATGCGATCTCCGTGGTCGCGCCCGAGTCGATTGCCATGAACTCGGTGACCGACCTCGCAACGCTGATGCGGCAAATCGGCGTTTCCGGCAGCTCCGGGGCGAAAACCTCGTCGGTCACTTTCCCGATCATTCGCGGACTCAATGCCAGTCCCGCGGCTGCGAGCTTCCGCACCTTCGAGCAGCAGCCGGTCGGAGTCTACTTCGACAACTCGCCGATCGGCGGCTACTTCCAGCTGCAGGACGTCGAGCGCATCGAAGTGCTGCGCGGACCTCAGGGCACGCTGTACGGCGCAGGCGCGCTGGGTGGCGCGCTGCGCGTGATTCCGAACGCGCCGGAGCTCGGCAAGTTCTCCGGCTCGGTCGATGGACGCGTCGGCACCTTGGAAGAATCGGACGACCCGAGCTACACCGGCACCGGGGTGATCAATCTCCCGGTGGGCGACACGTTCGCCTTCCGGGTCGCCGCCAACTACGAGAGCCAACCCGGCTACATCGATGTCTTCGGGTTGATGCGACGTCAGGGGACGGACGGCGCGGCCGTGCTGGCGGACCCTTCCGACCCGGTCAACAGCTCCGGCGTTTACTACGGCAAGAAGGACTGGAACGATCAACAGACGTTCACCGGACGTGCCAGCGCGCTGTGGCAGCCCAGCGAAAAGTTCAGTGCACAGCTGGCCTTCACTTACAGCGACGCCGATGGTCACGGCAATCCGACCAATAACTCGCTGTGGCAGGGCGGGCCGAACAAGATCGATCCCCGAATCATTCTGCCTCCGGGCGGTGATTTCACCGGGCTTGCCTCGACCGAGCAGAACTACTGGCGCACGACCGGGCTGAGCAGTCTCGACCTGAGTTACGACGTCGGCTTCGCGACCGTGTCCGCAACGACGTCCTATCTCGACACCGAAGGCGCGTTCCGCACCGATACGAACTATCTGCTGATGCAACCGGCGCTGGTCGCATTCGTGCCGTACTACGCCGGGTTGCCGATCAACCCGCGCTGGATCAACACCAACCATACTGACGACAACTCGCATTCCTTCAGCCAAGAGGTCCGGCTGGTCTCGAATACCGGCCCCGACAAGAAGTTCGACTACGTGGCGGGTGTGTTCTACCAGAACCAGATGCGCGCCGGACAATTCGCGAACTTCAGCCCGGGCACTTCGGAGCGGGCAGCAGCGCAGGGCTGCACTCTGCCCGTGCTGCTCGGCGGATGTGCGCCGATCACCGGCCCGAACGATGCCGCGAACTTCCAGACTGACCGGCAGGAATTCGAAGACCTGTCCATCTTCGGCGAGCTCACCTGGCACTTCGCACCGAACTGGCAGCTCACCGGCGGCATCCGCCATTTCGAACAGGACTTCACGGATGAGGCGCAATCCATTCTCTACACCTTCGGCAACATCGATTCGGGCCTGAACAAGAAGAACTCGACGGAGTCGAAGACGCTCGGGAAAGTATCCATCGGTTGGGAGTACACGAAGGATCAGCACGTCTATGCTTTGTGGTCGCAAGGCTTCCGCCGCGGCGGCGCGAACGGCCTGCTGCTGCCGACCGGTCCGTTTGCGGACATCGCGCCGCAGGTCTACAAGCCCGACACGGTGGACAACTACGAGCTGGGCTTCAAGGGCCGGGTCGGCGCGCTCGCCTACACGATCGACGCGTTCTTCATCGACTGGAAAGATCCGCAGGTGTCCGGCCTGACGCCGAATGCCAACTTTGCGGTCTGGAATGCCAAGGCGGCCGAGTCGAAAGGCTTCGAGTTCGATCTGAACACGCCGCTGGGATTGCCGGGGCTCTCGCTGATGGCGAGCGGCACCTACGCGGATGCGACGCTGACCGAGGACTATCTCATTCCCGACATCCTCGGCGACATCTTCGGCAAGAAGGGACAGCAGCTGCCGGGCAGCCCGAAGAAGAGCGCGGCCGCTACGCTCCTCTACTCGCACGGTCTGGGCGCCAGCTCCAACATGTTGCTGACATTGAACACCACCTACACCTCGGAGATCGTCACCAGCATCTTCGCGATATTGGGGGTACGGCCGATCACGGTTCCATCGCAGACACTGCTGAATGCGTCGGCCTCGATGTCCAGTGGCCCGTGGAACTACGGCATCTATTCGACCAACCTGACGAACAAGCGGACGATCCTGGGACACTCTTCGCCCAATGACACCTTCTCGTATCAGGAGACCGGGACCCGACCGCGCGAGATCTACTTCCGGGCCTCGTATTCGTTCTGAGCGTGGCACAAAATGGCGGCGATGAATTCATCGCCGCCATCTCCGCAGATCCAGGCCTACCACCTCATGACGGCGGGCCGGTTCGCGGAGGCCTTGCCGCTGGCTGAAGCGGCGGTCCGTGGGCAACAGGTCTGTTTGCCTACACATGGAATGCTCGCAACGATCCTGGTGCAGCTCGGACGTCGTGAGGATGCCGAGCGCGTGATCGCGCAGGCTTTGCAATGCCAGGAAGGATCGGGCGAGGCCTACAACGCTCTGGCTCACGTGTCGCAGCTTCTGCAGCAACACGAACGTTCCAACACCCTGTATCGACGCGCTGCCGCGCTGGCGCCCAATGAATGGCGCTTCTGGCACAACCTGGCATCGAGCGAACGCAGCATGGGGCGGCTGCGCGAAGCCGAAGAAGCGTGCAATCGCGCGATCGCACTCGATCGAACGCGCTATGCCGACTACCAGCTGCGCTCTGAACTGCGAGTGCAGACGAGCGATGACAATCATGTAGCGGAGCTGGAGCGCGAGCTCGCTCGCCCCGGCATCGATGACCGCGGACGGATGTTTCTCGGCTACGCGCTCGCCAAGGAGCTGGACGATCTGCGTCGCTACGACGAAGCGTTCCAGCATCTCGACGCAGCGTCGCGCATCCGGCGGCGGAATCTGCAGTACGACGTTGCAGTCGATGAGCGCAAGCTGCGACGGATCGAAGAAGTGTTCCCGCCATCGCTCGTGCGCGCAACCTCGGCAGATCCGAGCGCATCTTCACGCTTCATCTTCATCGTCGGCCTGCCTCGCTCCGGCACGACGCTGCTGGAGCATATCCTGCTGGGACTGCCCGGGGTTCGCTCCAACGGCGAGACCGAAAACTTCTCGCAAGCGCTGATGACAGCGGCATTGCGAGATCGCGGCGATGTGTTTGCGGGCGCTGCGGCTGCGGATCCGCTGTCGGTCGCCAGCGGCTATGCGAAGCTGGCGCAGCGCGATGCGGAGCCTGGCAGCATCATCGAAAAGCTGCCGATGAACTATCTGTACCTCGGTGCCATCCATCGTGCATTGCCGGGCGCGAAGCTGGTGCTCGTCAAGCGCGAACCGCTCGATAGCTGCTTCGCCATGTATCGCACCTTGTTCGGCGAGGCTTATCCGTTCAGCTACGCCGTCGAAGATCTCGCGAGATACTACGCAGCCTATGAGGGCCTGGTGAATCACTGGCGGGCGTGTCTCGGCGATGCGCTCTGCGAAATCACCTACGAAGACCTGGTGAGCAATCCGTCACAGGCCGGCGCGAAAGTCGCGGAGTACTGCGGCCTGCAATGGAGCGAGCAGGCTCTGCAGATCGAGAACCGCTCGATGGTGTCGACGACCGCGAGTGCGGCGCAGATCCGTCGTCCGATCTACAGCTCATCCACCGGCCGATGGCGTCGCTATGAACGCCACGTCGAGCCGTTGCGACAGGCGTTGCGCCGCGTGGGCATCGCCGTTCCAGCTCAGAACGAGTAGTTCGATCCCTGCGAGGCCATGCGACGCAGCGCGTCGCTGGCGACGTATAGCGGACCGAGGTGAGCATGGCGGTCGCTCATCTCGATCACCTTGTCGAGACCGAGCTGGTTGGCGTAATGGAGCGGCCCGCCGACGGCTTTCGGAAAGCCCAGTCCCAGCGACATGGCGGTGTCGAGTGCGGTGGCAGATTCGACCACGCCTTCTTCGAGCGCGACGGCTGCTTCCAGGATCATCGGCAGCATCATGCGCTCGACGATCGCGGCGTCCGAAAATTCGCGCCGGCCATTCGCCTGGCTCGGCGCGAGCAGCTCATAGCTGTCCGGCGCCGGCACTTTCTTGCGGCGCCCGTTGGCATCCGTCTCGTATCGATAGAAGCCCACGCCGGATTTCTGGCCGAGGCGCTGGCGCGTAGCCATGACCTTGGTGGGCTCGAGCGCTGACGTCGTCATACGTTGCGGGTAGCCGGCGCAGATGACCTCGATGATGTGGCTCATCGTGTCCAGCCCGATCACGTCGGCGAGGTACGCCGGCCCCATGGGCCAGCCGAACGCCTCCATGGCGCCATCCACTTTGACGAAGTCCGCGCCGTCGAACACCAGCTGCGCGAAGCCCAGCAGGTAGGCCGTGAGCAGCCGATTCACCAGGAACCCCGGGCAGTCCCGGACGACGATCGGCGTTTTGCCGAGCGCCAGGGCGTAGCCGACAGCAGTCGCCAGCGTCGCATCGCTGGTGCGCGTGCCGCGAATCACCTCGACCAACGGCATCACCGGGACGGGATTGAAGAAATGCAGCCCGACGAACTGTTGCGGCCGCGCCAGCGTGGCCGCCAGATCGTCGACTCGCAAGCTGGAGGTGTTGGTCGCCACGATGGCGTCGGCAGACACGGCCTTTTCCACTTCCGCGAGCACGGCGTGCTTGAGCTCGATCTTTTCGATCACTGCCTCGATCGCCAGCTCGACCGACGCGAAGCCGGCATAGTCGAGCCGCGGCGTGATGCGTGAGCGAACGGCCTGCGATGCTGCATCTGTCAGGCGGCCCGCAGCGACCTGACGGGCGAGCAGCCGATCGACTTCTGCGAGGCCGCGGTCCAGCTGACGCTGCGCGATGTCCTTCATGAGGACCGCCGTTCCGGCCAGCGCGCTCGCGTAAGCGATGCCGCCGCCCATGATTCCCGCACCGACGACGGCGACCTGCCGAACTTTGTGTGACACTCGAATGACCCTCGAGGAGTTTGCGCAGCGGGATGCTATCAGCGCCGCCTGCCGTCGTCGCCTTAACGTGGCCTTATGCCGCGTATTAGAGCTATTAGATCCGCTGCCCACTCGCTTGGCTAAGATCGGCCGTACTGCAACGAGCCGCGCGGATCAGCGGCCCCAAAGAGAACCACAACAGCATCTCGATGAGCGGTGAAAACGGCAGCAACGCCCGGCTCGATGCGATCCTGACTCGCGCCGCACTCACTCGCCCGCAGCGCGCGGCCGTCATCTTTCAGGACATCACCTGGACCTACGCGGAGGTGCACGGTCGTGCTTGCCGTCTTGCCGGCGCGCTCGCCGCGCTCGGCGTGCAGAAGGGCGACCGCGTCGCGCTCTGGGCCGGCAATCGCGCGGAGTTCGTCGAGGTCCTGTTCGGCGTGCCGATGCTCGGTGCGCTCGCCTCGCCCCTCGATCACTGGTGGACGTGGAAGGATGCGCAGAACGCGCTCGTGCAGATTCGTCCGCGAGTCCTGATCGTCGGTGCGCCACAGGCGACTTATCTGCAGGGCCACGACGATGCGCTACGCGCAGCCGGCATCGAACACGTCCTGCATCTCGACGATGACTATCCCGGCCGACTTGCCGCGGCGCCGCCGCTGACTACGCCGACGCCAGTCTCAGCACACGATCCTGCGGTTGTCTTCTTTACTTCCGGCTCGACGGGACGATCGAAAGGTGCCGTTCACACGCATGCGAGCTTGACGGCGGCCGCAGTGACGATGAACGCCGAGCTAGAGATCCCGGACGGCGAGCGCACGCTGCATTTCCTGCCGCTGTTCTCGTCGTGCATGGAACATCTCATCCCACTGACGCTGGCGCGCGGCACGCACATCGTGCAGTCGCAGTTCGACGCATCCGGCGTGTGGGAGGCCGTGCTCAAGTACGGTGTGACGCACTTCGATGCCGTGCCGACGACGCTGCGCCGGATACTCGAAGTTGCACCGGCAACGATTCCCGCGACGCTGCGCTCGATCTCGTACGCCTCGGAGCGCATGCCACCGCAACTGATCACTGCACTGGTCGAGCGCATGCCGACGGTCGAGTTCGTGCAGTTCTACGGGATGATGGAACAGCTCTGCCTGACGGTCTGCGGACCGAAAGATCAGCTGCGAAAGATCGACACCGTCGGCCGGCGGATGCGCGGCGCAGAGCTGCACTTGCGCAATGTCGAAGGCCAGGTCGCAGGCCCGGGCGAGGACGGCGAGATCTACGCGCGCAGCCCGTCGCTGTTCGCAGGTTACTGGCAGGACGAAGCGGCAACCGCGAGCGTGATGTCGGATGGCTGGCTGCGAACCGGCGACCTGGGGCGCTTCGATCCGGACGGCTTCCTGGTTCTCGAGGGGCGCGTCAAGGAAATGATCAAGAGCGGTGCGCTGACGGTGATTCCGTCGGAGGTCGAAGGCGTGTTGCTGAGTCATCCCGGCGTGCGCGAGGCCGCAGTCGTCGGCGTGCCGGATGACAGATGGGGCGAGGCCGTCCACGCCTTCATCACGGTATTGCCAGGAGCATCGGTGGAGGAGGCGGAGCTGAAGTCGTTCTGCCAGGAACGCCTCGCCGGTTACAAGCGTCCCAAAGTCATTCACATCGTCGGCGACCTGCCGCGGACGGGTATCGGCAAAGTCGCGCGCCGCGTGGTGCGTGAGCAGGCCATCAAGGCAGGTAAGACATGACTCTCGCCAAGGCGCCAAGACGCCAAGGTAAGAATTCTGGAATTCCGAATTCGGAATTCTCTTCTTGTCCGTCTTGGCGTCTTGGCGCCTTGGCGAGAGTAATTCTGGTTGCGCTGCCGCTCGCTGGCGCAGCAACAGCATCGCCATCGGAGCTGAACGACGTCCCCGCCGCAGTCAAAGACGCCGCGCAGAAGCGCGACTACGAGTTGCGCGAAGTCATGATCCCGATGCGGGATGGCGTGAAGCTGCACACGCTGGTTTTCGTGCCGAACGGCGCGAAGGATGCGCCGATCCTGATGAACCGCACGCCGTACGATGCTGTCGGTCGCTCGACGCGCGCGGACAGTCTCTCGCTGGCGGGCACACTGCCATTGCAGGATGAATTCTATGTGAAGGCCGGCTACATCCGCGTGTACCAGGACGTGCGCGGCAAGTACGGCTCGGAAGGCGACTACGTGATGACGCGGCCGTTGCGCGGACCGCTGAATTCCAGCGCGGTCGATCATTCGACCGACACGTGGGACACGATCGACTGGCTGGTGAAGAACCTCCCCGAGTCGAATGGCCGCGTCGGCATGATCGGTTCGTCGTACGAAGGCTTCACCACCGCGATGGCTCTGATCGATCCGCATCCCGCGCTCAAGGCGGCGGTGCCGCAGGGACCGCTGCTCGATGGCTGGATGGGCGACGACTGGTTCCACTACGGCGCGTTCCGCAACCTGATGCTTGGCTACGCACACATGCAGACCGGGCAACGCGGGCCGGGAAAGATCACGCCGAGCTACGTCTTCGACAAGTACGAGGAATATCTGCGCGCCGGATCCACCGGCGACTACATCCGCGCGAACGGGCTCGACCAGTTTCCATTCGTGCAGCGCCTGCTCGAGCACCCGAGCTATGACGCGTACTGGCAGGGCCAGGCGCTGGACAAGATCATCGTCGCGCGTCCATCCAAGGTGCCGACGTTGTGGACGCAGGGCCTGTGGGACCAGGAAGACATGTGGGGCGCGAACCATGCGTGGCGCGCGCTGAAGGCTGCAGGTCTCGAAGCGAACAACTGGCTCGTGCTCGGGCCGTGGAATCACATCCAGGTAAATCGCGTGGGCGATGCGCTGGGTCCGATGACCTGGGGCGAAGACACGGCGATGCACTATCGCCGCGAGATCCTGCTGCCATTCCTGAATGAGCATCTGCGCGGCGGACCGCACGTCAACCTCGCGCGTGTCACCGTCTACAACACTGGCGAGAAGCGCTTCGAAGGCTTCGATACCTGGCCGCAGTCGTGCGCGCAAGGGTGTGCGAAGCAGGCGAAGCCGCTCTATGTCGGCGCAGGCCGCTCGCTGTCGTTCGACGCACCGACGCAGGCGACTGGCGGCGATGCATACACCAGCGATCCGGCGAACCCGGTGCCGTTCCTGCCGCGCCCGTTGATCGATCCGTTCGGCACGATGACGACCACCACGCTGGGCAATGCCTACGACCCGTGGAGCAAGTGGCTGGTGCGCGATCAGCGATTCGTCGACGGACGTCCTGACGTGCTCACGTATGAAACGCCGGTCCTGACTGCAGCGGTGCGAGTGCAGGGCATTCCTGTTGCCGATCTGCGCGTCTCGACCACGGGCACGGACGGCGACTTCGTCGTCAAGCTCATCGACGTCTATCCGACCATGGATCCCGTGAACGTAGAGAACAGCGGCTACCAGCTGCCGATCGCACTCGACATCTTCCGCGGCCGTTACCGCGACAGCTTCGAGCATCCGACGGCGATTGCGGCCAACAGGCCGACCCGGATCCGCTTCGATCTGCCGAACGTGAATCACGTGTTCCTGCCGGGCCATCGGATCATGGTGCAGATCCAGTCGACGCTGTTTCCGCTGTACGACCGCAATCCGCAGACGTTCGTGCCGAACATTTTCAACGCCAGGCCGGCCGACTATCGCAAGGCCGAGGTCACGATCCTGCGCAACAAGACGCAAGCGACGGCCATCGAGCTGCCGGTCGTGAACTGAAATGAACTGAACTGATTTCCCGGGGGGGAGACCATCATGCTGAAGATCGAGAACCTTTCGCACACGTATCCGAACGGCACCCGCGCGCTGGATTCCGTGAATCTCGAAGTGCCGCCGGGCATGTTCGGGTTGCTCGGGCCGAATGGCGCGGGCAAGTCGACGTTGATGCGCTCCGTCGCAACGTTGCAGGTTCCGACCACCGGCTCCATCCGCTTCGACGACATCGACGTGCTGGCCGATCCCGAAGCGCTGCGTCGTACGCTCGGCTACCTGCCGCAGGACTTCGGCGTGTACCCGCGCGTGTCGGCGTACGAGATGCTCGATCACATCGCCGTGCTCAAGGGCTACGACTCGCGCGGCGAGCGCAAGACAGTCGTCGAGACACTGCTGAATCAAGTCAATCTCTGGCCGGTGCGCAACAAAGCACTGGCCGGTTTCTCCGGCGGCATGCGCCAGCGCTTCGGTATCGCGCAGGCGCTGGTCGGTCAGCCGCGACTCGTCATCGTCGACGAGCCGACCGCCGGCCTCGACCCGGAGGAGAGCAATCGCTTCCTCAACCTGCTCTCCGAGATCGCCGAGAGCACGGTCGTCATCCTGTCGACGCACATCGTGCAGGATGTCACGAATGTCTGTCACCGCACGGCGATGATCGTGGGCGGCAAGGTCGTGCGCGCCGGCACGCCGCGCGAGCTCATCGGCGAGCTGCATGGCCGGATCTGGGAAAAGCTGATCGACAAGAAGGAGCTCGAAGCGCACCGCGCCAGTCACAACGTGATCGCGACGCGCCTGTACGGCGGTCGCACGGTCATCCACGTGCTGGCGGATGCGAATCCGGGCAACGGCTTTGCGCCGGTCGAGGGCAATCTCGAGGACGTGTACTTCTCGACGCTGTCGTCCGTGCGTCGCGCGGCCTGAGGTAACGACATGCTAGCCAAAGTTGCGCGGTTCGAGCTGCGCTACCAGCTCACATCGCCGATCTTCTGGATCACGGCGCTCGTGTTCTTCCTGCTGACGATCACGATCGTCATGTCCGACAGCATCCGCATCGGCTGGGGCGGGTACGTGACGCGCAATTCGCCGTTCACGACCGCGCTGATGGCGATGATCATGACGACGTTCGCGGTCTTCATCTCGACCGCCGTAGTCTCCAACACGGTGCTGCGCGACGACGAGACGGGCTTCGGTCCCATCATCCGGACGACCCGGCTATCGCAGTTCAGCTATCTGTTCGGCCGCTTCACGGGCGGGTTCCTGGTGAGCTGTCTCGTGTTCCTGAGCGTGCCGCTCGCGCTGGCCATCGGCGCGTTCTGGCCGGGGAACGATCCGGCGACCGTCAGCGCGTTCCGTCTCGACACGTACCTGTACGCGTATCTGGTCATGTGCGTGCCGACGCTGTTCCTGCTCGGCGCCGCATTCTTTGCGGTGGCGACGATCTCGCGCTCGATGATCACTGCATATGTCGTCGCGCTGATCGTCCTGATGATGTACTTCCTCAGCGCGGCCTACCTGGCGCGCGCCGAATTCCGCGACATCATGTCGTGGCTCGATCCGTTCGCCCTGGCGCCATTCCGACATGCCACCGAGCATTGGTCGCCCAACGATCGCAACACCGTGCTGCCGCCGCTGCTGGGACCAGTTCTCAAGAATCGCTTGCTGTGGCTGACAGTGGCCTTCGCGCTGCTGGCGTGGACCTGGCGTTCGTTCCGGCAGGACAAGGTTGCGGGTACCAAGGCCTCGAAGCCCAAGGCGGCCGAGCCGGCAGAAACCGCGAAGGCTCATAGCGGCTCCGTGGTTGCATCGCTGCCGCGGCCCGCGACGGATTCGCGCTCGCTCGGCTGGGGCCCGTTGCTCACGCTGGCTCGCTTCGATGCACTCAGCGTGCTGCGCAGTCCGGCGTTTTTCGTGCTGGTGGGCATCGCCTTCTTCAACGCGATCGTCGGCCTGTGGTACGCGGGTGACGACAGCGTCACGATCGCGCGTCCGGTTACGCGACTGATGATCAACGTGCTGAACGAGCAGTTCAGCCTGTTTCCATTGATCATCGCGGCGTACTACGCCGGCGAGCTGGTGTGGCGCGACCGGGAACGGCGCGTGCACGAGTTCATCGATGCGACGCCGGCAGCGGACTGGGCGTTCGTCGTTCCCAAGATCATCGCCATCGTCATCGTGCTGTTCACGATGGACATCATCAGCGTGGCCGGCGCCCTGTCGGTGCAGGTGCTCAGGGGATACACGACTTTCGAGTTCGGGCACTACGTGTGGTGGTACATGGTGCCGTGGCTGCTGAGCATGCTGCTGTATGCGGTGCTCGCCGTCTTCATCCAGATGCTGGTGCCGAACAAGTACGGCGGTTTGCTCGTGACGCTGCTGATCCTCGCGGTGCAACTGGCATTCCCGCGCTTCGGCTGGGAGAACCATCTCTACCTGTACGGCAGTACTTCGCCGATTCCGCTGACCGATATGAACGGGCAGGGGCCCTTCGCCGGCTATGCTGCCTGGTATCGACTGTATTGGTCGGCCGCTGCCGCAATCCTCGCGGTGCTTGCATACGGCTTGTGGCGCCGCGGTGCGTCCGCGCCGCTGAAGGGAAGGCTGCAGCGTTTGCCGCCGCGGCTCAAAGGAACAGCGGGGTTGATTGGGGCGGCG
The DNA here is from genome assembly GCA_035493235.1 of Steroidobacteraceae bacterium. Classification (GTDB taxonomy): domain Bacteria; phylum Pseudomonadota; class Gammaproteobacteria; order Steroidobacterales; family Steroidobacteraceae; genus Steroidobacter. The sequence goes on from DATJIP010000094.1 coordinate 28,728, forward strand.
GCGGCCGTCGTGATGGTCGTCGTTGGCGGTTACATCACCTACAACACGCACGTCCTCAATGAGTGGCGCACGCTCATCACGAGCCAGGAGTGGGCGGCCAGATACGAGAAGGAGCTGTTTCAGTACCGCACGCTGGTTCAGCCGCACATCACTGACGTGAAGCTCGACCTCGACATCCGCGCAGACCTGCCGAAGGTCGTGGTACGCGGCGAGTACGTGGTCGAGAACAAGACGCAGGAGCCGCTCAAGGAAGTGCACGTGACCTGGCCGCGCCAGTTCGAATCCAAGTCGTTCCTCGGCAACCTGGTCCTGGCCGAGCTCAAGCTGCCGGTGCTCGACGTCCAGGGAGCGCATCTGACCCGCGAGTTCCCGGATCTGAATTATCGGATCTATACCTTCGACTCGCCGCTGCAGCCCGGCCAGCGGGCGAAGATCGTGTTCGAGGGCGTGCGCGAGCAGCACGGCTTCAGAAACACCAACAACGAAATGCGCGTGGTCGAGAACGGCACGTTCCTCGACAATTTCCAGATTGCGCCGGTGCTCGGCCCGAATCATTTCCTGGCGCTCGACGACCGCACGGTCCGCCGCAAATACGGGTTGCCGGACGAGCTGCGTCCGCCGAAGCTCGGGGACGACAGCGGTCGCGCGTATCACTACTTCAGGCACGACAGCGACTGGGTGAATGCCGAGATCACGGTCACGGCCGCAGCGGACCAGGTGCTGGTCGCGCCCGGCTACAAGATCGACGAGAAGGTCGCGAACGGCCGCAAGACGGCGCACTTCAAGACCGAGGCGCCGATCCACAACTTCTTCTCGATCCAGGCAGCGCGCTACGCAGTCGGCGAGGACCAGTGGAACGACGTGAAGCTGGACGTCTACTACCACCCGGCGCATCCGTACAACGTCAAGCGCATGCTTAATTCGATGAAGGCGTCGCTCGACTACTACTCGAAGAACTTCAGTCCGTACCAGTTCCGGCAGCTGCGCATCATCGAGTTCCCGTCGTACATGAACTTCGCGCAGGCATTCCCCGGCACGATTCCGTACTCGGAAGCGGCCGGCTTCATCACCGATGCCGACGATCCGAACCGCATCGACTTCATCACCTACGTGACCGCGCACGAGATCGGGCACCAGTGGTGGGCGCACCAGGTCATCGGCGCCGACATGCAAGGCCAGACCGTGCTGTCGGAGACGCTCGCGCAATACTCGGCGATCATGGTGATGGAGCACATGAATCCGTCGCAGATCCGCAAGTTCCTGAAGAGCTCGCTCGACAGTTACCTGCGCAACCGCGCCACCGACATTCTCGGCGAGGTCCCGCTCGAGGAAGTCGAGGGCCAGGCGCACATCCGCTACCAGAAGGGCGGACTCGTGATGTATCTGCTCAAGGACCAGATGGGCGAGGACGCCGTCAACCGCGCGCTGCGCGCGATGGTTACCGATTACGGCTTCAAGGGACCGCCATATCCGACGTCACGCGATCTGATCGAGCGTCTGCGCGCACAGGCCTCGCCGGAGCAGCAGGACCTGATCACCGATCTGTTTCAGAAGATCACGGTGTACGACCTCAAGACGACGGGTGCCCGCAAGACGCGGCTGGCCGACGGCAAGTGGAACGTCGCGATCGACGTCGAAGCGCACAAGCGCTACGCGGACGCCAAGGGAGCCGAGACGGAGGCACCTCTCGACGGCTCATTCGACATCGGCGTGTTCAGCGCCGAGCCGGGCAAGAAGGACTTCACCGAAGACAGCGTGCTGTCCCTGCAGAAGCAGCGCGTGCGCACCGGCAAGCAGACGTTCAACGTCGTCGTCGATCACGAGCCGAAGTTCGTCGGTTTCGATCCGTACAACAAGTACGTGGATCGCGACTCGGAAGACAACGTACTGAAGGTGGAAGCTGCCGAGGCTGCAACATGAGAATACTGTCGTGCGTTGCCGCCGCGATCGTGCTGGCGACTGCAAGCTTCGCGGCCAGTGCCGACGATCGTGACGCAGACTCGTGGCCCACGCTCGGGCGCGATTGGAAGCAGAGCTACTACTCGCCGCTGACCGGCATCAACGCGGACAACATCGCGCAGCTCGGCTACGCATGGGGTTACGACCTCCAGTTCACGAGCACGCTGGAGGCGACGCCGATCGTCATCGACGGCGTGATGTACACGAGCGGCAACGGGGGCCGCACGTACGCACTCGACGCGGCGACCGGCGCGCTGCGCTGGAAGTTCGAGCCGACGCTCGATTCGAAGATCGACTACGAAGGCGCGGGCTACGGCTTCGTCAATCGCGGTGTCGCCGTATCGCAAGGCAAGGTATTTGTCGGCGCCGCTGATGGCTGGCTGTATGCCTTGAACACCGCGACCGGGGCTGTCGTCTGGAAAGTGCAGACGATCGAAGATCGAAACCGCTCGTATTCGATGACCGGCGCTCCGTATATCGCGGGCAACAAAGTCGTGATCGGCAACGCTGGTGCGGAGTACGACGCGCGCGGCTATTTCACTGCTTACGACATCGAGACCGGCAGGAAGGTGTGGCGCTTCTACACCGTGCCCGGCGATCCGAAGAAGGGCTTCGAGCATCCCGAGCTGAAGATGGCGTCGAAGACCTGGTCGCCCAAAGCCCGCTACGACGTCGGTCTCGGCGGCACCGTGTGGGACGGCATGGCTTACGATCCGCAGCTGAATCTGCTGTATGTCGGCACCGGCAACGGCGCGCCGTGGGATCGCAGGATCCGCAGCCCCGGCGGCGGCGACAATCTGTTCCTCTCGTGCATCCTCGCGATCAATCCCGATACCGGCCGGATGGTCTGGTATTACCAGGTCACGCCCGCCGACACGCTGGACTTCACGGCCACGCAGAAGCTGATCCTGGCCGATCTCACGATCGGCGGCCGCGAGCGTCACGTGATCATGCAGGCGCCGAAGAACGGCTTCTTCTACGTCCTCGATCGGCAGACCGGCGAGCTGCTCTCCGCCAAGCCGTATTCGAAGATGACCTGGGCCACCGGCGTCGACATGAAGACGGGGCGTCCTCAGGAAACTGAGATGACGGATTACTCGAAGGTGCCGCGCGTGCTGTTGCCGGGTCCGGTCGGCGCGCACCAGTGGCAGCCGATGTCGCACAACCCGGTCACCGGCCTCGTTTACATTCCGGCGCAGGAAATCGCTGCGGTGTTCATGCCGTTGACTGCGCCGTACGAATACAAGAAGGGCACGCTCGCCTGGGGCGTGAACCAGGCGCTGGTCGAACCGGATGGCACGTTGCCGGCCGGCACTTTGCCGGAAGGCATGAAGCTGGATCAGCCGCTGCCGCGACCGAAGATGTTCCTGCGCGCGTGGAATCCCGTGGAACAGAAGCTGGCGTGGGAAGTCGAGATGACCGGCGACGTCGCTCCCGGATATTTCCTGCGTCGACCTGGCGGTGTCATGAGCACTGCAAGCTCGCTCGTCTTTCAAGGGAACATCGACGGTCACTTCCGTGTGTTCGACGCACGCACCGGTGCGCAACTGCGCGACATCAACGTCGGCACCAGCATCATGGCAGCGCCGATGACCTATCGCGTCGGCGGCGAGCAGTACGTCAGCGTCATGGCGGGCACCGGCGCTGCGTTCCAGGGCTATGCCGATTACAAGTACGGCAACCTGGGCCGCATCGTCACGTTCAAGCTCGGCGGCGGCGATGTCCCGCTGCGCCCGATGCTGACGCAGAACACCGCGCCCGCCGAGCCGGGTGCCTTGCCGCCGCCCGGCACGCCCGAGCAGGTTGCGGAGGGCCGAGGACTGTACGAACGTAATTGCGCGCTCTGCCATGCACAGGGTCGCGCCCCGGATCTCAGCCGGATGAGTGCTGCGACCCACGCAGAGTTTGCGGACATCCTGCTGAAGGGAACGCGCGCAGCGAAGGGCATGCCGAACTTCGGCAATGCGTTGTCACAGGCAGATGTGGCGGCCCTGCACGCGTTCGTCATCGATGTCGCCGGCGGCGCCAAGAAGGGCAAGGAGTCGCCGACACCCGAGGCCGAACCGCTGGCCGCGCGTTTGATCGAACGCTGCGCGGCGTACGCGGCGCAGAACAAGCTCGGGCCGCTCAGCATTGCCGTCGTGGATGAGTCGGGCACGCTGCTGGCATTCACCAGGCAAAAGGGCGCAAGCCCGGTCAGCGCCGAGGTCGCAATGCTGAAAGCCAAGTCCGCCGCCAGAGTCGGAGCACCGACTGCGGTGCTGGCCGACGTCGCCAAGCAAGACCAGGCAGCCCGCGACACGTACTCGCTATTGCAGCTGGTCGCGATGCCGGGCGGTTGGCCGTTCGCAGATGCCGATGGCACTGTTCGCGGCGCGGTCGGCGTATCCGGTGCGCTGCCCAAGGACGATTCCGCCTGCGCGCAGCACGCTGTGGAA
>DATJIP010000095.1:0-4415 GCA_035493235.1 Steroidobacteraceae bacterium
AGCAGCACGATTCGCAGCCCGCGCTCGTGCGCGGCAAGCGCGAACACGAGCAAGCCGATTTCGTGCTGCTCGTCGGGCAGGCAGGCAGCCAGGATCCGCGGACCGCGCTCGTGTCGCGTGCGGTGATGAAAGCGCGCACCCAGCTTGTCGCGCACGAAGACCGAGAAGAAATGCTCCTCGGCAACGCTGCCATCGCCGGTCTGCCAGCGGCGCCCGATCTCGCGCAGGGCCGGCAGCAGCAGTCGATCCGTGACTTCTTCGACGGGATGCAGCGCCAGTGCCGCTGCGTACGCTTGCTCCAGCTCCTGTTCGTCGAACCTCGCCGTCGCGGCGACCAGTCGCTCGCCGAGCGCGCCCCAGCGGCCAGCCTCGCGGCCCCGGCTGCTCTGCGCCGGCGCGGCCATCGCGCGCGCGACCTGACTGATCGGCAGCCCTTTCTTCAGCAGGCCGAGGATGCGATGGATGGACTCGATGTGCTCATGGCCGTAGAGGCGGTGTCCGCTGGGAGTGCGCACCGGCTCGACCAACCCATGGCGCCGCTCCCATGCGCGCAGCGTCACCGGCTTCACGCCGGTGAGGTTCGCGACCGTGCGGATCGGAAACAGCTCCGACGCCCCGGCCGGCGAACGCTTGGTGCGAGTCATGATGGGTGCACATTAACTTGTACAAGAGATGTACACAAGAACTAATTAATCTATAACAATGGCTATTGCGTTGCAGATATAGATGTACAATAGATGTACAAGATTCGTGTCACAGTCCGCTGGAGGGCTCATCGATGCGCACCGCGCAGTTCGCCGCATCTCCCCGTTCCAGGCGCTCGCAAGTGCTCGGCCTGCTTGCCTGGTTAGCGGTCGTCTTCGCCGCGGCTGGGCTCGGTGCCATTGCGTCGATCGATGCGAGTTCGTTCTACGGTCAGCTCAACAGGCCATCGTGGTCGCCGCCCGCAGCGGTGTTCGGTCCGGTCTGGTCCGCGCTGTACGCGCTCATGGGCATCGCAGTGTGGCTCGTCTGGCGCAGGTCTGAGGACACGCAGCGAGCGCTGAGGCTGTTCATCGGCCAGCTCGCCGCCAACGCGCTATGGTCCTGGCTGTTCTTTGCATGGCACCACGGCGCTCTGGCGTTCATTGACGCCTTGCTGCTCCTGGTGCTGATCGCCGCGACGATCGTTTCGTTCTGGCGACTCAATCGAGTCGCAGCGGTGCTGCTCGTGCCTTACATCTTGTGGGTCGGATTCGCTTCCGTACTCACTTGGGCCGTCTGGCACGGCAACCCGGGTGTCCTGTAGTCGGATGGATCCTAGCTGCTGCTCGGGTCCGGCAGCGAAGCTTCTGCATCTTCGGGCCGCCGAAACGGTCGGATCAAGCAGACGTCCTCGACCATCATCTCGAGGATGCGCAACATTCCAAACGCCAGCTCTGAGTTCACTATGATGGCCGCGGCGCCCACGACAGAGTCCTGTGCGAGACGTCGGATGAGATCGACCACGACGCGCAGGTCCGCCGGCGAGAAAGCCGGCTGTGCCCCTCTGGCATCGACCAACTCCGAAAACGACAGCAAGCCGTCATCCTGTTCCTGCTTGATGTGCGCGAGCATGTCCTTGGCGGTGATCCGGCCAGATGCTGTGACGAGAATGCGCCGACGCGCACGATCGATGCTGGAGATGACAATCATACGGGCCGATAGTTGGCGCTTACTCGTGGCTACGCCGCAATGTCGGCGGCACGAGCCAGCAGGTTCCGGACTTCGCCATCCGTGATCGGTGAGAATTCACTGTACCACTCGCCGACGGATCGCAGGAATGCGGGCTTTACGTCGCAGACGAGCTCGTCAGCCTCGGCATGCAACAGCGCGCAGGCTGGCAGCGATGCAACGGCCAGGGCAGCCACAACGCGCTCGGCTCCCAGGTCGCGGACGGCGCGGATTGCAGCACGCATGGTCGCGCCGGTGGCTGCGCCGTCGTCCACCAAGATGACGGTCTTGCCCTTGATTGGCGTCGATCGGCGATTGCCGCGGTAGAACGTCTCGCGCTGTTGCAGCTCAGCCTGTTCGCGCGCGATCTCGCTGTTGAGCTCCTGCGAATTCGCGCAAAGCCGCATGGCATCCTCGTTGATCACCGTTACGCCTCCAGAGGCGATCGCTCCGAGAGCAAACTCAGGCGCTCCAGGGGCGCTCAGCTTGCAAGTAACGAGTACATCCAGCGGCGTGTTCAGCGCGCCCGCCACTTCGAATGCCAGAGGCATTCCTCCGCGGGCCAGTCCGAGCACGACAACATCATCGCGACCACGGTAGCGGGCGAGCATTGTGCCCAGCGCCCGGCCGGCTGCGGCTCGATCGGGGAATCGATTCAACATACGTGGCACCTCCGAGCTGCTGCACCTGCAGACGCAACCCTCATGCATATATGGACCTATCGAATCGTTTTCGCTTCGGGACATTCCCGGAGATGCCTGCGGCTTGCCCGGCGCGGTGAGGCCTCACTGCTTCCAGAATCGCTCCATCTCCACGAATGTGAACGATGCGGACCAGGCGATCAGCACGAAGCCCGTCAGCGCCTCGGTGCCGGTCATGAATCGCACTGCGCCGACCGGCACCAGGTCGCCCAGGCCTAGTGTCGTGAAGCAGACCGCCGAGTAGTAGATGGCGTCGAACAGCTCGATGGGATGGTTGGCGAGCAGGGAGCCGTGGCCATCGGTGGAGATGAGATAGAAGTAAGCGCCGCCGAAGATCCAGATCTCAACGACATGCGTCAGCAGGATGGAGAATATCAGCAGCAGGATCCGCGGTCGTGCTGGCATGCGGATGCGCTTGAGCACGCCGGTCAGCCTGCTCAGTGCTTCGTAGTGCAGGACGACGCAGAGCACGACCGCCAACAGAGTCGCGATGATGACTTCGACCAGGCCTTGGGTTTGCGAGGGCAAGATCACGATCAGGGCGTAATTGCCACCTTCAGTACGCCGTCTCGCTGATGCGAGAACAGATCATAGGCTGCCACGATGTCATCGAGCTTGAAGCGATGGGTAACCAGCGCTTTGAGATCGGCGCGCCTGGATGCGACGACGTCCATGAGACGCCGCATTCTTTCCTTGCCACCGGGGCAGAGCGTCGTGATGATCTTGTGGTCGCCGAGTCCGGCTGCGAATGCACCGAGCGGTATCGTCAGATCCTTGGAGTACACACCCAGGCTCGACAAGGTGCCGCCCGGCCGCAGCACTCGCAGACATGCCTCGAATGTCGGTTGTGTACCGAGGGCTTCGATCGCGACATCGACACCGCGTCCGCCGGTCAGACGCATGATCTCGGCCACGGCGTCGCTCTTGCGAAAATCGACGACGTGATCTGCGCCGAGGCGCTGCGCCACTGCGATGCGTGCCTGCACCGATTCAACGGCGATGATCGTCGTGGCTCCCATCAGTCTTGCGCCCACAGTCGCGCACAAACCGATCGGACCTTGCGCAAAGATTGCGACCGTGTCGCCGATGCGGATACTGCCGCTCTCGGCGCCGCCAAACCCGGTCGACATGATGTCGGGGCACATCAGCACTTCTTCGTCGGTGAGGCCATCGGGTATCGGCGCAAGATTCGCCATCGCGTCCGGGACCAGCACGAACTCGGCCTGACAGCCGTCGATGGTGTTGCCGAACTTCCAGCCGCCGATAGGTTTCCAGCCGTGTGTCGTGCCCGCGCCGTCCTGGGCGCAATCTCCGGCCAGACACGCGTTGCTGTAGCCGCTGGGCGTGATTGCGCCGGCGATCACTCGCTGACCTTCCTTGTAGCCGCGAACTGCAGAGCCGAGTTTCTCGATCACGCCGACGGGTTCGTGTCCGATGATCAGCCCTTTGCGGACTGGATACTCGCCTTTCATGATGTGGACGTCAGTCCCGCAGATCGTCGTGGTGGTAATGCGCAGCAGCGCATCGAGCGGACCGACTTCTGGAATCGGCCGTTCATCCAGAGCGATCCTGCCCGGCTCGACGAACACGGCTGCTTTCATGAACCTGGCCATCCGACTCTCCGTCAGCGACTCACTGCGCGAATCCGAGCGCGTGCTTCGGCCGCGGCGACGTGGCGCTTGACTGCCACAAAGCTGTCCGGGCTGACTGACATCGAATCGATGCCGCATCCGACCAGGAATTCAGCGAACTCGGGGTGATCGCTCGGCGCCTGACCGCACAAGCCGACTTTGGCCCCTGCGCTGTGCGCCTCGGTGATCACGTTGCGGATCATCCATTCGACCGCTTCGTCCTGCTCATTGAAGAGGCTGGCCAGCTCCTCGGAATCACGATCCACGCCGAGGGTCAGCTGTGTCAGATCGTTGCTGCCGATCGAGAATCCGTCGAAGCGGCTCGCGAATGCCTTGGCAAGAATGACGTTCGACGGGATCTCGCACATGACGTAGATCTGCAGGCCATTCT
>DATJIP010000096.1:0-22331 GCA_035493235.1 Steroidobacteraceae bacterium
GCCGGCGCGGTCTGGCGGAGATGATCGAGCGTAATTGTCGGCACGCGGAGCGCTTCGCGAACGAGCTGCGCAAAGCCGGCTATCAGGTGCTCAATGACGTGGTGCTGAATCAGGTACTCGTTTCCTTTGGCGCGCCGGAGGTCACACGACGCGTCATCGCTGCGATTCAGCAGGAGGGCACGTGCTGGTGCGGCGGCACTTCATGGCAGGGAACCCTGGCGATGCGCATCAGCGTTTCATCGTGGGCGACCAGCGATGCGGACGTCGAACAGAGCATCGCAGCCATCGTGCGCTGTGCGCAGGCAACGCAGCGCGCATGATCGTCGAGAACTTGACCATCGAGCGGCGCTTTCGCGGTCCTGCCCAGTCGGGCAATGGCGGTTACGTGTGCGGGCGAATCGCGCGACACGTGCCGGGCGCTGCCACCGTGCGACTCGCAATTCCACCGCCGCTCGATACTCCGCTGTACGTCGATGTGACCGATGGTGTCGCGCGATTGATGGCCGGCACGACGCTGGTGGGCGAAGGCCGTCCGGCACAGCTCGACCTCGAGCCGCCCGCGCCGGTTTCGTTCGAGGCGGCGACTGAAAGCTCGAAGCAGTATCACGGCTTCAAGCAGCACACGTTTCCGCAGTGTTTCGTGTGTGGCCCGCACCGACAGGTAGGAGATGGTCTGCGTATCTTCGCGGGGCCGGTTGCCGGGCGCGAAGCAGTCGCTGCACCTTGGCTGGTCGATCCATCGCTGGGTACGCCGGTAGCGACGGATTTCTTGTGGGCGGCGCTCGATTGTCCGAGCGGCTTCGCGCTGTGGTCGCCGCTCGAAGGGACGACCGTCGTGCTTGGGCAGCTCACGGCAACGATTCGCGGCGCAGTGCAGGCGGGAGATAAATGCGTGGCGATGGGGTGGCCGTTGCAGGTCGAGGGACGCAAGCGCTTCGCGGGGTCCGCGGTGTTTTCGGAGAAGGGTGAGCTGATTGCGCTGGCGCGGGCGATCTGGATCGAGGTGCCGGCGAGTGCGTTCAAAGAGTCGGCCTAGACCTGCTGTAACTTCCAGCGGCCGCGCTTGAAGAGCACTGCGCTCCAGAGTGCGAGCACAGTGAACGACGTCGGCACGGCGATGAAGACGCCGAGCGCGCCGAGGTCCAGAACGTCTGCGAGGATCCACGCGAGCGGCACCTGGCCGAGCCAGAAGCAGAAGAAGTTCAACCGCGTCGGCGTCCACGTGTCGCCGGCGCCATTGAACGCTGCCTCGAAGCACATGCCGGCCGCGTAAAGCGGGAACGCGAGGCTCACGATCCACAACGCGCGCGCTCCGTAGGCGAGCGTTTCCGGATCTGACGTGAACAGGCCCACCAGCGGATACGCGAGAATCACGAAGATCGCGCCGACGATTGCCAACAGCAGCACGTTGAAGCGCATCGCGATGCGCACCGCGGCCTCCGCGCGATCGGGCTTCTGTGCGCCGAGATTCTGGCCGACCAGCGTCGCGCCCGCGTTCGCCAGGCCCCAGGCCGGCATGAGCGCGAACACCACGATGCGAATCGCGATCGTGTAGCCGGCGAGCGCGCCGCTACCGAACACCGAAAGGATCTTGAACAGCCCCACCCAACTCGTGGTGCTGATCAGCAACTGCAGAATGCCGTTACCTGAAGTCGTGATGATGGTCCTCATCACCTCCGGCGCAGGCAGGAAGTGGTGCAGTCGCACGCGCACGCGGCTGTTGTGACCGGCGAGATGCCACAACTGATAGAGCACGCCGATACCGCGACCGATGTTGGTGGCGACTGCCGCGCCGGTCACGCCCAGCTCCGGAAACGGTCCCCAGCCGAAGATGAAGCACGGACCGAGCACGATGTTGAGTGCGTTCGCGAGCCACAGAGTGCGCATCGCGAGCACGGCGTCGCCGGCGCCGCGGAAGATCGCGTTGATCAGGAAGATCATGAACACGGTCACGTTGCCGCCGAGCATGATGCGCGCGAAGTCCGCACCGAGCTCGACGATCGCGGGGCTCGCGCCCATCAGACGCAGGATGTCCGGCGCGAAGAAGCTGAGCAGCACGCCGAGCCCCGCGGAGATCGTCACGCCGAGCATGATGATCTGCGCCGCCGAGCGCGCAGCGCTTTCTGGATCTTTCTCGCCGATGCGACGTGCGACGATCGCGGTAGCTGCAAACGAGATGCCGATGGCAACTGCGTAGACCAGGCTCATCACCGACTCCGTCAGCCCGATCACGGCGACGGCATCGCGCCCGAGGCGCGACACCCAGAAGACGTCGACGACCGCGAACAGCGACTCCATCAGCATTTCCAGGACCATCGGCACGGCGAGCAGCAGCGTCGCGCGATTGAGCGATTCCGCCGTGTAGTCGTGCTGCTCGCCTTTCAACGCGTGCGCGACGTCGCTCCAGAACGACGTGCGTGCTGGCGACGAGCCGGTCTCTGGGGTTGACGTGGAGGAAGACATGAAGAGTGGCTGCGGCCGGCAGCCGGTACGCGAAAAGCGCGCATTCTATGCTAGCTTTCGTGCGCCATTCCACAGCGGAGCAATCCATGCGCACGGCACTGTTCGTGTCGATCATCGTTTTCATGCAGGGCGCGCACGCGGGCTCGCTGAGCGCCGACGTCGCACGCCACGCGCAGCAGAATTGGCCGGAATTTCTCGACCTGCTCGCGCTCCCCAACGTCGCGGACCAACCGGCCGACATCCAGCGCAACGCGACCTTCCTCGAGCAGGCGTTCGCGAAGCGCGGTTTCAAGGTGCGGCGGATCGACAATCCTGCCAAGCGACCGGCCGTGTTCGCCGAGCTCGCAGGCGCCAGTCCGCAAGCGCGCACAGTCTTGTTGTATGCGCACTTCGACGGTCAGCCAGTCATTCCCGAGAACTGGTCGCAGCAGGACCCGTTCCGGCCGGTCGTGAAGCGTCGCGATGCGCAGGGCAAATGGCAGGAGGTCGGACGTCAGCAGCTGCAGGCAAGTCCGCTCGATCCGGAGCTGCGCGTGTTCGCGCGTTCCGCGTCCGACGACAAGGCACCGATCATGATGCTGTTGACCGCGGTCGACCTGTTGCGCGCACAGAAGAAATCTCCGGCGATCAACGTCAAGGTGCTGCTCGATCCCGAAGAGGAGATGGGCTCGCCGAGCCTCGCGGGCATGATCGACCAGGACCGCGCGGCGTTCGCAGCCGACGCAATGGTGATTCTCGATGGCCCGCAGCACGATTCCGGTCGCTCGACACTGGTGTTCGGCAATCGCGGCGTGACGCAAGCGACGCTGACCGTGTTCGGTCCGCGCGCGCCGCTGCATAGCGGACACTTCGGCAACTACGCGCCGAACCCGGCGATGCGGCTGGCGCGATTGCTCGCATCGATGAAGGACGACAACGGTCGTGTTCTGGTGAAGGGCTACTACGACGGCGTGGCTCTCTCGTCCGCAGAGCGCGCGAGCCTGAAAGCTGTTGGCGACGACGAGGCGGCGCTGCGCAAGCGGATTGGCATCGCGCAAGCCGAGAAGGTTGGCGACACCTACCAGGAAGCCTTGCAGTACCCGTCGTTGAACGTGCGCGGCATGGCCGCGGCCGGCGTCGGCGCGAAGGCCGCGAACATAGTGCCGAGCGAGGCAGTGGCCGAGATCGACATTCGCACGACCCCGACAACGGACGGCCGCAAGCTGTTCGAGCTACTCAGGCGTCACGTCGAACAGCAGGGTTATCACCTCGTCGAGCAGACGCCAACCGACGCGGACCGCGCGACCTACGACAAGCTCGCGAGCTTGCGCCTTGGCTCGGTCGAAGCAGCGGCACGCACGCCGATGGATGCAGCCGTCGGGCAGTGGGCATTCACAGCACTGAAGTCGCCGACTGCGCCGAATCCTGCGCAGGACCCCGTGCGCATCCGGATGATGGGCGGCACGGTGCCGACAGACGTGCTGGTCGAAGCACTGCATCTGCCGTTCGTGCTGATCCCGACCGTCAACGGCGACAACAATCAACACGCGCACGACGAGAACCTGCGCGTCGGTCATTTCCTCAGCGGCACGGAAATCGTCTACAGTCTGCTCACGACGCCATGAAGCGAGTAGCCGACATCGAGCGATTTCGCGCCAACCTCGTCGACGAGCTGAATGGCGCAGCGCTGTACAACGCGCTGGCCGCGGCCGAGCCCGACGCGAATCGGCGCGACATCTTCCTGCAGCTTGCCGAAGCCGAAGCGCGTCACGCACGCTTCTGGCGCGACAAGCTCACTGCCGCCGGTGTGACCGACGTGCCGTTCTCGCCGACTCTGCGCACACGGATCATCAGTGCGCTCGCGCGCCGCTTCGGACCGCGCTTCGTGTTGCCGACCGTTGCTGCGGCCGAGTTCAACGATCGCGGCAAGTATCTGAGTCAGCCCGATGCGCAGTCGATCTCCGCGGAAGAGCGCGGGCACGCCGCAGTCGTCGAAGCGATCGCCGGCCCGACGCATCGCGCGAGCACTTTGGGCAGTGACATCGGTCGCGCCGAACCGTGGCACAGGAGTGCGTCGGGCAACAACCTGCGCGCTGCCGTGCTGGGCGCGAACGACGGGCTCGTCTCGAACTTCTGTCTGGTGATGGGCGTCGCGGGCGCCGGCGCGTCGACTCGCACGATTCTCATGACCGGTGTCGCCGGGCTCGTGGCCGGCGCGTGCTCGATGGCGCTCGGCGAGTGGCTGTCGGTCGCCAACGCACGCGAGCTGGCGACGATGCAAATCGAGAAGGAACGCGAAGAGATCGAGCAGTCGCCCGAAGCGGAAGAGCATGAGCTCGCCCTGATCCTGCAAGCGAAGGGCGTGGCGAAGGCGGAAGCGCAGCGCGCTGCAGCTCAGATCATGCAAGACAAGGAAGGTGCGCTCGACACGCTGGCTCGCGAAGAGCTGGGCATCGATCCCAACGAGCTCGGCGGTAATCCGTGGGCTGCAGCGGGTACTTCGTTCGCGTTGTTCGCGATGGGCGCGGTATTTCCGATCCTGCCTTACATGTGGAGCAGCGGCAGCGTATCGATCATCACCAGTGCGGCACTGAGCGCGCTGGTGCTCGCCGCGATCGGCATGCTCACGTCGCTGTTCAATGGACGCAGCGCTACGTACTCAGCGCTGCGACAGGTCGCATTCGGATGCCTGGCCGCGGCAGTGACCTACGGAGTCGGCAGACTCTTGGGCGTCTCGCTGTCGTAGGAGCTGGCGGCTGCGGATCTGCGGTGCCAGATGGCCTTGGCGCGCTCGCCGAGGCGGTACAGATACGTGTACAGCACCGGCACGATCAGCAGCGTCAGGACCGTCGAGGTGATGACGCCACCGATCACGGCGCGTCCCATCGGCGCGAGCATCTCGCCGCCCTGTCCCACACCAACCGCCATCGGCAACATGCCGAAGATCATTGCCATGGTCGTCATCAGGATCGGCCGCAAGCGCACCTGCCCGGCTTCGCGGATCGCCTCGTGCAGGCTGCGGCCGTTGCGCAGCGCCTGGTTGGTGAAATCGACGAGCAGAATTGCGTTCTTGGTCACCAGGCCCATCAGCATGATGAAGCCGATGATCGAGAAGATGTTGAGCGTCGTGCCGGTGAACAACAGCGCCAGCAGCACGCCGATGAGCGACAGCGGCAGCGACACCATGATCGCGATTGGCTGGATGAAGCTGCCGAACTGCGACGCCAGCACCAGGTAGATGAAGATCACTGCAAGGCCGAGCGCAGCGAGCGCCGCACTGAACGTCTCGTTCATTTCCTGCTGACCGCCGCTCAAGTCGAAGCGATAGCCGGGCGGCAGTTTCATTTCCTTCACGACCCGCTCCGCATCCGAGCCGACGTCGCCCGACGGGCGGCCGTTCGCGTTCGCGTAGATCGAAATGCGACGCTGCAGATTGAGACGCTTGATCTGCTGCGGGCTGCCGGTCTCGACGAACTCCGCGACCTGCCGCAGCGGCACCAGGAGCGGTGAGCCGTTCGCGTCGAGACGCGAGCTGGCCACGTACAGATCGCCGAGATCGGCGGCGATTTCGCGGCGATGCTTCGGCAGCTGCACGATCACGTCGTAGTCCTGACCGTCCGGGCCGAGCCACGTGCTGATGTCATCGCCCGCGATCAACGGTCGCAGCGCGTTGCCGATTGCGGCGGTCGTGAGCCCGAGATCGCTCGCGAGCTCGTTGTTGATGCGCACGGCGATCGTCGGGTTCGCACCCTTCTCGCTGCTTTCCAGGTCGGCGATGCCCGGCACCTTCGCAAGCCGCTTCATGAGCTCCTGCGACAGCTCGGTGAGCTTGCCGCTGTCGGGGCCGAGCAGCGAGATCGCCACCGGGCGATTGTTCTGGTTGATCGAAACCGTGAGCCCGGCCATGCGCAGCAGCCGCTCGCGGATGATGTTCTCGTACTCGGTCTGCGGCGGACGCTTGGTCGTCTTGCGATCCGCAAGCACGACGGTGAGACGCGCGTAGTTCTTGCCTTCGTCCGTGCCGACGGTCGTGACGATCGCCTCGACGCCTTTGATCTCGCGGATCGCCGCCTCGGCGTCGCGAATCTTCGCATCCGTGTATTGCAGGCTCGAGCCGATCGGCGTGTTCAGCCGCATCGACACCATGCCTTCGTCCTGCTGCGGCACGAACTCGGTACCGATCAGCGGCACGATCATGAAGCTGCCGAAGAACGTCAGCGCGGCCACGCCCAGCAACAGCACTCGCGGGCTGAAGAAGCGCGCATAGCGGCGGCCGCTCAACGTCCAGCGCAGCAGCCGGTCGTACACGACGTGTGCGCGCTCAACTACTCGCTCGACGCGCTCCATGATGCGGCCCAGCCACGGCAAGCGGCGGAAGCGGCCGTGGGACGGATCCGGCCAGATCGACGACAGCATCGGATCGAGCGTGAAGCTGACGAACAACGACACCATCACGGCGACCGCGACCGTGATGCCGAACTGCAGGAAGAAGCGGCCGATGACCCCGCTCATGAATGCAACGGGAATGAACACGGCCAGGATCGCGAACGTGGTCGCCATCACGGCGACGCCGATTTCCTGCGTGCCCTGCAGCGCCGCTTCGCGATGGCTCTTGCCCATGTTCATGTGACGCACGATGTTCTCGCGCACCACGATCGCGTCGTCGATCAGCAGGCCGATGCACAGCGACAGGGCCATCAGCGTCATGAAGTTCAGCGAGAAGCCGAAAGCGTGCAGCGCGATGAACGTCGCGATCGCCGAGATCGGCAGCGTCAAGCCGGTGATCACCGTCGAGCGCCAGGAATGCAGGAACAGGAACACAATCAGGATCGTGAGCATCGCGCCTTCGAAGATCGTTTCCTTGACGCGCTCCATCGAGCCCTCGATCCACTTCGCATCCGACCACAGCGTGCGGATCTTCACGTCCTCGGGCAGACGGCCCTGCAGCTCGGCGATCGCCTCGTCGACGCCCTTGCCGACCTGCACGAGATTCGCCTGCTGCGCGCGATAGACCGAGAGCGAAACCGAGCGCATGCCGTCGACGCGCGCGATCGACTGCTCTTCCTGCTCGCCGTCGACGATGTCGGCTACCTGGCCCAGGTAAACCGGCGCGCCGCCCTGATTCGTGACGATGATGCGCTCGAAGCCACGCGGATCCTTGATGCGGCCTTCGACGCGCACCAGCTGCTCGCTCGCTTCGCGCGAGATGCTGCCGGCGGGCAGATCCTGATTCTCGGCGCGAATCGCGGCGATCACCTGGTCGACGCCGACGCGCAGGCTCTGCAACTGTTCCGGACGCAGGTAGATCTGCACCTGCCGCTGCACCGAGCCGCCGACCTCGATGTGACCGACGCCGGCGACGTTCTGCAGACGCTTCACGATCTGCTGATCGACCAGCGTCGAGACTTCGCGCAGGCTGCGCGCGCCCGAATACACGACCATCTCGACCGCCGCGCCCTGCTGACTGTCTGCACTGGCGCGCTCGATCTTCGGTTCGCGCACCTCGCGCGGCAGCGTCGAGCGGATCTGGGCAACCCGGTCGCGGACTTCCTGCGTCGCCGCGATCACGTCGGTTTCGAGACGGAACTCGATCTGGAAGTTGGCGCGGCCTTCACGCGCGGTCGCGTAGATGTTGCGTACGCCTTCGATCGAGTTGATGACGTTCTCGATCGGCTTGAGCACTTCGTCTTCGATCGCTTCCGGCGAAGCGCCCGGGTACTCCACCTCGATGTACGCCTCCGGCATGCTGATCTCGGGCATTTCCTCGACCGGCAGCAGGCGATAGGAGAACAGGCCGAGCACGACCAGCGCGAGCATGACCATGGTCGCGAAGACGGGCTGGTTGATGCTGGTCTTGGTGATCCACATAAGAAGAGAAGCGGAGAGCGGTTAGCGGTTGGCGGTCAGTGCGGAAGCCGAGGCGGAGTCGGCGCGCACGAGAACTTTCTGGCCGACTTGGGCGGCGGTGATCTCGGTGACGATGACGCGGTCACCGGCCGCGAGGCCTTCGCGCACTTCGACGAAGGTGGCGCCGGGACCAGCGGCACCGACCCTGACGTTGGTGCGTGCAATCTTCTCGTCGCGCAGGGTGTAGACGTAGGTTGCGCCGGCTTCTGCGTGCACTGCTCGTTGCGGCACGGCCAGCACTGGTTCCGTCGTGTCGAGCGTGAGCGCGCCTTGCGCGAACATGCCGCCCTTCAGTGCGCGGTTCGGATTCGGCACGGCGATGTAGATCGTGATCGCGCGCGAGCCGTCCGCAGTGATCGGATTGATCCGCTGCACTTCGCCGACGAACTCACGGCTACCGAAGCCGCCGACCTTGAACTTCGCAGGCTGCCCGATCTGGACCGCGGGAATGTCGGCTGCGGGTACGGCGGCTTCGAGCACCATCTGGCGCAAGTCGACGAGCGTCACGATGGTCGAGTCCATCGACACTTTCTCGCCCGGCTGCACGTGGCGCTTGGCGACCGTGCCGGCGAACGGCGCGCGGATCACCGCATCTTCGAGGCCGATCTTCGCCAGGCGCGCGTCGGCCTCAGCGAGTTTCAGGTTCGCGACCATGCCGGCATAGGCACTCTCGGTCGCTTCGTAAGTGTTCTGAGAGATGTAGTGCTGATCGAGCAGCACGCGGTTCTTGTCGCGATTGAGCGTGGCGAGATCCAGGTCCGCTCGCGCGCGGTCGACGGCCGCGAGCTGACGATCGTATTGCGCTTGCAGGTTGCGCGTATCGATGCGCGCGAGCACTTCGCCTTCGCGCACGTCCTGGCCTTCGCGCAGCGGCACCAGCTCGACTTCACCGCCGACTTTCGACTTCAACGTCGCCTGCACGATCGGCGACATCGATCCCGACAGCGGCAGCGAACGCGACAGCTTCTGGAGCGCGACCGTCGTGACGTCGACGGAGGCCAGCTCGAACGGCTGTGTAGTCGCAGCGGCGGCCGCGGGCGCAGCCGCCGGGCCGCGCACTGCCATGTAAACGACAGCGCCGATGATCGCGGCTAGCAACGCGGCGATCAGGGCCTTCATCTGCCAGCCGCGCGAGACCGGAGGAGCAACCTGCGCACCGGAACCGGCATCCGCGGCGGCGGCGTCCGCGCGCGGAAACGGCGTCACGCTCGCCAGCGCCGGAGCGCTGTCTTCGAGTGTGTCTGAGCGAACGAAGTGCTTATTGGCCGTCGTCATTAGTCTGTCCCTTTCGAATGCCCTGCCTGCGGTCCGCTACGACCGCCCGTCCAGAACACCGGCGCTGGCGCCAAGTTGCAGAATTGGACGCGACCACGGGCGCGAAAGGTTGCAGCTGGGCCGCTTGCAGATCGACGCAGGGGGCCAAACAGGGAAAAGCTCACACTTAGGCTGACAAAGATCGTTTATCCTCCCGTCACCACAACTCAAAAGACGAATCCGCGGCGATGCCGACGCACTCCTGGCGACGACTCCTTCTGACTCTGCTCCTGGCGCCCGCGCTGACCTTCGCCTCCCCTGCCGGGACCGCTGTCGCGACCGGTCAGGCCAAGCCAAAACATGTCGCCAAGCTCGACGTCCGCTCCAGCTCGGTCCTGGTCCTGGACGCCGCCGATTCGTCGGTGCTGTATTCGAAACAGGCGCAGCAGCCGCTGCCGATTGCCTCGATCACCAAGCTCATGACCGCCCTGGTCGTTCTCGATGCCGGGCAGCCCCTCGACGAGATGATCGAGCTGACCGCGGAGGACCGGCGGCTGGAGCGCAGCTCGGCTTCACGACTGGCTGTCGGCAGCCATCTGAGCCGGGGTGACCTGCTCCATCTGGCTTTGATGTCGTCCGAGAACCGGGCGGCTCACGCGGTGGCACGAGCCTATCCAGGCGGGATCCCCGCTTGCCTCAAGGCTATGAATGCCAAGGCACGCGACCTCGGCATGCCCACTGCCCATTTCACCGATCCGACGGGCCTGTCGAGCGGGAACGTTTCCAGTGCCGCCGACCTGGCGAAGCTGGTTTCCGCCGCGGCTGCCGATCCGACTATTCGCACGTTTTCGACCAGCGCAAGCCATACCGTGGCGGTCGGCAAGCAGGAACTCGAGTTCCGCAATACCAACTCCCTGGTGCGTAAGGACGACTGGGACGTGATCCTGCAGAAGACGGGCTATACCAGTGACGCCGGCCAGTGCCTGGTCATGAAAACCGTCATCCGGGAGCGGCCGGTGCTGATCGTGCTGCTCAACTCCTTCGGCAAGTACACGCGAGTCGCCGACGCCCGCCGCATCCGCAAGTGGATGGAAGCCGGCCTGGAGCCGGGCCAGCTGGCACAGGTCGCCCGGTAGGAATTCGGCGGACCGACCCCATATCGACCGGCTGCAATCGCAGCCCGGCCCCTGGAGGCGCGGTTGCAGCACTTTTCGACTACAATCCGCGTCCCCGCATGTCAGCCCCACATCAGGAATCAATGGTGAATCAACCCGAACTCGAGCTCCAATTGAAGGTCTGGAAGGAACTTGCCATCAGCAAACAGATGCTGATGCGCGCAGCGACGGATGCGCTGAAGCTGGATCCGAACTGTTCGCAGGAAGAGCTCAAGGCGGCCCTCGAAAGCGTTCTGAAGAAGATCGCGAAAGCCGAGACCGAAACCGCCGAAGCCCGCGCGCAGGCGAAGATCACGATCACGGCGATGGAGAACAAAGTCGCCGCGAGCGAGCGAGCGCTGGCCACCGCCCAGGCGAGCGTCACGCAATTGCAGGCTGCGCAAGAGAACAGCACGAAGCAGATGGCCACCGATCGCGCCGCTGCCGCCAAAGAGCTGCAGAAGGTGAAGGATCGCGTCGCCGAGCAGGAGAAGGCGCTCAAGGCGATCAACACCGCGCTGTCGGATACGCCGGAGAACGTCATCAAGAAGATGAACGTGCTCAAGAAGCAGAAGCAGGAAGAAGCCGATCTCCGCCGCGAAATCGAAACCTCGCTGAACACGCTGCGCAACGAGAAGAAGCAGCAGGATCAGAAGGCCGCTGCCGGCGAGAAGCTCGCGCCACAGTATCGCGAGCTGCATGAGATCAGCGTGAAGCTGCATGAGCGCGCCACAGCCGCGCTGCCGGATGCAAAGGATCTGCCGGTCGTGCCGGAGCTCGATGCGAAGCTGCTCGAGAGCCTCGGCGTGAAGGTCGCAGACGAAGACAAGACCGACGCCAAGGCCGAGAACGGCTCCAAGCAGAAGTCGAAGAAGAAATAGTAGTTGCCCGCCAGTGCCCTCCCGTTCGGGAGGGCACTTAGCGCCGCGCTTCCAGCGGCGCAAATCTGTCCGATCCGTCCGCTGTTTTTTTCTATCCGCCGCGCCCCGCGCGGGTTCGCCGGTAGCGTGCCGCAACTGGCCGGCCGCCTCTCGTCGACTGCAACCTTTCCGAGGAGGATCGCATCTGAACTAACGAACACCGCAATAACGCGGCTGGCAATGAAAGATAGAGAGTAAGGAGATCGCCATGTATGCCCTCAACCAGATGAGCCGGACCACGCAGCGCACCGTTTGCACCGTGGTGTCCGCCGTGATCGTTGCCCTCTGGCTCAGCCTCGGGGCGTATGGCGCAGAGATGGCCGCTCACCCCGGCTACTCGGTCACGATCACGCAGATCCAGTAATTCCCTGGAGCCCACTGCCGGCGTAGCGAATGAAGCACGCCGGCAGTCTTGGCAACGAACGCCCTCCCCGACCCCCGGCGAGCGGCGCAAACTACCGGAATGCAGCACCAGCTTCGTTCCGGCTTTTTTTTAACCATCACCCTCGTCGCCAGCGCTGCCGTTGCAGACTCATCGGTCACGCAACAGCGCAGCGTCACTAAGATCGCCGAAGGCGTTTACGCAATCCGGCACGTCGATTCGCCGGATAGCAATCCTCAAGGCAACACTACCGTCATCATCGGCGAGCGCGATGTGCTCGTCGTCGACTCGGGTTATCTGCCGTCGAGCGCAGCCGAAGACATCGCGCAGATCCGCCAGTGGACCAAACTGCCGGTGCGTTACCTGCTGAACACTCACTGGCATCCCGATCACCAGCGCGGCAACTCAGTTTATGTCGATGCGTTCCCGGCGATCACGATCGTGGCGCACCGGGAAACGGCGAAGTTGATGGCTTCCTACGATGCCGCGAATCGCGAGCGTTATCCGCAGCGATTGCAGTCGATGAAGGAGACGCTCGCCAAGAAACCGGACGCGGAGTTGCAGCAGACCGTCGACGGTCGTAGTCGCGTGCTCGCAGAGCTGGAGCGATCGCGCCTGCAGTTGCCGACGCTCACGTTCGACAGCGAGCTGACCGTCGATCTCGGCAAGCGCATCGTCGAGATCCGTCACGCCGGTATCGGCGACACGCTCGGCGATGCCTGGGCGTATTTGCCGAAGGAACGAATTCTCGTGACTGGCGACGTGCTGGTTGCGCCGGTGCCCTACTTCTTCGCGGGCTACCCCGAACACCTGGCGCATAGCTTGCGCGGGCTGTTGCAGCTCGACGTCAAGGCGATCGTTCCGGGTCACGGCGATGTGATGCACGACCAGACGTACCTGCGCGCCGTGCTCGAAATGGTGGAGACGATCGTCGGTCAGGTGAACGCTGCGATCGTCCGAATCGGCAGTCTCTCGGCGACGCTCGAGGCCGTACGCCCGCAGATCGACGTCACGGAGTATCGCCGGCGCTTCGCCGGCGACGATCCGCACAATCAGGAATACTTCGACGAGTCGATCGAAGGCCTGATCAAGGACGCGTTTTATCAGGCGCCGAAGTAGCGCCGCCCGGATGAGCTGCGCGCGCCAGTAGCGCAGTCGCCTGATCCAGCCGCTCGCTGTATTTCGTCAGCACGTCTGCAGTCAGACCCGCGAACTCGTTCGCGCGCTCCCACTTGTCATCCTCGATCGCCTCGCGAACGCCCGGCACGGTCTTGACGCCATAGCCGGTGAGCAGGCCCGGCGCATAGATGTAGTGCCGATACCATTCGCGTCCCGGCAGTCCGCGCGTATTCGTCAGCGTGGCTTCCATCCCGCGCAGTAGTGCGTTGAGCTGCGCGGCCTGCGCAGCGGGCAGCTCAGTCCCGTGACCTGCAAACGCGAGGTACGACTCGTCGTACGCCTTGGCGCTCTTCTTCACGCGCGCGACCGCATTGTCGAGCACCGCGAGATTCAGGTACGGCACTTCGACTTCGCGCTCCGGCGGAGCCACGCGACGCGTCGGATCCGCCGCCAGCTCGAACGCTTTCTTGTCGAGCAGCTGCACCAGTTCCTCCGCATGCTTGCGCTTGTTGTCGGCGAGCTCGTGCAGCTCCTTCACATAGCTGTCGATCGTGTTTGCGAAGCTGCCGAACTCCATCGGCAGCAGGCCGGCGTTCGCGACGCGCAGCACGAGTCGACCGACGGTCTGCGCTTCGGCCACGCCGTACGCAAAGCCCGGGTCGCCGAACCGAACGTAGTGATCGAACGAGTCGTAGTTGGAGTGATAGATGCCATCGGTGTCGTCTTCGCCGCCATAACCGATGTTCAGCGTCGTCAGGCCCAGGTGCTGCAGGAACGGCGTGAAGTCCGACCCCGAGCCGAGCGCGCCGAGCCTGAAGTCGTCGCCGTCGCGCGCCCGCTTCGCTGCATCCTTTTCGGTGCTGGACGCGTCCTTGTCGAACCCATCCACCATGCTGCGCGCATCGAGCCGCTGTTTGACGCTGACTCCGGTCTGCGGATCTTTCACGTCTTTCGCAACGTCGTTGACCAGACGCTGCAACGAGTGGCTGCCGCCTGCCGACAGGAAGCCGCGCGCGTTGCC
This sequence comes from Steroidobacteraceae bacterium, assembly GCA_035493235.1. GTDB lineage: Bacteria > Pseudomonadota > Gammaproteobacteria > Steroidobacterales > Steroidobacteraceae > Steroidobacter. Next base: position 14,200 of record DATJIP010000096.1, read on the forward strand.
ATCGGAGTTCACATAGAGCACTGCTTTGCTCTGCAGCTCCGCAGCGTGCGTCTCGGCCCATTCGGTGGAGCCGAGCAGGCCTGGCTCTTCACCGTCCCAGCTGGCGTAGACGATCGTGCGCTTCGGCCGCCAACCTTCTTTCAACAGCGCGCCGATCGCTTTCGCCTCAGCCATCATCGCAACGTGTCCCGACAACGGATCGCCGGCGCCGAACACCCAGCCGTCGCGGTGATTGCCGCGCACGACCCACTCATCGGGGCTGACGGCGCCGGGAATTTTGGCGATCACGTCGTACGTCGGCTTGCGGGTCCAGTCCGACTGGATCGACAAGTGCACCTGCGCCGGACCTGCGCCGATGTGATACGTGATCGGCAACGCGCCGCGCCAGTGCGGCGGAGCGACGGGCCCGCCGAGCGCGGCCAGCAACGGCTGCGCGTCGCCATAAGAAATCGGCATCACCGGAATCTTCAGGATCGTCTTCGCGTCCTCGAGCTTCAGCCGCTTGGCATTCGCGGTTGCACCGACTCCGGGCGTGAGCGGATCGCCGGGCGCGACCGGCAGATCGAGCACCGAACCCCGTTGCACGCCTTGCGACGGACGGAAGCCGCCCTTCGGATACGTATCGCCGGCGAAGTAGCCGTCCTCGTGCGGATCGGAATAGATCAGGCAGCCGACTGCACCGTGCTCCTGCGCGAGCTTGGGCTTCAGGCCGCGCCAGCCAGCGCCGTAGCGAACGATGACGATCTTGCCCTTCACGTCGATGTTGCGACGGGCGAGCTCCTTGTAATCGTCGGGCATGCCGAAGTTGACGTAGACGAGCGGCGCGGTCACATCGCCGTCGCCGCCATACGCGTGATACGGCGGCAGGCCATCCGTCTGCGTCGAGGTGCTGTCGCCTTCGATCGGCGGCTCTTTCAACGACGCGACGAACTGCGTCGGCGCGACCAGTTCCAGACTGTGCTGCTTGAGCGTGGGATAGAGCACGTCGAACGTTTCGATCTGCGCATCCCAGCCCCACGCGCGGAACTGCTGTTGCACGAACTCCGCGTTCGCCTTGTCATGCGGCGCGCCGACGTGCGTCGGCTTAGATGACATTTGCTTCATCCACGCCTGCAGATCGGCAGCCTGCAGTTGCGCGTCGAACTTCTGTTCGAGCGTGCGTTGCTCGGACGTTGCGCCCCAGGCCGCGCTGTTGATCAACACGGCGGACACAAGCAGCGTCCGGACCTTCGGTAATGCACGCTTCATGAACAGACCTCGGCGTATGCGGACCGTAAAGATCTGGCATGATAAGCCATGCCCGCGCCGTTTCATCTCGCGATTCCCGTCCACGATCTCGGCGCCGCGCGCGCGTTCTATGGACGCCAGTTCGGATGTCCGGAGGGTCGCAGCTCCACCGAATGGGTCGACTTCGACTTCTTTGGTCATCAGCTGGTCGCGCACCTCGATCCAACCCGCCGCTCGGTGCACTTCAACGAAGTGGATGGCAAGGACGTGCCCGTGCCGCACTTCGGCGTCGTACTGGACTGGGACGACTGGCACGAGCTCGCAGCGCGCCTGCGCGACGGCGGCACGCGCTTCGTGATCGAGCCCGGCATCCGCTTTCGCGGCGAGGTCGGCGAGCAGGCCACGTTCTTCCTCTACGACCCGTCGGGCAACGCGCTCGAGTTCAAGGCCTTCAAGGATCCTTCGCGCCTGTTCGCCAAGTAGTCGCCTAGTCGGAGACTCAGCATGTCGACTTCCCTGCCGCCGGTACGACGCATTGTCACCGGCATCGACGCCAATGGCCGCTCGTACATCGCCGAGGACGGCGTCTCGCCGGCGATGCATACAATCGATGGCCGCGCTGGCTACCGCAACAACAACATCTGGCGCACGGTCGGCAGCCCGGCGCCGCTCGCGGCCGCAGATTCCTCGCTGGAGCATCGTGGCGTGCTGCCACCGAAGGGCGGCACGGTGATTCGCGTGATCGATATCCCGCCCGAAGAGCAAGATCCCGAGCTGCGCAAGCGCCTCACTGAAGCCGTCTTCGCCGCGCAGTTCGCGGACGCGAAACACAACTCGTCGAGCGCGCGTCACCCGGGCATGCACCTCACGGACACGATCGACTACGCGATCCTGTTGCAAGGTGAGCTGGTCGCGATCATGGACGAAGGCGAAACCGTGATGCGCGCCGGCGATATCCTGATCCAGCGCGGCACCAATCACGCGTGGGCGAATCGCTCCGACGCTGTCGCGCGCATCGCGTTCATTCTCGTCGACGGGAGACGGTGAGCTACTGCGCGAGCTCGTACTTGCCCCTGGTCCGCTGCACGCTGGGGCGCGAGCCCATGTTGTCGAGCCACGCTCGCAAGCGCGGATAGTTGGCAAGTGTCGCGGCGCCGTCCTGCGTCAGCGAGAAGTACAGCAGGATTGGCAGTGCATGCAGGTCTGCGAGCGTGACTTCGTCGCCGGTGAAGTAACGGTTGCTGCCGAGAATCCCTTCGAGCGCGAGGCAACAAGTGCGTGATTTCGCCAGCGCCTCCGCCACGATGGTTTCGTTCACTTCTATCCCCGATCTCTGCGCCACGATTCGCGCCGCGAACACCCCCCACACCATCGGTCGATAGCTGTACGAATCCACGATCGCGAGGACCTGGTTCATGCGCGCCCGCGCCTGCGGTTCCTGCGGCTGCAGGCGCGTTCCCGCGAATACCTCGTCCACATAGCGCGTGATGGCGCTGGTCTCGTACAGCCGGAAACCGTCGTGCTCGAACGCTGGAATGCGGCCGAACGGCTGACGTGCGAGGTGCTCGGCAGGCGCGCCGGTCGGACCGAAGATCTCGACTTCTTCGAGCGTGTAGCGCACGCCCTTTTCTTCGAGCGCAAGCCGCGCGATGCGCGTATACACGCTGCGGCTCAGCCCAAAGAGCACGGGATCGGTCATGCCCGGCGATTATCGACTATTCGGTCGCCTGCTTGCAGGCGACGATCACGCTCGCGACGTCATCCTTGTCGATCGCACCGCGCCCGTTAGCGACGCTGCACACCTGGTTCGCCGGCTGCGTCGCGACACTGACGTCGTATGGCGAACCCTCCGGCAGCGAGATCGGCAGCATGAATTTGCCGTTCGCCGCAATCGCCAGCTTCTCACCGTTGCTCTGCAACTCCAGGCCCGGACTCTCCAGTCCCGACACGGTGCCGCCGACACCGAACGGGAGCACGAAGCAGCTGACCCCGACATTCGTGACGTTTGCTTCGGGCACGGTACCCACGCCGTTGGTCACCTGACACAACTGGCGCGGGCGACTGGGCAGCGTCGCAACGGTCACGTTGTACGTGGAGCCAGCGAGCATGGCGGTCGGAAACGTGAACGGCCCGCTGGCACTCGGTGAGAAGCGGTCGCCGCCGTTGTTGGCGAGCACCATGCCGGAGCCTTGCAGATTGCTGATCGTGCCGCCGATCGTGAACGTGCTGAGCGCGCAGGTGATGACGACGTTGATGACATCGCGATCTGCGACCGTACCGCTGCCGCTCTGCACCGAGCACGATTGCGCGGGAGCGCCCGGCTGCGTCTTGACCGTAACGCTATAGCCGGAGCCGCTCGGAATCTTCGTGGGGAAGGCGAAGCCGCCGTCCGTCTGCACGCCGACGTCGTCGCCGCCATTGTTCTGCAGGACCAGACCGCTGCCTTGCAGCCCGCTTACCGTGCCGCTGATCGTGTAGCTGTTCGTCGCACAACTTACCTTGACCGTGCGCACGTCGCCGCCGCCAACCGTTCCCGACGCGTCGGCGACCGTGCAGGTCTGCGCGGGCCGGGTCGGCTGAGTTGCAACGGAGACCTCGAATGCCGCGCCGCTCGCGAGCTCGGTAGCAAACGTGAAGCTGCCGTTGGATGCGATCGGCAGATCGTCGCCGCCGTTGTTGCGCAACACGAGCCCGCTGCCCGCAAGACCGGACACGCTGCCGCCGACGCTGAAAGAACCCGTGCTGCAATTGACCGTCACGGTCGTGACATTGTTCGTGGCGGTGCCTGCGGCATTCGCGATCGAGCAGAACTGCGACGGCGCCGTCGGCTGCGCAGCGACAGTGATGTTGTACGTCGTTCCCGCATCGACGCTGGTCTTGAATGTAAACGCACCGTTGGCCGTGACCGCGAGATTGTCACCGCCATTGTTCTGCAGCATCAGCCCGGAGCCGGAGAGTCCTGCGATGGTGCCGCCGACCGTGACCTTGCCCGGCGGCTGCTGTTGTCCTGTGCCGCCGCCTGCGCCTCCGTCATCGAGACTGCCGCGACCGTTGGAACAGGCCGCCAGCACCAGGAAGAGCACGGGGACAAACCCGGCATGCAAACAGCGCAAAACCCTCATCATCGTTCTGGTCCTGTAGGGCTTCACCCTGACGTAGGCCAGAGCCATACCGATGAGGCTAGTAAATTGTTCCGAGTGAGTAAGATTTACGCGGTCGGGACATTAGAATGGCTGCACAACTACAACACAGCGGCTGCACGGAGCTCACATGCGTCGCCTCTCGCTTTTCGCTGGCGCACTCGTCGTCACCTTCTTCTGGTTCACAGCGCACGCGCAAGCGCCGCTCCCGGTCGAATTCTTCACGAAGTACGATGAGTTCGGCGGCGTCAAGATCTCGCCGGACGGCCAGTTCATTGCAGTCCTGACCGGCAAATACGGCAGCTCCACGCTGCTCTTCACCGATCTCAAAGCCAAGAAGAACGTCGGCGGCATCCGCACGCCGGAGGACTGCGTGATCGACGAGTATCACTGGGTCTCGCCGACGCGCGTGATTTACACGATCGCGCAGCGCCAGCGCGACAACGTCACGCCGACGCCGACCGGCGAGATCTTCGCGATCGATCGCGACGGCGGTTCCGCACGCCAGCTCTACGGCTATCGCGCCGGCCAAAGCACGCTCGACACACACATGCAGACACGCCAGGCCAGCTACGCGACGCCAGTCCTGCTGCAGGTGCCGCGAAAGGATCCGAATCACGTGCTGATTGCAGAGTATCCGTGGCGTAACGCCGGCAACGTCTGGTATTCCAATCCGGATGCGAAGCCGCTGATCTCGCGTCTCGACATCTATAGCGGCAAGAAGCAGCAACTCGACATGGCGCCGCTCGCCCGCGCGCAACTGCTGCTCGACTTCGACGACAACGTGCGCCTGGCTTATGGCGAAAACGAGTTTCACAAACCGTCAGTGAGCTGGAAGCCCGAGCCCGGCAGCGCCTGGACCAGCTTCGCACTGGAAGGCTTCCGCGACGAGACCGTGATACCGGGGCGCTTCAGCACGGACAACCGCTCCGTGTTCCTGACGGGCGCGCGCGAGGGCGAAGCGTTCGACGCGCTGTATCGCCTCGACCTGCAGACCAGAGCGCTCGAGAAAGTCCACGCCTTCGAAGACGCCAGCGTCGACGAGCTCATCACCGATTTCGCCGATCGCGAGATAGTGGGCGTCAGCAGCTACACCGCACGCCGCAACGACTACTGGCTGGCCAAGGACAATCCCACCGCACAAACCTACCAGGCGCTGCAACGGGCGTTCCCGCAGCAGCGAATCCGCGTGACGAGCAATAGCGACGACGGCCGGCTGGTCATCGTGCTCGTCGATTCGGACGTCAATCCCGGCGACTATTACCTGTTCGACACGGTGACCAATCACGCCGACTTTCTGCGCGCCGGTCGTATCTGGATCGAGCCGAAGCAGATGCGGCCGAAAGAGCCGATCACACTGCAGGCCCGCGACGGTCTGCAACTCCAGGGCTATGTCACGCGCCCGGCTGGTGACGGGCCGCATCCGATGGTGGTGCTGCCTCACGGCGGACCGTTCGGCGTCCGCGATCGGTGGGAGTTCGATCCGGAGGTGCAGCTGCTCGCGAGTCGCGGTTACGCCGTGTTGCAGATCAACTATCGCGGCAGCGGTTACTTCAGCATGGACTTCATGCAGGCCGGCTACCGCGAGTGGGGCGGCAAGATGCAGGACGATCTCACCGATGCGACGCGCTGGGCGATCCAGCAGAAGATCGCCGCGCCCGATCGGATCTGCATCTACGGAGCGAGCTATGGCGGATACGCTGCGCTGATGGGCGTCGCGCGCGAGCCGGATCTCTATCGATGCGCGATCGGCTACGCCGGTGTCTACGATCTCGAGCTGCGGCTCGAGTCAGGCAAGCTGCCCGATACGAAGTCGGGCAAGGCCTTCCTGGAACGCACGCTGGGCGATGACGTCGCCAAGCTGCGGGCGCAATCGCCGGTCTACAACGCCCAGAACATCAAAGTGCCCGTGCTGCTGATTCACGGCACGGCGGACGGGGTGGCCGAGTTCGAGCACGCGAAGCGCATGAGGGCTGCGCTCGAGAAGAATCACAAGCAGTTCGAGTTCATGGAGCTGGGCGGCGAGGGTCACGGGGCCTATGACGAGGCGACCCGCCGCGCAGTGGCCGAGCGCATCCTGCAATTCCTCGCGGCGAATCTCAGCGCGCGCCCTGGAACTCCATGACTCCATCGTCGACACTGCCATAGCGCAGCATCATGATGTCGAACGCGTAGTTCTGATACAGCTTCCACGGGATCCTCGAGCCCTGCTTCGGCAGCGACGGCAGCGCGCGCTGGACGTAGCCGGATGAGAAATCGATCCACGGCTCGACCGTCACCGACGGATCGACGTTGCGCGGCATGCACTGCCGATAGCCGTGCTTCTGCATGTGATTCAGCAAGCGGCACACGTATTCGCAGGTCAGGTCGCACTTGAGCGTCCACGACGCGTTCGTGTAGCCGAACGACGACGCGAGATTCGGCACGTCGCTGAACATCATGCCCTTGTAGTTGAGCGTCTTCGCCAGGTCGACGGCCCGGCCATCGACATTCACCTGCACGCCACCGAGCAGTTGCAGATTGAGTCCGGTCGCCGTGACGACCACATCCGCTGCGAGCTGCTTGCCCGAGCGCAGCGCGATGCCTTGCGGCGTGAACGTCTCGATCTGATCCGTCACCACCTCGACGCGACCGCCTTTGATCGCTTCGAACAGATCGCCGTTCGGCACCAGGCACAAGCGCTGATCCCACGGGTTGTAGCGCGGCGTGAAGTGCGTGCCGATGTCGTAGTCGGGACCGAGCGCCTTGCGCGCACCTTTGAGGATGAGCTTCTTGATGATCTCAGGGCGGCGGCGGCTCAGCTGGAAGAACATCATGCCGAACAGCACGTTCTTCCAACGCGTCAGCAGGTACGCAAGCTTGAGCGGCAGCACGCGCCGCAGGCCGTTCGCGATCGCGTCCTCGGCCGGCATCGAGATGACGTAAGTTGGCGAACGTTGCAGCATCGTCACGCGTGCCGCGGTCTTCGCCATCTCCGGCACGATCGTGACCGCGGTGGCACCGCTGCCGATGACGACGACGCGCTTGCCGGCGTAGTCGATGTCCGGGGTCCACTTCTGCGGATGCACGATGCGCCCTGAGAAACTCTCCGTGCCTGGAAACTGCGGCGTGTAACCTTCGGCGTAGTTGTAGTAGCCGCTGCACATGAACAGGAAGTTGCACGTAAAGCGCACTGGCTCGCGTTGCGGCCCGCGCTCGGCTTCCACTGTCCAGCGCGCGTCCTGCGACGACCACGACGCGCTCTTCACGCGATGACCGAAACGGATGCGCTTGTCGACGCCGTAAGTCTTCGCCGTGTCCTTCAGGTATTCGAGAATGGACGGCCCATCCGCAATCGCTTTCGGCTTCGTCCACGGCGCGAACGAGTAGCCGAGCGTGTACATGTCGGAGTCGGAGCGAATGCCGGGATAGCGGAACAGATCCCAGGTACCGCCGATGTCCGCGCGCCCTTCCAGGATTGCGTAGGTCCTGCCGGGCGAGCGCTTCTGCAGATGGCAGCCGGCGCCGATGCCGGAAATACCGGCGCCAACGATCAGGACATCCAGATGTTCGAGGGAGGTGGCTGCGAGCGACATGGCCTCACTCTAGCACCGGCAACTCGATTGCGCTGGCTGTGCCGGGCGCATGCCACACGCGGTGGGTCGCCTTCACATAACTTTCCGGTTTCGCGAACATGATGTTCGGCACGAACGTCTGCGGGTTGCGGTCGTACAGCGGAAACCAGCTGGACTGGATCTGCACCATGATGCGGTGACCCGGCAGGAA
>DATJIP010000097.1:0-27645 GCA_035493235.1 Steroidobacteraceae bacterium
CACACCTCCATCGACGAGGTGGACAAGATCTACGAGCAGGAACTGCGCGTGCTCGCGTCCGACGCCAAGATCACTCAATACCTCGGCGTGCTCACTACGCGGCGCGTCCGCGCCAAATTGCGCAAGCACTGAGAGCTGCGCGTCATCCTCTGCCGCTCTGCGAGCGCGTGCCGATGTAGCGCGAGGTCTTGCCGTCGCGCGTGACTTGCGCATCGATCCGATCGCCGTCGACTGTGCCCACGAGCTGCGTCGGGCCGCCGTTCTCGAAGAACGTCAGATCGACCTGCGAGCCATTGACGCGCGCACCTGCGACCAGCGGCTCGTCGCCGGCGCGTCCGCTGAGGCGCTGGAAGTCCTGCTCGATCTGCGCGATGAAGCGCCCTTGACCGTCCGACTCGCGGAACTCCCAGGTGCCGGCAACGTTTGCCGGGACGATCCATAGATATGCGTTGCCGTCCTCGGTCATCGAGCGCTCGTCGGGCTCCCAGTCGTTCATCAGGAACGAGTGCGACACGATCCGCGTGCCGGGCTTCATCTTCAGGAGTGTCGGCCGCAGCCGCAGGTTGAGCTCGGGCAACAGGTACAGCGTCACGACCGTGGCGGCACTGAAATCGGTCTGGAAGACGTCGCCATGGACGATGCGCACACGCTCGCTGAGGCCGTCGGCCTGCACGTAGCACTGCGCCAGCCGCGCGAGCTGCGGCTCATACTCGACGCCGACTGCCTGCGCGCCGAAATCACGGGCGGCTGCAATAGCGATCTTGCCGTCGCCCGCACCCAGGTCGTACACACGGTCGGCGCTCGTGACCTGGGCCATCTTCAGCATGCGTGCAACGAGGGCATCGTCGGTCGGCACCCACATGACATCCTTGCCGGGCTGACCGAGCTCGGGTCGGTACTCTCGTTCACAGTCCGTGCGACTGGCGCCGGATGCAGGGACGACGACGCAAGCGAGCAGCAGAGTCAATACGCACAGAGGTACGCGCACGGCGGTTCCACAACGCCCGTAAGCTGGGAAAGTTCAAGACGTTGACGGAGAATGCCGGGAACCGGGACTGCAAACGGAACATTCACGGCCCGATTATCTCGAATTGGAACGTGCTCCCCATGCGCTTGGAACGAACGAGATCGCCGGACCCCGCCGCGCGGCATGAATTGCTGAGCCGCGTACTCGGCGACTGGGACGGCGAAGATGCCGGCCGCCGCAGGATCCTGCTGCTCACCTCAGGACTCGGACTCGGCCACGTGCGCGCCGCACAGGCTATCGAAGCGGCGTTGGACGACTCCGTTACAGTACGCACGCTCGACCTGTGGTCGCTGATGCACTCTGGTGTCGCGCAGGCCGTGCACGAGACGTATCTCAGCCTGGTCCAGAACTATCCGCAGCTGTATGAGCGGCTCTACACGCTCGACGAACAAACCTGGCGGCAGATCCTGGAGAGCGAGTCCGGGCCGCCGCCGGCGGTGCTCGAAGTCCTGCAGCTGATTTCGCAAATCGCCGCCGATGTCGGCGTTCCCTCGACCCGCTCCGCGAAGTACGCGTCCGACCGGATGCTGTTCTCGCTGCTGTACTCGTCGCTGGCGTATGAGGCCGACAGCCTTGCCGGCAATGGCGTACTCGCGCGACTGGTTGTGATGAAGTGGTGCTGGATGCGTCTGATCCGCCGCCTCGAGCCAGCAATCCGCCGCTTCGCGCCGGACGTGATCGTCAGCACGCAGATGATTCCCGCTGCGATGGCTTCCTATCTCAAGCAGCGGCGCAAAGCGACTGCGCCGTTGATCGGCGTCATGACCGATTTTGGCGTGCACGATTTCTGGAAACAGCGCGGCGTCGATCGTTACTGCGTGGCGCACGAGTCGATCCTCGGCAGCGTCGGCCCGCAGTTTCCGCATGCAGTGGAGATCGCGACCGGCGTGCCGCTGATGCCTGACTTCATGCGGCCGATGTCGCAGGCCGACGCGCGCCAGGAGTTGCAGCTGCCGCAGGCCGGGCCGATCGTCCTCGTGCTCGGCGGCGGACTCGGCCTCAGCGTCGACGCCGCCTGCGGCGCCTTGCTCGAACGCAAGAACGGACCGCGTCTCATCGCGATGCCGGGGCGCAATAACAACGCGCGCAGTGCGCTCGACGTATTGGCGCGCAAGCATCCCGATCGACTGCGCGTGTGCGAGTGGACCGAGCGCATGGATATCTACCTGCGTGCCGCAGACGTGGTCGTCGGCAAGCCGGGCGGAATCAGCGTCGCGGAAGCGCTCGCATGTGGCCGACCGTTGCTAGCGACGCGCTCGCTGGGCGGACAGGAGGGCTTCAACATCGCGTTCCTGCAGAGTCATGACGTCGGCGGACTGGTGGCGGATGGCGAGCTGCTCGATCGTCTCGCCGCGCTGTTGCAGGACTCGAACGCGCTGCAGGCGATGCAGATGCGGGCGTGGCAATTGGGTCGGCGCGAGGGCGCGCGGCGGATCGCGGAACAAGCAGTCGATCTTGCGAGCTCGCGCCAGTCGGCGGTGTATCGATCCCCATGAACCTGTTGCGTCGTATCGGCAAAGGAGTGCTCGGAGTCGTCGACGCCTGGTACTACCGGCGCTATCGGCTGCGCACGCTCGGGCCGGTGCTGTTTCTCGGGCATGCGCGCTATCGCGGCCCGGAGTTGCGCTTCGAGGACGGCACTCTGTTGCGCGACAACGATCCCATCGGCCGGCTGCATTTCAATAATGCGAGCATCGCTGCGCTCGGCGAAGGCTCGATGCAACGGGTCGGATTCAGATTCGCGAAACTGATGCGGCAATCGATGCGCACCCTTGCGGAAGTCGCGCAGAGCGACCCATCGTTGCGCGACATCGCCGTCTTTCAAGGCACGACGTGGTTGCCCGCGCACGGCGAAGTCGTAGGATTCGTGAGCACACCGATGCCGAAGAACTGGCGGACGCGTCTGCTCGCTGCCCACTTCCGACTCCTGATGAGCGTCTTCGCGCCGGCGGCACGCATTCGCGAGCGCGGCAACGCGGAGCCTCGCTTGTATTGGCTCACACGCGCGGCGCTGGTGCGCAACTTGAACAAGCTCAAGGTGGAGTCGTGAGCGCGCAGCACGTCTACCTGACATTCGACGACGGTCCCGATCCGCGCTGGACGCCGCAGATACTCGACCTGCTTGCACAAGCACGCATGCACGCGACGTTTTTCGCGATCGGCGAATGTGCGCAACGCGAGCCGGCGCTGATGCGGTCCGTCGCAGCCGGTGGTCATGCGGTGGGCAATCACACGTTCAGTCATCGGCATCCCTGGCTGATGCGCTCGCGCGCTGCTCGCGCGCAGGTGCGCGATGGAGCGAAGACTTTGAGCGATGTGCTAGGTCGCGAGCCTGCTCTGTATCGCCCGCCGCACGGTCGTGCGCGGCCTTGCATGACAGATGAAGCGCGCCTCTATGGCGAGCGCATGGTCATGTGGGACAGAAGCGCGATCGATTGGGGCTGGCTCGGCACCGCGCCGCGCATCGCTGAGCGCCTGGCTCGCGTACGTGCCGGCGACGTCGTGCTGATGCACGACGGCCAGAATCGACACAATCGTCCGGATCAACTGCTGCAGGTGCTGCCTGAGTTCCTGCGCGAGCTGACCCGCCGGGGCCTGCGCTCAGTCGCCTGCCCTGCGGTTTTGACGTAACGATAAAGCGAGAACCAGCGCACACTCTTGTTTGCCGCCTACAGACCGTGTGTAGGCGCTAATGGCACATTTCGCGGGTTAGAACGAGTGGCCTAACGGTTCTTGCGCGAGCGAGCGGGGATGAGCGCGCGACCCAGCAAAAAGACAGCTCAGACAGACATCCTGCAGCCGATGCAGGAAGAGGGCGATTCCAGCGGATATCGCCCGGGCATGGCGTTGCGTGTCGCTATCGGTTTTGCGGCCGTCGCACTCGCCGTCATCGCCGCCAACTACATCACTCAGCAGAGCGCCCGCGAAGCGCGCGAACGCGTACGCGAGTTGCTGGTCCAGCACGAGCCGCTGGTGCGCGCGACCGAATCGCTGGCAGCCGGCGTGTCGCTCTACGAGCGAGTCATCGTCGACCAGTCCGAGAGCAATTCGATCTCCGTCCATCAGGCGCAGCTCGCCGCGCAGCGCATGACCGATGCAGCGACTGCCTACGACGAAGCCGCCAGGAATTTCCCGCAGCTCGCCGCCTCGGCGCCCGAATTTGCCGCCGAGCTCGATACGTTTCGCAGCATGGGCGAAGAGATGCTCGCCGACAGCACTGCGCGCGGTGCGCGCTTGCGCGAGTACTGGGCGAATTTCGACGAGCTCGAGGCCAGCGTAAACGCGCCGCACGCGCGCGCCGTGCGCGTTGCCGGTGCGGTGTTCGCGAGCGAGCGGCTCATGGATCTGACGCGGATGCTCAGCACGATTCGCGAGCGTGTCAGTGCTGCGGGCAGCGTGTCCGCGCCGCGCTCGGCCCAACGCATCATCGCTGCGGAGAACGCTTTCAAGCTCTACCTGCAGGAGCACTCAGAAGAGCTTGCCAAGGTTCATGGCCAGCCGTGGCTCAAAGGAGTTTTCCGCGATCTGGCCAAAGTCGTTGCCGGACGCCGTGCTGCTTTCAAAGCCATCGACGATTTCAACGATCGCTCGATGCTGTTCCGGGACAAGGGCGCGGAGATTTCCGCATTGATCGTGACGCAGCTGGTCGAGCCGGCGCGGCGCGCGCTCGCGGATGCCGACCGGTTGGCAGTCAGCGCTTCGGACAAAGCCGATCGACAGCTCGTGTGGGCGAGCGCGGCGGTCATGTTGCTGCTGATCGCAATCGCGATCATCACGGTGACCAGCGTCACCGCGCCGGTGCGGCGATTGATCGACGCGACCCGTCGGCTTGCAGGCGGCGCAGTTCGCACGCGCGTCTCGCGAGCTGGCGTCCGCGAGCTCGATGTGCTGGCCGTCGCGTTCAACAGGATGGCGGAACAGTTGCAGCACGCGCAGAGCGCTGTGCGTGCGTACCAGCTCGAGCTCGAATCGAAAGTCGACGAGCGCACGCGCGAGCTGAATCACCTCGCGTATCACGATCCGCTCACCGATCTGCCGAATCGCCGCCAGCTGTTCGTGCACCTGGAAGCGTCGATCGAGCGCGCGAAGACGCACAATTCCCGGCTCGCGCTGCTGTCGATCGATCTCGACAACTTCAAGACGATCAACGACAGCCTCGGCCACGCGTTCGGCGATCGCGTGCTGCAGGCCGTGAGCGAGCGGTTGCGGCTGAACGGGCTGCTCGGCAAGTCGTTCAGCGCGCGCCTCGGCGGTGACGAATTCACGGTCGTGTGCGAGGACATGCCGACGGTCGAGGACGTCGAAGCCGTGTGCGCGCAGGTTATCGAGGAGTTCCATCGCTCGCTGTCGGTCCACGGCCGCGAGTTGCGCATCAGTGTCAGCGTGGGAGCGAGCATCTACCCCGATCATGCAGCCGACGCGCATGCGTTGCTGCGGGCCGCAGACACCGCGTTGTTCCGCGCCAAAGAGCTGGGTCGCAACGGCTGGAGCTTGTTCGTGCCGCAGCTGCTCGAAGCTGCGTCGTCGCGATTCAAGGTCGAGCAGTCGCTGCGTCGCGCGGTGGAGCGGGGCGAGTTCGAACTGCTGTATCAGCCGGAAGTCTGCTTCGAGACGCTGGAGACGCATACCGTCGAAGCGCTGCTGCGCTGGCGGCAGCCGGACGGCAACGTGATCGCGCCGGCCGATTTCTTCGAGGTGGCCGAGCAGACGGGCCTGATCACGGACATCAGCGATTGGGCGCTGCGCAGCGCCATCGAAGCGGCCGCGTTCTGGCAGAGCGGGCAGTGGCCGCGCGCGAAAGTCGCAGTCAACATTTCCTCGCAGCAATTCCTCGACGGTCATTTCGTCGAGCGCCTGGAGTCGCTGCTGAACCGGCACGGGTTGCCGGCCGAGTGCCTGGAAATCGAGCTGACCGAGAACGTGCTGCAGACCGGCCCGACGACGATCGCCGCGCTGCATCGCCTGCGCGAGCTCGGTGTGAGCATCGCACTCGATGACTTCGGCACCGGCTACTCGTCGCTCACTTCGCTGGAGCGGTTGCCGCTCACGCGCGTGAAGATCGACCGCGGCCTGATCGGATCTCTCGACACCAGCGCGCGCTCGCCCGCGATCGTGCGTTCGATCGTCGGCCTCTGTCACAGTCTGGGTCTGCAGGTCACGGCCGAAGGCGTCGAGCGCCCGTCGCAGCTGGCGCCGCTGCTGATGGATCGCGGCGTGCAGGTGCAAGGCTATCTGGTCTCGCGTCCGCTGAAGGCGGCAACAGTGCCGTCGTTCCTGGCGGAATCGCGGCGGCATCTCGAACAGCTGATGCGCACGACTCCCGCGCCGACCGGCGATCTCGATGCCAGCGCTACACGGCTGCGCACGCTGCGCATGCCGATAACCCGGCCACTCCCGCCGCGGTCGCCGAAGTCGACGCCTTCCGAAGAAGGTTGAGCGGAACCCGCGCTCGATTCACGGAGTTTGTACAGCAAATCCTTATAGCGCCCGCCCGGGGCGCAGGCTTGTCGTGCAGCTGAGTCATCCGCGAGTACGGGTCAACGGCGTCTGGGTGTCGCTGCTGACTCTGGTCCTGGTCGTTGCAGTGCTGTGGGCGGGAAAGGCGATCCTGCTGCCGCTGGCGCTCGGCATCATTCTGGCGTTTGCGCTCACGCCGGCGGTCAAGATGTTCGATCGCTACCGCTTGCCGCGCTTCGCCGGCGTAGCGCTGACGATGCTGTTCGCGCTGGGAATCGTCGGCGGTATCGGCTACGTCGTGGTCGATCAGTTCGCGGAGCTGTCGACGCAGCTCACGCACTACACCTCGTCGATGCGTCGCAAAGTCGCCGAGCTGCGGCCAGGCAAGGATGCGACGCTCAAACAGCTCACTCGCACGATCGATCGCGTCACCGAGCAGCTCGACGACAATGCTGCCGACCTGGCGCGTTCGCAGCCGGTGCGAGTGGTCGAGCCGCATTCGGCGGTCGAGCGCCTGCGCACGACCGGCGGCTCCATCTTCGAACCCATCGCCAGCAGCATCATCGTCCTGGCGCTGGTCGCGTTCATGCTCGGCCAGCGCGAGGATCTGCGCGACCGCTTTATCCGCCTGCTCGGCTCGGAGAGCGTGAGTCTCACGACGCGCTTGATGGACGAGGCCACGTATCGCGTCAGCCAGTTCCTCTTGTGGCAGACCATGGTCAACGTGCTGTTCGGCGCGCTGATTGCCGGCGGGTTGTATTGGATCGGTGTGCCCTACGCAATGTTGTGGGGCGGCTTTACTGCGGTCCTGCGCTTCGTGCCGTACGTTGGCACGTTGTTGTCGGTGTTGATGCCGGCGTCGCTGGCATTCGCCACGTTCCCAGGCTGGGCCGAGACCGTCCAGACGCTCGCGCTGTTCCTCACGCTCGACTTCGTCGCGGCGTGGTTCATCGAACCGCTGGTGTTCGGACGTCGCACCGGTGTGTCGTCGTTCGCGCTGCTGGTGTCCGCGCTGTTCTGGATCTGGGTGTGGGGGCCGATCGGCCTGCTGGTCTCGACGCCGCTCACGGTGTGTATCGCGGTGCTGGGTCGCAACGTGCGCTCGCTGCGCTTCCTCGCGGTGATTTTTGCGGAGGAGCCGGCTCTGACGCCGCATATCCGCTTCTATCAGCGTCTGCTCGCGCGCGATGAGGACGAGGCAGCACTTGTCGTCGAGCGCTTGCGCGCGGAACTC
This sequence comes from Steroidobacteraceae bacterium, assembly GCA_035493235.1. GTDB lineage: Bacteria > Pseudomonadota > Gammaproteobacteria > Steroidobacterales > Steroidobacteraceae > Steroidobacter. The sequence continues at coordinate 7,719 of DATJIP010000097.1, forward strand.
GGCGACGTCGGCGTCATCCAGGAGGTGTTGCTGCCTGCGCTGTTGCTGGTTTCGCAGCATCGCTCCCAGAACGAGATCACGGAGGAAGACGAGGTGTTCATTCTGGACGTGATCAACGAAACCGCGTTGCAGATGGCGCCCGCCGATGAAAGTCACGAGGTGGCGCCGGTGATTGGCCTGGCGGCGCGCACGCCCGAGGATCAGACGGCGCTCGAGCTGCTGCGTGCTGCAGTCGGCGCAAAGACGATGACGCTGGTCCCGCTGGATCTGTCGGCGGAAGACGCCGTCAACGAGACAATCGGGCAGCGGCCGCTCGCCGTCTGCATCGGTGCGATCTCGCCGACGCGCGGCGCGGAAGTGCGCAACTTCTGCCGTCGCCTGCGCAGCGCGTTGCCGGAGACCAAGCTCATCGTCCTGCGACCGCTCGCTGTGGATGTCGACGTCGAGCGCTCATCGACACGCATGCAGGAAGCCGGCGCCGATTTCTTCGTGACGAATGCGAAAGACGCAGTCGAAGCCATCGAGGGTCTGCTCAAGCAAGCACCGACGGTGCGCACGCCACTGAAGAGCGTTGGGCAACTCTAGGCTTCAGCCTGACTCCGGCTGCGCCACCACGGCCGGCCCCACGTTTCCCAGCCATCCATCCGCCTTCTGCGGCTCCCCGCTCTTCAACCAGTTGAACACGAGGTTGTGCCACAGAATCCGCTGCACATACGTGCGCGTCTCGTTGAACGGAATGTTCTCGATCCACACGTCCGCTTCGACCGGTTGCGGCGGAACCCAGCGAGCGGCGGCGTTGGGCCCGCCGTTGTACGCAGCAAGTGCAACGGCGGTCTGACCGCCGAAACGATCCAGCAGCGTTTTCAAGTGTGCGGCGCCGAGGACGATCGCGACGTTCGGATCGAACAGTGCGTCCTCACCCGGCTTCGGTTGCTTCCAGGTGCGTGCCGTCCTGCGTGCCGTATCCGGCATCAGCTGCAGCAGCCCTTGAGCGCCGGCCGAAGAAACGGCATCGGGGCGATACAAGCTTTCCTGGCGCATCACGCTATAGATCAGCTCGCGCGGCAACTTGGTCAGCTCGGACGCTGCGCGCACTTCGCGGTCGAAGGGCTGCGGATAGAGCAGCGCGTAATCGTTGAACAGGCGCAATTGCGCAGAAGTCATGATCGCCTGGTCGTGCCAGCCCCAGCGCGACGCGAGCTGCACGGCCTGTGGTCGCGACGGCTGCGGCAGCATGTCGTAGCCGTACGCCCATTCCTGATTCGCGAGATCGCGCATCTCGCTGCGGAACAGCTCGCGGGCACGCACCAGCGCGGGCAGCTGCTCGATCTGCTTCAGCTGCACTTCGTCGATCACCGGCTTTTCCGGATGCGGCGCGAACGTTTGTCCGAGTCGCGACGCGGCGGCGACGGAGTAATAGTTGTCGTCGGTCAGCGTGGATTCGTAGAGCTGCCGCGCGAGTTTCGCGTCGTCGTTGTGTTCGGCGGCGCGTGCGGCCCAGTAGCGCCAGCGCGTGAGACCGCGTTGCGTATCGGACATCGCGGCGATCGTGTTGGCGAGCCGGCGCCAATCGCTGTTCCAGATCGATGCACGCGCTTCCCACTCCAGCGCGTAATCGTCGAGATCGGTCGCCGCAACGCGATCGAAATAGCGCAGCGCTTCCGCGTTTCGATCCCACGACAGCGCCAGAGCCAGCGCCAGCGCATAGCGACTCGCAGTCGTTTCCGTCAAGCCGCGAGCGCGAGTGAAGGCGTCGAAGCGACGCATCGCCAGGTCGCGATCCCTGCGCGCGTAGCGCGTCCAACCGGCGAGCAGTGCTTCGTCTTCGACCGTGGTCGACGGCGCGGCGATCAGTGCGTCGATCTGTCTTTGCGGATCCTCCAGTAGCGACGCCCATTGCAGCACCGCAGCTGCGCGGTCAGCCGGAAGGAATGCCGCGATTTCCCGAGCGAAGCCGCTGTTGGCTTCTTTCAACGCCATGCGTGCGCGCTGCTCGATGAGCTCCGGCGTCAGCGCATCCTGTGCGCGCATCCAATCGAATGCACGTTCGCAATCCGGCAAGCTGCGCGGAGTGAGCCAGCGTTTGGCGACGAGAGGCGCGAGATCGCTGGTGCGATCGAGCGCGATGCGCGCGGTGAAGCTTTGACACTCAAGCGCGTCGTCCGCGATGTTCGCGCGATACTGCTCCAGGAACTGTTGCCAGTGACCGCGCTCGGCGAGGCTGGTCAGCCACACTCGGCGCAGACCTTTGCCGACCGGCTCGCTCTCGTAGTAGGTGACGAACGTTTGCGCTCGTTGGTCGACCGAGCCGAGCTCGTCACCTGCGTCCGCGAGCGCGCGCCGGATGCGCGCAGCCTGCAGATACGGGTAGAGCGGATAGTTGCGCAGCGCTTCGCTGTCGGGACGTCGTTTCGCAGCCGGATCGTCGACTTCCTCGTAGGCCTTGCGGAAGCTTTCGCGCACCTTCTCGAACGGATCGCGCGCCTCGGCGCTGCGCGCGCTGAGCGGCGGCAGCAGCGCGCACGCGAGCAGAATGAGTACGGCGGGTGCGATTCGTCGATAGTCCATGCGTGGGTCCCGGTCGGCGCCGCCAAGGGTAACGGCAAGCGCGGACACTCGCTATCCGACGTTGCCGTGATGACCGCATCGCGCGACACTGTGTCCCATGTGTAAAGCGAGATTCACGATCGTGGCGCTGCTGGTCGCAATGCTTGCGGGCTGCGCGACCACGGATGCGCCGCAGATGCGCGTCGACTACGACAGGAAGGCGGATTTCTCCGTCTATCGCACCTTCGGTTTCCCGAAAGAGACAGGAACGGATCGCGGCGGCTACTCGACGCTGGTCACGAGTTACTTCAAGAGCTCAGTCACGACGGCGATGGAAGCGCGTGGTTACAAATACAGCGCGGAGAACCCGGATCTGCTCGTCAACTTCTACATGAATACGCGCGACCGCACCGAATCCCGCCCGACGCCGGGCGGCTATTACCGGTATCGCGACGGGCTGTACGGCGGCTGGCCGATGTATCCGGACGACCGCACCGTTACCTACCAGGTCGGCACGATCAATCTCGACATCGTCGATGCGGAGAAGAAACAACTGATCTGGGAAGGCGTGTCGGAGGGCGTGGTGACGGAAGAGTCGCTGGCGAATCCGAAGGTGAAGGTCAACGCGGTCGTCACCGAGCTGATGCGTCGGTACCCGGGCAAGCCGAACATGTGATGAGCGCGCAGGCGCGCGTCATCCCTGTCAAGGCAGGGGTCCGGCGCTCAGCAATGCGTCCATCTGTTCCGCGGTCAGCTCGATTTCCACCGTCGCTTCGTAATCCGCGGTCACAGCGGTCGAGCGGGCGGCCTTGACGGGAGCGGGCGGCATCGGCGAGAGCAACTCGTCGGCCGGCAGATCGATCGAAACTTCTGGGGATGCTCCCATGGGCGGGCACCTCGCATTGAACACTCGGGCATGCTGCCAGAGCGGCTGGCGGCGCTACGCAACGCAGTTCACAGCAGCGGTGTGAGGCCGAGGACGAATTTGTCGTAAGGGCTGTAACTTAATCTCTAACGACGGCGGACAGACGACATTGAGTCAAATGCTTTCCATCGCAGAGGCCCGGCGCGTCGCGCTCGCGGCTCAGTTGTTCGTGCCCGCGCTCGCTACGCCGAAGAATGCAGCGGCGCTCGGCAAGATCGTGCACCGTCTCGGCGCAGTGCAGATCGATTCGGTGAACGTGCTGGTGCGGTCGCATTACTTGCCGATTTTTTCGCGCTGCGGCTCGTACGCGCCGGAACTGCTCGAGCGCGCGGCGTATGACGGCAGCCGCTCGCTGTTCGAGTACTGGGGGCACGAGGCTTCGTTCCTGCCGATCGAACTCTTTCCGCTGTTTCGCTGGCGCATGGATCGTGCGCGCAACGGCGAGGGCACGTGGAAACGCCTGCGCCGCTACGCGACTTCGCACAAGGAACTCGTAACCTCGGCGTTGGAGCAGATTCGCGAACGCGGCGCGCTCGGTGCCAGTGAGCTGGCCGACTGCGGCAAATCGAAAGGCAGCTGGTGGGGCTGGAGCCAGGGCAAGGAAATCCTCGAGTGGCTGTTCTGGATCGGCGACGTGACCACGGCGCGGCGCCGGAATTTCGAGCGTCTCTACGATCTCACCGAGCGCGTGTTGCCGGAGCACGTGCGGAACGTGAGCGCGCCGTCGCCGGAACAGGCGCGACGCGAGCTGATGGCGGTGTCGGCACGGGCGCTCGGAGTCGGGACGGCGCGAGATCTGCGCGACTACTTTCGCCTGCCGGCTGAGGATGCAGCGCTGCGCATTGCAGAGCTGGTAGAGGAGGGCACGCTCCAGCCAGTCTCAGTGGAAGGCTGGAAGCAGCAAGCGTATTTGCACAAGGATGCAGTGTATCCGCGTCGGGCCGCTGTGAGCGCGCTGCTCTCGCCGTTCGATTCGTTGATCTGGGAACGACAGCGCACCGAGCGTCTGTTCGATTTCTACTTCCGGCTGGAAATCTACACGCCGATCCACAAGCGCCTGCACGGCTATTATGTGCTGCCGTTCCTGCTTGGCGATCGGCTGGTCGGCCGCGTCGATCTCAAGGCGAATCGGCAGCACGGACGCCTGGAAGTGCGCGGCGGTAGCGCCGAGCAAGGCGTACGTGTCGGTCAGATCGTGGAGCCGTTGGCGGCGGAGCTGACTCAGCTCGCGCGCTGGCTCAAATTGGAAGGTGTTGCCGTGACGTCTCGTCGCGGCGAGCTGATGCGAGCGCTGAAGAAGCTCGGGACTAACCGCGCGTCGAGCGCGACAGCCAGCCGTAAAGGCAGGCAACCGCGAACAGTATGAAGTAGAAGAACAGGCCCATCGGCCACACCTCGAAACTCACCACTTCTGATACTTGAGACGTCTTCCCCCTGTGGGGAGTTCCCAACATGAAAAAAGGGCCGGCAGCTTTCGCCACCGGCCCTTTTTGTTACGTGGGTCAGGCTCAGCCTGACACCTCTCAGTCTTCCATCAGGAAGCTGCGGAGCTGCTCGCTGCGGCTCGGGTGACGCAGCTTGCGCAGCGCCTTCGCTTCGATCTGACGGATGCGCTCGCGCGTGACGTCGAACTGCTTGCCGACCTCTTCCAGCGTGTGGTCGGTGTTCATGTCGATGCCGAAGCGCATGCGCAGGACCTTCGCTTCGCGCGGCGTGAGGCCCGCGAGCACGGCGTGCGTAGTCTCGCGCAGCGACTCCATCGTCGCGGAATCGATCGGCGAATCCACCGAGGTGTCCTCGATGAAATCCCCCAGGTGCGAATCCTCGTCGTCGCCGATCGGCGTTTCCATCGAGATCGGCTCTTTGGCGATCTTGAGGACGCGGCGCACCTTGTCCTCCGGCATTTCCATGCGCACCGCCAGCTCTTCAGGCGTCGGCTCGCGCCCCATCTCCTGCAGCATCTGCCGGGAAATGCGGTTGAGCTTGTTGATCGTCTCGATCATGTGCACCGGGATGCGGATGGTGCGGGCCTGGTCGGCGATCGAACGGGTGATCGCCTGCCGGATCCACCACGTGGCGTACGTCGAGAACTTGTAGCCGCGGCGGTATTCGAACTTGTCGACCGCCTTCATCAGGCCGATGTTGCCTTCCTGGATCAGGTCCAGGAACTGCAGGCCGCGGTTCGTGTACTTCTTCGCGATGGAGATCACGAGACGCAGGTTCGCCTCGACCATCTCCTTCTTGGCGCGGCGGGCCTTCGCCTCGCCGACCGCCACTTCGCGGTTGATCTCTTTCACATCCGCGATCGACAGGTGCACGCGCTCTTCCAGCGACTGCAGCTTCTTCTGCTGCCGCTCGATCTCCTCGCGCAGGCGATGCAGCGCTGCGGAGTGCTTACGCTTGGCGCGGATGTGCTTGTCGAGCCACTTGATGTTGGTCTCGTTCTTCGGGAACGTCTGGATGAAGTCCTTGCGCGGCATGCCGGCATCGCGCACGCAGATCGTCATGATCTGCTTCTCGAGGTTGCGGACCTCGGCGACGTTGTCGCGCAGCTGCTGGATGAGCGCGTCGAACATCTTCGGCGACAGCTTCAGCTCCATGAACTCGCCGGCGAGTTTCTTACGCAGCTTCTGCGTCTTCGGATCCTTCAGGCCCTTCTCCAGCAGCGCCTTGAGCACCTGCTGATGGAGCTTGGCGATCGAGAGGAAGCGGCGCGCCGCCTCTTCCGGATCGGGACCGGTCTCGAGCACTTCCTCGTCTTCCGAATTCTCGCCTTCGCCTTCTTCGTCTTCCTCCGACTCGTTAGCCGGCGCCGCAGCGGCGGCGGCCTGCGCGAGCTTCGGATTCACGGGCGCGGCGATTTCATCCGGCGCGTTCGGGTCGATGAAGCCGACGATGATGTCGACCAGGCGGCCCTGCCCGGCCTTGACCTGCTCGTACTGGCGCAGCATGAACTCGAACGTCATCGGGTAGCTCGACAGCGCCGTGCGGACGGCGTCGAGACCTTCCTCGATGCGCTTGGCGATGCGGATTTCGCCTTCGCGCGTCAGCAGCTCGACCGTACCCATTTCGCGCATGTACATGCGCACCGGGTCGGTGGTGCGGCCGAACTCTGCGTCGACCGTGGCGAGCGCGGCGGCGGCTTCTTCAGCGGCTTCTTCGTCGGCGACGACCGGTTCCGTCAGCAACAGCGACTCGGACTCCGGGGGCTTCTCGTAAACGGGAATGCCCATGTCGTTAATCATGTTGACGATATCTTCGATCTGCTCCGGATCGACGATTTCGCTGGGCAGGTGATCGTTGACCTCGACGTAGGTCAGAAAGCCCTGCTCCTTGCCGCGCGCGATCAACAGCTTCAGCTGTGACTGACGCTCATCGGCAATCTGTGCCGGTTCCTTCTTCGCTGCCAAAGTCTTGCTCAAGTTTGAGGCCCTCTGAATTCGCTTCGGACTCGTTCCAGGCCCGAATTGCCCAGAACGGTGCGCGGGCTTAAAAAGACCGCGCAGTGTACTTGGATCATTCTGCGGACGCTAGGTTTCCCGGGACTCAAGTAGACCGGCCCGCACCGGGGGGGTCGATCTCGGCCTCGGGGCCGCTCGCCGACCCTTCCTGCTTATGTCTACTGACCAGCTCGTCGTAACGCCGCTGGCTCTCCTCCTCCTTGAGCAATCGTTCCAGGGCGCCCAACAGTTCCTGCGCCGCGGCAGCCTCATCCGCGATGAGTAGGTCCATCTTGGCGAGCTTTTCGAGGTGCTCAACATCGGGGCGGCCGCGCCAGCGTTCAAGCAAAACAGCCATCCTGTCGCACGGTTGATCATGCAATTCTTCTACGAGCTGGACGATCAGGGAGATTCCGGGTCGGTCCAGTGACGCCAGCGCCTCGACGTTGCGGACCTTGTCGGCGATCCGTGGGTAGTGGACTAGGAGTTGAACCGCCTGGCGAACCAGATTCCGGCGCCCCCCGGCTGCCGGCTTTCGCGGCGGCAATGGCGCGGGTTTGCGCTCAGAAACGCGGCTGTTTGCGGGCGCGCCGGTGTTCAGTGCCGCCGCCAGGCGCTGCGGGTCGAGACGCATGACTCTGGCGATTTCGTCCGCGAGCAGCTCGCGGTAGATGCCGGTCGGAATGCGTTCGAGCAAGGGCTTGGCGAGCTCACCGAACTTTGCCCGCCCGTCGACGGTGTTGATGTCGACCTGCGACTGCAAATGGGCGATGAAGTACTCGGACAGCGGCATCGCCTGCGCCAGCCGCGCCTCGAATTTTTCGCGGCCTTCCTCGCCGACCAGCGAATCCGGGTCGTGCCCATCGGGCAGGAACAGGAAGCGCAGCTGGCGGCCTTCACGGACCTGGCTCAGCGAGTTCTCCAGCGCGCGCCACGCAGCGGCACGGCCGGCACGATCGCCGTCGAAGCAGAAGATCAGCTCGTTGCAGATGCGGAAGACGCGTGACAGATGCTCGGGCGTCGTCGCAGTGCCCAGCGTCGCAACCGCGTACGTAATGCCAGCTTGATGAAGGCGCACGACGTCCATGTAACCTTCAACGATGAGCAGGCGAGTCAGGGTTCGCTAGGCCTGGCGCGCCTCGTACAGACCGTACAGCTCGCGGCCTTTGTGGAAGAGCTCGGTCTCCGGCGAGTTGAGGTATTTCGGCTCGCCCTTGTCGAGCACGCGGCCGCCGAAGCCGATCGTACGGCCGCGCGCATCGCGGATCGGGAACATGACGCGATCGCGGAAACGGTCGTAGTAGCCGGGATTCACGCCGGCCTTGCGCTCGCGCTCGATCACCAGTCCCACCTGCAGGAGTTTCAGGCGATCGGCTTCGCTCGCGCCGAATTGCTGCAGCACCGTGTCCCAGGCATCGGGGGAATAGCCGAGCGAGAACCGTGCGGCGGTGTCGCCAGTGAGGCCGCGCGCCTTGAAGTAATCGATCGCGCGGTCGGAGTTTTTCAGCTCGTGGCGATAGAGCTCAGAGGTCTTGTCGAGCAGCGCGAACAGACCTTCGGTCGGCGGCGGCGCCTGGCGCGCGCCCGCCTGTTCCTCGTGCGGCACATCGAGCCCGACGCGCGCCGCGAGATCTTCGACGGCTTCGACGAAGCTCAGGTGATCGTGATCCATCAGGAACGTGATTGCGGTCCCGTGCACGCCGCAGCCGAAGCAGTGATAGAACGCCTTGTCCGGCACGACGTGAAACGACGGCGTCTTTTCGCCGTGGAACGGGCAGCAGGCTTTGAATTCCTTGCCTGCTTTCTTGAGCGGCACGCGGCTGCCGATCAGCTCGACGATGTCGGCGCGGGCGATCAGCTCGTCGATGAAATATTGTGGGATGCGGCCGGCCATAGAGAACGAGCGAAGAATATGCCGCGCCTCAGCGCGAGGATAGGTAAGCAAGAATCGGGCACAGAGGCCCGTCAGTCAGGCTGTAGGTCGGGCTTTAGCCCGACAGCTTCGCTTTCAACTTCGCGCTGGCGGCCGCCATATCCGTGCGTCCCTGCGCCTTCTGCTTCAACAGCGCCATCGCCTTGCCCATTTCTTTGATCGAGGTCGCGCCGGATTCGGCGATCGCCGCGGCAATCAGGGCATCCACTTCGCCGGCCGAGAGCTGGGCGGGCAGGTAGCCCTGCAGCAGCTCGATCTCCTTCGACTCGCGCGCGACCAGGTCCTCGCGGTTGCCCGCCTTGAACTGCTCGATGGATTCCTTGCGCGTCTTGATCATCTTCTCGACGACCGATAGCACCTGGACGTCGTCCAGCGTAATGCGCTCGTCGACTTCACGCTGCTTGATGCCAGCGGTGATCATGCGGATGGTGCCGAGGCGCTCGCTGTCCTTGGCGCGCATCGCCGCCTTCATGTCCTCGGTGATGCGGTCCTTGAGCGACATCGACGTAAACGGGAACCGGATTCGTGTGGGGACGAGGGCCTAGTACTGGCGGGCCGGACGCGGACCAGTGCGACCGCCGCTGACATCGCGGGTGGCGCGCTTCATGTGGCGCTTCACGGCTGCGGCCTTCTTGCGTTTCCGTTCCTGTGTGGGCTTCTCGTAGAATTCGCGCCGCCGCAGCTCGGTCAGGACACCCGCCTTCTCGCAGGCGCGCTTGAAGCGCCGCAGGGCGGCATCGAAATACTCGTTTTCACGGACGCGAACGCTCGGCATCTGAACCTCTATGAATTCCGGGACTTGGCCTTCCGAAGGGCCTATTCCGAAGGGTCGATCGGGCCCGGACAGGCTTTCGAGAGCGCGCCAGTGTAATGACGCAGCGGTCGAAAATCAAAGCAGAGACGGCAACTTGAGACTAGGTACGAAATGAGGGTGCTGGGCATCGAAACCTCCTGCGACGAGACCGCGGCGGCCGTGTACGACGGCACCGTCGGGCTGCTGTCGCACGCCCTGCATAGCCAGGTGCAGATGCATGCCGAATACGGCGGCGTCGTGCCGGAATTGGCGTCCCGGGATCACGTCCGTCGGCTGTTGCCGCTCATCCAGACGGCGCTGGCCGATGCCCATACCCAGCCCGAGCAGCTCGACGGAGTGGCCTACACGGCCGGACCTGGCTTGGTCGGCGCGCTGCTAGTCGGCGGCGCGGTTGCCCGCAGCCTGGCTTTCGCATGGGGGCGCCCGGCGTTGGGCGTGCATCACCTCGAAGGGCATCTGCTCGCGCCGATGCTGGAAGCGACGCCGCCTGAATTTCCTTTCCTGGCGCTGCTGGTGTCGGGCGGACACACGCTGCTTGCGGTCGTGCGCGGGCTCGGGGAGTACGAAATCATCGGCTCGTCGCTCGACGACGCGGCGGGCGAGGCGTTCGACAAAACGGCCAAGTTGCTCGGCCTGCCGTATCCCGGCGGGCCCGCGCTGGCAGCGCTCGCGCGCAGCGGTCGAGCCGGGAAATTCCAGTTCCCGCGGCCGATGCTCGATCGCCCCGGCCTGGATTTCAGCTTCAGCGGATTGAAGACCGCAGTGGTCGTCGCGACGCGCGACCTGAAGCTCGACGAGCAGACGCGCGCGGATGTCGCGTGCGAATTCCAGCAAGCCGTCGTCGAAACGCTGGTCGCAAAGTGCGCGCGCGCAGCGACGCAGACGGGGATGAAGACGCTCGTCATCGCCGGCGGCGTCGGCGCGAATCAAGCGTTGCGCACCGAGCTCGGCGCTTTGGGCCGACGCGCTGGATTGCAGATCCTCTATCCGCGGCCGGAGTTCTGTACGGACAACGCGGCGATGATCGCGTACGCTGGCTATCGCCGTCTGGCCGGCGGCGAGCACGACGAACTGAAAATCCGCGCCAGCGCGCGCTGGCCGCTGGACACGCTGCGACCGCCGCCGCACAGCTCCTGAGCCCATTGCATCGACAACTGATGGACAAGATTTTTCTCAGCTCGCTCACCGTCGAATGCATCGTCGGCATCTGGGAATGGGAGCGCCGGGTCAAGCAGACGGTCATCATCGACCTGGAAATGGCCGCGGACATTCGCCGCGCGGCGGCCAGCGATCACATCGATGACACGATCGACTACAAGAAAGTCGCGAAGCGCCTGCTGGCGTTCGTCGGCGAATCGCAGTTCAACCTCGTCGAGACGCTGGCCGAGCAGATCGCACGTGTGGTCGTGACCGAGTTCGGCGTGAGCTGGGTGAAAGTGCGGCTCAACAAGCAGGGCGCCATCCGCGGCGCGCGCGATGTTGGGATCGAGATCGAGCGGCGCGCTGAGGACTATGCCTGAGGTCTACGTCGCCGCGGGCAGCAACGTCGAGGCGGAGAAGAATCTTGCGCGCGCGCTCGACGGAATCGAGCGGGCATTCGGCGAGCTCGCAATCTCACCGGCGTATCGCAATCCTGCGGTGGGTTTCGCCGGCGAAGACTTCATCAATCTGGTCGTCGGCTTTCGCACCGATGACGCGCCCGCACAAGTAAAAGAGACGCTGGAGCGCATCGAGCTGAGCTGCGGTCGGGCGCGCGATGCGCCGAAGTGGGCACCGCGCACGATGGATCTGGACATTCTGATGTACGACCAGCTCGTGAGTGATCAGCCGGGGCTACTGCTGCCGCGGCCTGATCTGCTGCGTCGGGCTTTCATGTTGAAGCCGCTTGCCGACATCGCGCCGGGGCTGCTGCATCCGACGCAACAGCGCACGATCGCCGAGCTGTGGGCGCAGTTTCCGGCCGCGGATCACCCGCTGGTCGCGGTCACCATCCCACGCCCCGGCCACCGTCGACCGCCAGGATCTGCCCCGTGACGAACGGCGCATCCTTCACGAAGAACAAGGCTGCGCGTACGACATCTTCCGGCGACCCGCTGCGCTTCAGCAGCGTTTTCGCGACGATCTCCTGCTGGAGCTGCGCATCCATGCCGGCTTCGGGCCACATGATCGGGCCCGGCGCGATGCCGTTGACGCGCACGTCCGGCCCGAGCTCTCGCGCGAGCGAGCGCGTCAGCATCGCAAGCCCAGCCTTGGCGGAGGAGTAGACGGGGTGACGGGGCAACGGGCGCTGCGCATGGATGTCGATCATGTTGACGATCGCGCCTTTCGTGGCCCGCAGATGCGGCGCCGCTGCCTGCGCCAGGAAAAACGGCGCGCGCAGATTGGTGCCCAGCAGATCGTCCCATTGCTTCGGCGAGACGCTGCCGAGCGGTGTCGGATAGAACGTCGACGCATTGTTGATGAGCACGTCGAGTCGACCGAATGCAGTGACTGCGGCGCTGACGATGCCGGGCAGCGCGCTTACGTCGAGCAGATCCGCCGTGACGATGACGGCCGACTTCGCGCGCCGCCGGTTCAGCTCATCGCGCAGTTGTTCCGCTTCGTCGATAGACTGGCGACAATGAATACAGATGTCGGCGCCGTGCGCGTGAAAACCGCGAGCCATGGCAGCGCCGATGCGGCGGGCAGCGCCCGTGACCAGGACGGCGCGGCCGGCGAGGGCTTGGTCCATGTTCGTGGGGTCCATGTTCGACATGTTCGCTGAACTGCGCACCGAAGCAAATGCGAAGGCCGCGGCATGAGCACCGCGCTGACGTTGCCGCCTCTGACTCCCGACGAAGCCGCCCACAGCCGGCGGCTGAGCCATCGCATCTGGGAAGAAATCGACAAATGCGGCGGCTGGCTCAGCTTCGAGCGCTTCATGGAGATGGCGTTGTACGAGCCGGGGCTCGGCTATTACAGCGCCGGCGCCACCAAGCTGGGCGCGGGCGGGGATTTCGTCACCGCGCCGGAAATCTCGTCGTTGTTCAGCCGCTGCCTCGCGACCCAGTGCAGCGAAATCCTGCGACAGGTCAGCGGCGGCTCGATACTCGAGCTCGGCGCGGGCTCGGGTGTGATGGCGGCCGATCTGCTCAACGAGCTGGCCGCGCAAGGCGCGTTGCCCGAGCGCTATCTGATCCTCGAAGTGAGCGCGGACCTGCGCGAGCGGCAGCTCGCGATGATCCGGGAACGTGCCGCGGAGCATGAAGCGCGCGTCGACTGGCTCGATCGTCTGCCCGAGGAATTCCGCGGCGTCATGCTCGCGAACGAAGTCCTCGATGCGCTGCCGGTGCAGCGTTTCCGTGTCCGTGGGGATCAGCTCAATGCGCTCGGGGTGACGTGGCAGCTCGGCCGGCTCGACTGGTCGGAGACGCATGCGGCGCCTGAGTTGGAAGCCGCCGTACGGCGCATCGAGGCGAACAGCGGCGAGCGCTTGCCCGACGGTTATACGTCCGAGATCAACACGCGGCTGGCGCCGTGGATTGCCGGCATCGGCGCGGCTCTGCGCGAAGGCGTGGCGCTGTTTATCGACTATGGCTTGCCGCAGCGTCAGTACTATCGCAGCGACCGTCGCGAAGGCACGTTGCTGTGCCACTTCCGGCATCGGTTTCACGACGACCCGCTGATCAACGTCGGCGTGCAGGATATCGGCGCGTGGGTGGATTTCACCGCGGTCGCCGAAGCGGCCTCGGCCGCAGGACTGACCGTCGCGGGCTTCGCAACGCAGGCGCACTTCCTCATAGGCAACGGACTCGAGCAGTTGCTCGCGCCCGCCGAGGTGGGCCATGAGCTCGCGTCGCGCGTGCAGCTTGCACGTCAGGCGATGCTGCTGACGCTGCCCGGCGAGATGGGCGAGCGGTTCAAAGTGATCGGGTTGAGCCGCGGCTTCGACCAGCCGCTGCGCGGCTTCGGCGTGCGCGATCTAGCCGCGACGTTGTGATGCCAGCGCGGCGAGCCGCGCCTTGCGCAGCTTTTCCGCGATCTTCTGTCCGTCCAGTCCTTCGCGCTCGGCCGGATCCAGCGTGACCTTTGCCGCAACGTCGCGGGCTCGACGCAGATAGTCCGCCTGCGGGTAGTCGCGATTCTCCAGTCCCTTGCGACCGCGCGCGTCCGCTTCGCATGCGAGCACCCACTGCTCGAAACGCGGCGCACGCCGGAATGCGTCGAGGCGTTCGAGCAGGTCGAGCAGCGTGCTGTCGCGCAGCTCGGTGACGCGATGCGCATCGAGGTGATAGCGCGATACGAGCACCGCGAGCTCGCGAAACGCGTTGGGAATCCGCAGCCGATCGCACAATCCTTCGACGAGCCCGACGCCGCGCTGCTCGTGCGCGATGTGACTCGGCCACTCGCTCGGCGGGGTCGTGCCTTTGCCGAGGTCGTGCGTCAGCGCCGCGAAGCGCACGACCGGGTCGTCGCTCAGTTTCGCGGCCTGCTCCAGCACCATCAGCGTGTGGATGCCGGAGTCGATCTCGGGGTGCCAGCGCTCGGGTTGCGGTACGCCGAACAGGGCCTGCAGCTCAGGAAAGATGACGGGAAGTGCGTTCGCCTCGCGCAGCACTTCGAAGAATCGAGCGGGCGCGGGCAGCTCGAGCGCGCGTTGCGTCTCCTGCCACACGCGCTCGCTGACCAGCGCTTCGAGCTCGCCGCGTGCAGCGATCTCGCGCATCAGGTCCAAAGTTTCCGGTGCGACCTTGAAGCCGAGCGCCGCAAAGCGCGCGGCGAAGCGCGCGACGCGCAGCACGCGCACCGGATCTTCGACGAAAGCTGGCGAGACGTGTCGCAACGTGCGCTCGCGCAGATCGCGCTGGCCGTTGAACGGATCGATCAGCGCGCCGCCGTCGGGATCCTTCGCGATCGCGTTGATCGTCAGATCGCGACGTTCCAGATCCTGCTCCAGCGTCACATCGGGCGAGAACAGCGTCTCGAAGCCACGATAACCGGGACCGGTCTTGCGCTCGGTGCGGGCGAGCGCGTATTCCTCGCTGGTCTGCGGATGCAGGAACACCGGAAAATCCTTGCCGACCGGCTTGAAGCCGCGTGCCAGCAAATCTTCGGGGCGCGCGCCGACGACCACCCAGTCCCGCTCCCGCGCGGGCAGACCGAGCAGCTCATCGCGCACAGCGCCGCCGACGAGATAGATTTGCATGACCATGTCACTGTATCGAATTGCCCGAGTGCTGACGATTGCCGCCGCGCTGCTGCCGCTGACCGGCTGTTATCTGATGCAGGCGGCGGGCGGCCAGATGGAGATCGCCTCGAAGCGTGAACCGATTACCGAGGTGCTGGCGGATTCGGCAACGCCGCCGAAGTTGCGCACCCGGCTGGAATACGTGGCCGCCGCCCGCGACTTCGCCTCGCGCGAGCTCGGCCTGCCGGACAACGACTCGTATCGCAGCTATGCGGATCTCGGGCGTCCCTACGTTGTCTGGAACGTCTTCGCCGCGCCGGAGTTCTCGGTCGAGCCGCGTCGCTGGTGCTTTCCGATCGTGGGCTGCGTCGTCTACCGCGGGTATTTCAGCGAGGACGCCGCACAAGACTACGCGCGCAAGCTCCGCCGTCGCGGCGACGACGTCGCAGTCGGTGGCGTTGCAGCCTATTCGACGCTGGGACACTTCAAGGACCCCGTGCTGAGCACGATGCTCGGCTGGAGCGACGCGCAGCTCGCCGGCACGTTGTTCCATGAGCTGGCGCACCAGGTCGTCTACGTACCGGGCGATTCCGAGTTCAACGAGTCGTTTGCCACGGTCGTCGAGGAAGCCGGCCTGGAGCGCTGGCTGGCGGCGCGCCACAGCGAACAGGAACTGGTGGTCTGGCGCGAGCAACGCGAGCGGCAGTCCGATTTCATCGCGCTCCTGTTGAAGGCACGGGCCAAGCTGCGCGAGCTGTACCAAGCGGCGTTGCCCGTCGACGCAAAGCGCGACCGCAAGCAATACGAGTTCGGCGAGCTGAAGCTCGAGTACACGCAGCTCAAGCAGCAGCAATGGAACGGGTATGCCGGCTACGACCGCTGGTTCGAGCGCACGCTGACCAACGCACACCTCGTCTCAGCCGCGACGTATTACGGGTGCGTGCCTGGACTGCAGCGCGTGCTGAGCGAGCTGGACGGCGATCTGCCGCGCTTCTACGACGAAGCGAAACGGCTCGCGCGCATGGACAAAGATGCGCGCGCGTTGGCCGTGTGCGGGGCGGTCAGCCCACCGGGAACACCAGTCGTGAGCGACCGCGCTGGATCGTGACCGCGAACGAATTGACGTTCTTCAGCGCCGCGCGCAGCTGCTCGATGTTCTTGATCGGTGTGCGGCCGATCATGAGGATGACGTCGTTCGGCCGCAGGCCGCTCTGCGCCGCCGGGCTGCCCGGTGCGATGGTCTGAACCAGCACGCCGCCGCCGTTATCCGCGTTGCTCAGCGCGGCACCTTCGAGCGCCGGATGAATCTCCGCCGCTGCATCGGCATCGCCGCCGGTACGTTCGCCGATAACGGCAGTTACGCGTCGTGGCTTGCTTTCTCGGATCAGACCGATATCGACTTTGTCGCCGATTCGCAGGAGGCCGATGCTGTTGCGCAGCTCCGCAGCGTTGGCAATCTGCTTACCGTTGATCGAAGTGATCACGTCGCCGGCCTTGATGCCCGCCTTGTCGGCGGCGCCGTCTTCGACGACTTCCGAAACGAGCGCGCCGCGGTTGGTGTCCAGACCGAGGCTGGTCGCGATTTCCGGCGTGAACTGATTCGACAGCTGCACGCCGAGCATGCCGCGCTTGACCTCGCCGTACTGCACGAGCTGCGTCATCACCGCCCTGACCATGTTCGACGGGATCGCGAAGCCGATGCCGATGTTGCCGCCGCTGCCGGAGAAGATCGCGGTGTTCACGCCGACGAGCTGGCCCTGCAGATTGACGAGCGCGCCGCCGGAATTACCCGGATTGATCGGCGCGTCGGTCTGAATGAAGTCCTGGTAGGAATCGGCGCTGCCGTCGGAGCGGCCGAGCGCGCTGATGATGCCGGAGGTCACGGTGTGGCTCAGTGCGAACGGATTGCCGATCGCCAGCACGAAATCGCCGACCTCGGCTTTGCTGGAATCGGCGAGCGGCATCTCCACGAGATTGTTCGCCGTGATCTTCAGCAGCGCGACATCTGAAGGCTTGTCGGCGCCGATGACCTTGGCCTTGATCGCGCGATCGTCGAGCAGCGTGACGGTGATCTCGTCCGCGTTCTCGACTACGTGGGCGTTGGTGATGATGTAGCCCTGTTTCGCATCCACGATCACGCCCGAGCCGGCGCTCTGAAACTGCCGCTCGCGGGGCGCGAGATCCGGTGCATCGAAGAAGCGGCGGAAGAACGGATCCTCGAGCAGCGGATTGCGGCGTGACTCGCGCAGCGTGCCGCGCGTCGCGATGTTCACCACGGCGGGCGAAGCCTTCTTCACGACTGGTGCAAGCGAGGGGACCGGCGTGTCGCCGACTTTCTCGGGCAGCTGCGCGCCGGCGCCGCCACTGAACAACACCGCGCTCGCGGCCAGAACCACCACCTTGATCGCCTGCTTTCTCATGCACATATCCTGTCGTGAAGCCGTGCGGATTCTAGCTGCAAGTGAGCGTCGTTCCTGTCGTGGCTGAGTGCTGCAAAGGACAACCTGTGAGCAGAGAAGTGAGCATCGTGTGCATAACCTGTGTGATTGCGGGGGACACAAGATCTTGTGTGTAGTCCCTACAACGACGATTTTCGGCCGCGAAAAAAACGCAGTGGAAAATCGTCATCAAAATCTCGTAAGTAGATGAAATCTCATCCAATACCTGAACCGTTTTTCGTCTTACAATTTCTTGACGGCCCGCGCGCGCCGGGCATAGTCTTGCGCCCCTGACACAATATGTTGTGTTTCGCGATGCATAACAAAGGCTGCGGCCCGTCCGCAGATAGCCATCGCAGAAGCGCAGCCGCTGAGTGGTCAGGTGGGCTGTCACGGCAGTGCCCGGGCTTCAAGACCCGGCGCCGTCGGGCAGATGTCGAGTGGGGGACGCCCGACCGAAATCGAAGAGAGTCAATCAGGCATGAAGAACGCTATTCCAGTGCAGTTTGAGCCCATGGACGTAAACACCATTCCCTTCCAGGAGGCCTCACTCGACATCTGGGACAAGAAGTATCGACTCACCGCCAAAGACGGCTCGCCGGTCGATCGCTCGATGGACGAGACCTACAAACGCGTCGCGCGCGCGCTCGCAGATGTCGAGCGCGAAGACGTACGCGAGCACTGGTACGAGCAATTTCTCTGGGCGCTGCGCAAGGGCACGATTCCCGCGGGCCGCATCATGTCGAACGCCGGCGCGCAGGAGCACAAGCCTGCGACTTCGACGATCAACTGCACGGTCTCCGGCACGATCCACGATTCGATGGATGACATCCTCGCGAAGGTGCACGAGGCCGGGCTGACGCTGAAAGCAGGCTGCGGCATCGGCTACGAATTCTCGACGATGCGCCCGCGCGGCGCGTACGTCTCCGGCGCCGGCGCGTACACGTCGGGCCCCCTGTCGTTCATGGATATCTACGACAAGATGTGCTTCACCGTGTCGTCCGCCGGCGGTCGCCGCGGCGCGCAGATGGGCACGTTCGACATCGGTCATCCGGACGCGATGGATTTCATTCGCGCCAAGCGCGAAGCGGGCCGGCTGCGGCAGTTCAATCTGTCGCTGCTGGTCACCGACGAGTTCATGCAGGCCGTTAAGGCCAACGCAGACTGGACGCTGGCGTTTCCGATCACGACGCGTGAGGCGGAGGGCGAGGACTTGGGCGATCGCACCAAGTACATCTGGCGCGAGTGGCCCACCACGCGCAACTACGTCGTCAACGAGACGGGCCTGGTCTGCTGCAAGGTCTACAAGACGCTGCCGGCGCGCCGCGTGTGGGACGTGATCATGTCCTCCACGTACGACTTCGCCGAGCCCGGCTTCGTGCTGATCGATCGCGTCAACGAGATGAACAACAACTGGTGGTGCGAGAACATCCGCGCCACCAATCCCTGCGGCGAGCAGCCGCTGCCGCCGTACGGCTCGTGCCTGCTCGGCTCGGTCAATCTCACGCGCTTCGTCGTCGATCCGTTCACCGACCAGGCGCGCTTCGACTGGGACGAGTTCCGCAAGGTCATCAAGGTCTTCACGCGCATGCTCGACAACGTCGTCGAGATCAACGGCCTGCCGCTCGGCGAGCAGCGCGACGAGATCCTGCGCAAGCGCCGTCATGGCATGGGTTTCCTGGGCCTCGGCTCGGCCATCACCATGCAGTGCATGAAGTACGGCTCGCGCAAGTCAGTGGCGTTCACGCAAAACGTGTCGCGCGAGATGGCGATCGCGGGCTGGGAAGCGGCGCTCGATCTGGCGAAGGAAAAAGGTCCTGCGCCGATCATGCTCGAGGAATTCCCGGTTACCGCCGAGATGCTGCGTAAGCGGCCGGAGATGGCCCGCGACGGTTGGCGCGTCGGGCAGAAGGTTCCGGGCCGCACGCTGCACGCGAAATACAGCCGCTACATGCAGCGCGTCGCCGAGGCTGCGCCGGAGCTGGTGGACGAGCTCGCCGAAGTCGGCGGCCGTTTCACGCATCACAGCTCGATCGCGCCGACCGGCACGATCTCGCTGTCGCTGGCGAACAATGCGTCGAACGGCATCGAGCCGTCGTTCGCGCATCACTACTTCCGCAACGTGATCCGCGAAGGCAAGAAGTCGAAAGAGAAGATCGACGTGTTCTCGTTCGAGCTGCTGGCGTATCGCGAGCTGATCAATCCGCGCGCGATGCCGAACTCGACCAATGCGGCGGAGAAGCTGCCTGACTATTTCACGACCGCCGACGACATCACGCCGCGCGAGCACGTGGACATCCAGGCCGCCTCGCAGCTGTGGATCGACTCGTCGATCTCCAAGACCGCGAACGTGCCGACCGACTACAAGTACGAGGACTTCAAGGACATCTATCTGTATGCCTACGAGCAGGGCCTGAAGGGCTGCACGACGTTCCGCTTCAATCCGGAAGCTTTCCAGGGCGTGCTGGTCAAAGAAGAGGACCTCAAGAACACGACCTACGTGTTCACGCTGGAAGACGGCTCGGAGATGAAGGTGAAGGGCGACGAGGAAATCGAATACGACGGCGAGATGCATACCGCCGCGAACCTCTTCGATGCGCTCAAAGAAGGCTATTACGGGAAGTTCTGAACATGAGCACCAAGATCGATAAGCGCATCGTCAA
>DATJIP010000098.1:0-7228 GCA_035493235.1 Steroidobacteraceae bacterium
CGCAGCTGCATGTCAAAACTCATAGCAGCACGCAGGAATCGCTGGCGCCGGACGACTCACCGATACGCCAGGAAGTCATGCACTTCGACTATTTCGCCATCACGCGCGGACCGCTCGCGTATGCGACCAGCCTGATCGACGGGTACAAGATCGAAGAGACGCTGCGCGTGCCATCGCCGACCGATCCGTCGTGGCTGGAAACATTGCCTGCAACAGATGCGGCCGAAGGACCCGATGTGCGCGTCGCGCCACTCGGTCGTCCGGCGCTGGTGTTCTCTCCCTACTATCGCGCGGGCGGACGTCGCGACCGCACTTGGCGGCTGACGTGGATGCCGCTCGCGCCGGAATCACAATGACAGCTTCCTCACCTTTCGACGGCGCCCGACGCTCGGGTCCAGCGGGTCCGCTCAGCGGCGTGCGCGTGCTCGACCTGAGCGCGTACATCGCGGGCCCGTACGGCTGCACGCTGCTCGCCGACCAGGGCGCAGATGTCATCAAGATCGAGCCGCCCGGCGGCGACAACCTGCGTCAATATCCTTCAACGCTGCAATCGGAGAATCGCGCGTTCCTCGGCGTCAATCGCAGCAAGCAGGGCGTCGTGCTCGATCTCAAGAATCCCGAAGGCCTCGAAGCCTTGCTGCGGCTCGTCGAGCTCGCCGACTTGCTCGTGCACAACTTCCGTCCCGGCGTGCCCGAGCGGCTCGGCATCGACTATGAGCGGCTCGCGCGGTTGAACCCGCGGCTGATTTATTGCGCGGTGACGGGTTATGGCGAGACCGGTCCGCTCAAAGACAAGGCGGGCTATGACCAGGTGTTGCAGGCGATGAGCGGCATGTGTGTGCTGCAGGGCAAGCCCGACGGTGCGCCGGAGATCGTGCACGGCTCCATGGTCGACTACTATGCCGCCGCGTTGGTCGCCGCGGGCGTCGCCTCCGCTTTGTTCGAGCGTGAGCGCAGCGGACAGGGCCAGTTCGTCGGCGTGTCGCTGCTGCGAAGCGCGCTGACGATGCAGTCTGCGCGCATGATCTGGGCGGAAGGCGAGGCGCTCGATATCTGGCGCGACATGCGCTCGGGCGGCATCACCGGCCTGCATCCGACGCGCGAAGGCTACCTGTACCTCTCGGCGAACACGCCGCATTTCTGGCAGGCGCTGTGCGAGAAGACCGGCCTGACCGAGCTCGGTAACGATGCGCGATACGACACTGTGCGCAAGCGCGCGCAACATGCAGCGGAGATCGTGCCGAAGCTGCGCGCCGCGCTGATGACGCACACTGCGACGGAGTGGGAGCAGCTGTTCGGCGACGAAGTGCCGTGTGCGCGGGCGCGACGGATCGAGGACATGTTCGATCACCCGCAAGTGCTCGCCGAAGAGATCGTCACCGCGATCGATCATCCCACGCTCGGTAGCTATCGCGGTGTGGCGCGGCCGATCAAGTTCGGTCGCACGCCCGGACCGGCACCGTTCGCCGCACCGGCACTGGGACAGGACACACAGGACGTGATCGCTGCCAGTCGACGTTGACGCGCTTCGCTCAGCGCGATCGCAATTCCGTCGGGCTCTTGCCCGTATGGCGCACAAGCAGCCGATACAGCGCGGATGAATCCGCGAAGCCCACGCGCTCGGCGATCTGCGGCAGCGTCAGCCGCGTCGTGTCGAGCAGATGCAAGGCGGCATCGACGCGGATCTTCTGCACCAGGCGCATCGGCGAGAGGCTGGTAGCGCGCCGGATGCGCCGATTCAGCGTGCGGCCGCTGGTTCCCATCGAGCTCGCCATGGCTTCGAGATCGATCGGGCGTGCGAGCCGACGCCGGACGTAGCCCTCGACTTTCGACGCCAGTGAATCCTGAGCGGCAAGAAACGCAGGAATGACATAGCGCGCCTGCGACGCGCGCTGGTCGACGACGAGATAACGCGCTGTCTGCTGCGCGAGCTGCGGTCCGGCGAAGCGAGCAGTCAGGCTGAGCATCAGATCGATGTGCGCGAACGACGCGCCGGCGGTCCATACGCGACGATCTTCAGTGATCATTGCATCCGCCTCCGCGTTGCACGTTGGATGAAGCGCTGCCAGCGTCGGCACCAGCCACCACGTCGTGGTGCAACGTCTACCGTCGAGCAGACCTGCCGCACCCAGCAGGAAAACTCCAGTGCACGAAGCCGCCACGACCGACCCGCTGCTCCAGGCACTGCCAATCCACTTACCCGCCTCAAGGACATCATCGTTCGCCAGGCGTTCGCGCAATCCTTCCGCTGTTGCCGCGCCCGCGCCCAGCACGATGACGAGATCGCGCGGGCGGGCACGAGACAGCTGCTGTGCGGCTGCCCGTACTCCGTAGCGTGCGCGGCTCGCAGATCCCTGGATGCACAGCACGCGCCACTCGAATACCGGGCGCTGCGCGAGGCGATTGACGGTTTCCAGAACGTCGAGCGTGATGCCGAGTGCGGCCGGGCCGCAATCGTCGAGCGCGATGATGTCTACTTTCATGCTGGCGAGGGTAGCACTGATCGTGCAGGAGATGGCCGATGGCAATATCGGCACGAATCATGGCAGTCGTGACAATGGTGGAAATGCACGCTGGATGGCGTAATGGCGCTGCCAAAGTCCCGAGGTCGCCAGCCATGCCATTCATGTTCGTCACGCTTACGCCAGGTGCTTACGACGCCCAGGCGCAGGATCGTCTCGCAGCTTCGCTCACCGAGGTCGCGGCGCGCGCCGAGTCCTTACCTGATCGTCCGGGCCCACGCTCGCGCGCACTGGTCTCCCTGCACGAGTTACCGGCCGGTCGCTTCTATTCGGCCGGCGTCGCGGCCGATCGTTCGCTTTGCGGCGTGTTCATGACGCTGTACGTCACTGCGGGCGTGCTCGACGGCAGGCGCAAGGCAGAGTTCGCGGCAGGGATTCAAGCCGCTGCAGAAAAGTGCGCACCGCAAGGGCGGACCGTGGTCACGTCAGCGGTGATCGTCGAAGTAGCGGAAGGGCAGTGGGCACAGCGTGGACGCATCGTCCGCCTGCCGGATGTCGTCGGCATCGCCGAGTTCGAGCATCTTGCCGGCGCTGCATTGTGAGGACGCCATGCCACTCGTTCACATCCATCTTGCCCAGGGAAGCTGGCCGGAGCAGCGCCGCGCAATCGGCGACATCATCTACGAAGCGATGCGGGTCACGATCAACGTGCCGCCGGACGACCGCTTTCAGCTGTTCCATCAGTACGCGCCCGGCGCCTGCAGCATCGATCCGAGCTACCTCGGCATCGAGCGCGGGCCCGGTTGGCTGATCATCGAGATCACGCTGAACGAAGGGCGCACGGTCGAGATGAAGCGCGCGCTCTATAAGGCCATCGCTGCCGGCCTGCACGAGCGCCTGGGCATTCGCCGGGAGGACGTCTTCATCACGCTGGTCGAGACGCGCAAGGAGAACTGGTCGTTCGGCAATGGAGTGGCACAATATGCGCCATGACGGCGCTGGAAGAACGGTGGAGCGAGATCAGCCCCTTGCTCGACGAGGCGCTGGATCTGCCGGGCAGTGCGCGCGAGTCATGGCTCAAGAATCTGGAGAGTCGCGCCCCTGAGCTGGCCGCGCACGTCCGGTCCTGCCTGCTCGGCGTCGCCGAGGTTGCGGACAACAAATTCCTCGAAGCACCAATTCATGCGCGGCTGCCGACCGGCCTCGAAGGGCACGCGATCGGTGCATACACGTTGGAAAAGCCGCTCGGCTTCGGCGGCATGGGAACCGTCTGGCTCGCACATCGCAGCGACGGCCGGTTCGAAGGGCAGGTGGCGGTCAAACTCCTGAATGCCGCGCTTGTCGGGCATCCTTCCGAGCAGCGCTTCGGGCGCGAGGGACGCGTGCTCGCCCGCCTGCAGCATCCGAACATCGCACGACTGCTGGATGCCGGTGTCGAGGCAGGTCGTCAGCCCTATCTCGTTCTGGAATACGTGCGCGGGCAGCGCATCGATGAATATTGCAATGAGCATGCTCTTGGCATCGAGGAGCGCATCCGGCTGTTCCTCGACGTGCTCGCTGCCGTCGCGCATGCCCACAGCAACCTGGTCGTGCACCGCGACCTCAAGCCTTCGAACATCCTCGTGACCGAGCAGGGTGAAGTGAAGCTGCTCGACTTCGGCATCGCTGCGTTGTTGTCGACCGGCGGTGACGATCTGACGCCGCTGACGCGCCACATGGGCCCGGGGCTCACGCCGGGGTACGCCTCGCCCGAGCAATTGCTCGGCCAGCCGATCACTACGGCGGCCGATGTCTTTGCGCTCGGCATTGTGCTGTTCGAGCTGCTCGCCGGTCGACGCCCCTGGCGTGCTCGCGACGAGCCGCAGACCTCTGCTGAGGTGATCCGGCTGACGCTTGAAACGGATGCGCCGCATCTGTCGGATGTCGCTGAGCAGACGCAGTGGCAGCGGAGCCTCCGTGGCGATCTCGACAACATCGTGGCGATGGCGCTGCGCAGGAATCCTGATGAGCGCTACCGCACTGCCGAGGCCTTCGCGCAGGATTTGCGGCGTCACCTGGCGCACGAGCCTGTGTCGGCGCGGCCGCGCTCGTTCCGCTACGTCATTGCGAAGTTCGTGCAAAGGAATCGCACAGCAGTGCTCAGTGCGACCGTCATGGTGCTTGCACTGATCGTCGCGGGCGCGTTCTCGTTCTGGCAGATGGTTCAGGCGAAAGAACAGCGACGGCTCGCGGAGGATCAGGCGTCGCGTGCCGAGTTCTCGCGCGACTTCGCGGAGTTCGTGCTCACCGATGCCGGTACCACCGGTCGTCCGTTCACGACGCGGGAGCTGCTGGCCCGCGCGGAGCAGGCCCTCGAAAGCTATGGCTCGATCGACAGTCCGGTGGCGATCGAGCAGGTCCTCAACCTCGGCATGCTGTATGCGCGCGTCGGTCAGTATCGCCGGGCGCTGGACCTGTTCGAGAAGGCACACGCTCGCGCTGTCGCAGGCAATCACGCCGAGCTGCGCTGGCAGTCTGCTTGCGAGCTCGGTCGCATGCACCACTACGCCGGGCGTTTGCGACAGGCCGTCGAGCTGCTCGACAGCGCAATCGCCGAGCTGCAACGGCAGGTGCCGAATTCGCCGGCGCTCATCGAATGCCTCGAACAGAAATCGGATCTCGACTTGACCCGGCAGGACGTGCCTGGCGCGATCGCGGCGGCGCAAGCGTCGCTCGCGCACGCGCAGAAGGTGTTTCCGCGCGCGCGGGTGCACTGGATTTCGCCGCGGGTACAGCTCGGGACTTCGCTGCGCGCCGCGGGTCAGTACCAGGTCGCTGACAATTTTCACCGCGGCACACTGGCTCTGCTCAAGGAACTCGGACGGGAGCGCACGGCCAACGCACTGCTTCTCTACAACAGCTGGGCCATCGTGCGCTCCGACATGGGCGACATGCTCGGCGCGGCGCAGCTGTTCGAGTCCGGCCTGGGGATCGGCCATGCGTTGTGGGGCGACGGCACGCCGGATCAATGGGTGAGCGTGACCTATGGCCGGCGGCTGGTATTTCTCAACCGGCTCGATGACGCACAGTTCTACTTCTCAAGTGCTTTGCGCACGTCGAGCGGCGAGGACGATGCGGAGATGGAAGCCGGTGCGCTCATCGGGCTGATCTCCGTCAGCCGCGAGAAGGGCGCATTGGTCGAGGCTCGCGCGGCGCGCGCACGTGCCGAGCAATTCATCGAGGCGACCCTGCCGCCCGAACATACGATGCGCATGAGCTACCTGCTCGAGAGCGGCCTGCTGGACCTCGCCGAGGGTTCGCTCGACGACGGCAAGGCTGGACTGCAGCAGATGCTCTCGCAGCTCGAGCGCGCCAACCGGCGCATGCCCGATCAGATCGCCGCGCTCGTGGGGCTCGCTCACGCTGCCTTGCTATCGAGCGAGCTCGAACAGGCGGATGAGTTTGCAGCCAAGGCCAGCGCTATCGCGCGCAAGGTTGCGGTTGCCGGGCAGCCCTCGTACTGGGTCGGACTTACTCTGCTCACGCAGGTCGATGTTGAGCAGGCTCGCGGACACCCCGACCGCGCGCGCGAGTTGTCCGTCGAAGCGATCACGCAGCTCGCTCCGACCGTAGGCGCAGATCATCCGCTGACGAAGAAGGCGGCGGCACTCGCCAGGTAGTCGGGCACCGGCAGGATCACCGAGTCGCCCGACATGGAGCCGTGACGTCGCGCCGGTCGGCGTGCTCTCACGTGACGTTGATGCTGCCGGTCATATGCGGATGGAGCGAGCAGAAGTATCGATAGGTGCCCGGCCGCGTGATCGTCACGGAGTATCGGTCGCCGGTGTCTAGTGCCGGTGACTTGAGCGGTGAGCCCGGATCCGACCCGACGACCGTGTGAGGCGCGTCGTCCTCGTTCATCCACGTCAGCTCCTGCCCGGCACGCACCGTCATTGCAGTCGGCGCAAAGGTGAAGTTGCTGATGGAGATCGTCCGCGCGGCATTGGCCGCGCCCGCTGCCGCAGCCGGCGCGGCTGCCGCCGTCGGCATGGCGGTAGCCGCTCCCGAGCTGAGCACCGCATCCGAAATCGCCAGCCCCTTCATGTGCGGACGAACTCCGACCGTGCTCACGCCGAGCATCGAGCGCAGGACTTCTGCCGGCACCTTCATCGGACCGGGAGCCGCCCCGGGGGTGCCCGGCGCGGGTTGCGGGAAAGCAGTCGAGCGCGCCGTGTGGAACTGCACGTTGCCCTCGACCTTCTGCATCACCTGGTGAATGTGGCCGTTGAGCACCGTCACCGAGCCGAAGCGCTTGAGATAAGCGAGCGCTTGCGCGGCATCGTCGGTCCCCCAGCCCCATTGCGGATACAGCGCCCAGAGCGGCATATGCGCCAGGACCACGATCGGCGTGCTGGCCGTCCGGCCTTTGAGATCGCTCTCCAGCCATTCCAGTTGCTCGTTGCCGAGCCGCCCGAGGCCGCCGGCCTGCAGATTGAGTACGTTCGCCAGCGCGACGAAGTGCGTGCCGTTGTAATCGAAGCTGTGCCACTTGCGCTCGGCGCTACCGTTGAACTTCGCGAAGAACCCCGCGCCGTCGTCGCCGATCACGTCGTGCTCACCGGGCACGTAGTGTACCGGCCGGCCGACGCCGTCGATGATGCGGGCGGCATCGTCGAACTCCTGCGCCTTGGAAAGATGCGAGACGTCGCCGGTGTGGACCACGAACGCCGGGCTGATCGACATGGCGCGGATCTGCTCGATGGCCGATTGCAGCGTTTCCTGTGGCG
>DATJIP010000099.1:0-3390 GCA_035493235.1 Steroidobacteraceae bacterium
ACGAACGGCGTCGGCTCGCGCAGCACTCCCTCGGTTCGCTCCGCCGCGAGCTGCAGCATCGCTTCGACCTGGCGCCACGGTGTCTCGTAGCCGATGGACACGGTCGTGTGCAGGATCAGGCCGTGCGAGCGCGCGAGCTTGGTGTAGTTGACGACGTGACTCTGCAGCACCAGCGAGTTCGGGACGACGACTTCCTCGTTCTTCGCTGTGCGCAGGTGCGTGACCATCAGTCGCACGTCGGACACCTCGCCGGTGAGGTCGCCCACGGTGATGCGATCGCCGACGCGAAACGCGCGCCGATAGGTCACGGTGTAGCCCGCGATCAAGCTGGCCATCGCTGACGACGCGCCGAGCGAGAGCATCAGGCCGGCGAAGATCGACAAGCCCTGGAACGCAGCGCTGCCCGATCCCGGCAGGTAGGGATAGGCGATGACCAGCGTGAGCAGGATGATCAGTATCCGTGCGATGTGATAAGTAGGCTGCGCCCACTCCGCATCGAAGCCGCGCAGCGGCACGCGACCGGCGCCGACGGCTGCGAAGAACATCGCCAGCACCTTCAGGAAGTAGCGCACGGCGAGGAACAGCAGCACCAGGAAGACGAGTTTCGGGATGTAGCTCAGCACTGCCGAGACCATCGATATCACGGGTTTGGCGACGACATCGAGCAGCCGCGGCGCAGCGGCGCGAGTCCACGGAAATTGGCCCAGTGCGAACGTGCCCAGCGCATAGACGATCGCAGCGACTACCAGCCAGCGCAGCGTGCTCAGCGTGGCATCGAGCGCGCGCCAGATGCTCTCAGCTCTGACGACCTCGAACGATTGAATGCTCAGGCTGTGCACGCGCGTCCGGTAGCGCTGGTCCAGTTTCAGACGCGCGCGCCGGAAGCCGGTCCAGATGAGCCACAAGGCCAGTGCCGCCACGGCTGTCGCGGCGCCGGCCATCATTGCGGATTGCACCAGTCGCTCGGTCGTGCGCTCCGCCCGGTAACGAACTATGGCGTCGTGGATGTGCATCGCGCGCAGCAGCGCCGCGTCGGGCATGGCAATGCCTTCGAGCGTGGCATCCGCGGCGACCACACCGACCAGATGCCTGCTGCCGGCGACGATATCGATGCGGCTTTCGCGCTGCTCGGTCTTGATGGCGTTGGCAGGGATGTGCGGATCGCCGGCGGCGGCGACGATGCGGGCGGTCACACGCGCAGCGCGCTCTGCCGCGGGAAACGAGGCGCTCCCTGCGACACGAAACAGCTCCACACCGTCGACAATGACGGCTGCTGAATCCGGTGCAGCCTGCGCGTCGACGTCTTCGCTTGCCGGCTCCGCGGCCAGGGCCGGCCGCAGCAGCAGACAAGCGATGATGACCAGGCTTCGCGTTAGAACCGCCACGCTCCTGTCAGCCACAGCGCATAAGAGCTGTCGACCTCGTCGATGTCGTAGTACTCGTACTCGACCTTGGTGTTGAGGTGCCCGAAGAACGTGACGCCGGCACCGACGCCGTACGTCACCGCTTCGCCGTTGCTCGAGCCGTTGAACACGTTGCCGTTGTTCGGGCCGATATTGTCGAAGTTCACTTTCAGGTTGGCGTCGTTCCAGTAGTAGCCGACCTTGCCGGAGAGCTCGAAGATGCCGATCGGTATCGTGCCCACGGCATCGATGGCAAAGCCCGCGAGCTCGATCTTGTAGTGGCCGCTCGATCCGGTGGCGTCGAAGCTGCCGTCCGGTGCGCCGAGGTCGATGTAGTTCGTTTCGAGGGCGATGTACGGATTGAAGCGCCAGCCGACCACGAGCTTCCACGCGGTAGCGCTGCTGTCGAGATCCTCGAGCACATCGCCGACGCCTTCGAGGTTGTCGAGCTTGACGGTGGACTGGCCGACACCGGCGCCGATGTAGAACCCGGACGGGTTTTCTTCATCTGCCGCAACGGCGGAATGCGCGACGCCGAGCGCGAGCAGCGCTGCGACGGTCGAAGCAAGGAACCTGCAAACACCCGTGGTACTGAACATGATGCACCTGCCTATTTCGCTGCCTCCGGCGCCTTGACCGGATACTTCTCGAAGATGTCCGCGACCACGGAGCCGATTGCGGCGCCCGGGTTGTCGAGCATCGTCTTTGTGAGCTTCGCCTGCGCGATGCCCTGCCAGACCAGCTGCTTCTTCGCCGAGTCGACCATGTCGATCGCGAGGGTGCCTTGCTGGTAATGAGTCGTGTACACGTCCTGCGGATAGCCGCCCCACGCGCCATACATGCCGGCGCGATAGCCGTAGAAGCCATAGGACGCGGAGGAACCGGTGCTATTCACTTCAGTGCGGTTCTCGACGTTGGTGCTGAAATTCACCAGCAGCTGCGGCGACGGCGCCTCCGTATAGCCGCGCTTCGTCAGCTCGGCGCGCGTCGCGTCCTTGAGCCGGCCGGTCAGCATCGTTGCGTATTTCGATTTGTCCGTGGACAGTTGGTCGAAGAAGCCGAACGTCTTGTACGCGGTGAAGTCGACGGACGGATCGCCGTCCGCGCGGATGGTGGGTCCGCTCTCGCATGCGGCAACGAGCACGCATCCAAGCGCAATCACCAGCCGCAGGAAATACTTATGCATCATGGCGCCAGTCTCCACAGTGCCGGAATAGCCCCGCGGCACTATCACGTCACCGGCGGTACGCCAGCCATACGGACCGGGGGCAGCCGCCGGCTCCAGTAGCGATAGAGCAACGCGCACGACACCGCGGTGAATCCCAACGCGAGGATGAGCAACAGGGCGAGCCTGAAGGCGTGATCGATGATGCCGTTCACCTCTTGCCTCGCCACACGGGTGACGCTCTCCACGCCCTTGCTCGACTCGTCGAGCTGAGCGAGCAGCGACTGCACGCGCTCGGCTGCGGCAGCAAGATCGCGTGCGGTCGCAGCGTACTCGGTGATGTCGAAGGGGCGTTTCGGCGTGGCGGGATCCGCGGGCTGTGGCCGGTCGGGCTGGAATCGTGCGACGAATGCATCCAGCGCAGTGACAGTGCCAGTCAAGGACTGAGATGTTTGCGTGCCGGCATTCAGCACGTCGCGCAGGCTCACCAGCAGCGGCTGCAGACGATCCTGTTCGGTGTGGAGCGCGGCGGTGAGTTGGGAAATGATGGCTTGTCGCTCGCTTGCAATGATGTCCGGCGCGCGATTCGACAGAGTGCCGATCGCTTCTGCGGCGAGGCTCAGGCGATCGATGTTGGTCAGCGTGTGCTCCGACTCGGGCATTGCTGCGAGCTGATACACGAGACGCTCGACTTCCATGTCGAGCAGGCCGGGGGCGCGTTGCAGGTAGTAGATCGTGCGTTCGGCGAGCTGACGCGTCTGCTCGATCTCGCGCACGGCCGGGTCAAGGTTGCTGAGCGGGTCGAGGCCGATGAAACCGAAC
>DATJIP010000100.1:0-41338 GCA_035493235.1 Steroidobacteraceae bacterium
AACGGATAAAAGGTACTCCGGGGATAACAGGCTTATTCCTCCCAAGAGTCCACATCGACGGAGGAGTTTGGCACCTCGATGTCGGCTCATCACATCCTGGGGCTGTAGCAGGTCCCAAGGGTATGGCTGTTCGCCATTTAAAGTGGTACGCGAGCTGGGTTCAGAACGTCGTGAGACAGTTCGGTCCCTATCTGCCGTGGGCGTTGGAAACTTGAGGGTGAGCTGTCCTTAGTACGAGAGGACCGGGATGGACGTATCTCTGGTGTTCCGGTTGTCACGCCAGTGGCACTGCCGGGTAGCTATATACGGACGGGATAACCGCTGAAAGCATCTAAGCGGGAAGCCCCCCCCAAGATTAGGTTTCCCTGGGAACTCGATTCCCCTAAAGGGCCGTCGCAGACTACGACGTTGATAGGCTGGGTGTGTACGTGCAGCAATGCATTGAGCTAACCAGTACTAATTGCCCGTGAGGCTTGACCATATAACACCCAATGCGCTTGGGCCGCGATGCAGCGGTCTGATGCAATGCATGGTGTGCGTCTGATTTACTCAATGCGACAGTGCGTCGAACAACTTTCGAATTCAGGTGCGGTTGAACCCTCAACAGGAATCGACCGCTACGTGAGCCAATTTGCCTGGCGGCCATAGCAGGTGGGAACCACCCGATCCCATTCCGAACTCGGAAGTGAAAACGCCGCGCGCCGATGGTAGTGTGCCCTTCGGGCATGCAAGAGTAGGTCACTGCCAGGCTTCTATTTGAACGGAGAGCCCCGTCGGACGTAAGATCCGGCGGGGCTTTTTCCAGTAGCACTGCGGAAAGATCGGGTCACTGTGGAGGTACCACAATGAACACACTCGAAAGGCGCCAGATCGTACGAGGGCAGGTCATCGACCTCGTGGTTGCCAAGACGGCGGTCAACGAGTCGCGTCGAGAGCGTGCCGATGCCGCGAAGAAGCTGCGTAAAGCGTTGGCAGCCAGCCGCTACGCCAAGCTGAGAGTCGATACGATCTCCTATCCGCGCGCCTGAGGCGCCGGTTTCCCTCAATGAAAGTCCCGCGACTTGCGGGGCAGCCGCGCGACCCAGTGCGAGTAGTCTTCGACGCGCTGGGCGACGACGTGAATCACTCCTTTCTCGTTCTGCAGCTCGCCGTGCACGATCAATAGCGTCGTGCCGACGATGTTGTGTCGCTCGGCCTCGAACACCTTCGGCCAGAAAATGATGTTGTTGATGCCGGTCTCGTCCTCGAGCGAAGCGAAGACGACGCCTTTCGCCGTTTGCGGATGCTGCAGATGTGTAACCAGCCCGCTGACGCACACCTGACTGCCGCTGCCGATTGCTGCCAAGTCGCGACGTCTGACGACTCCGAGCGCTTGCAAGCGTCGACGCAATACCGCCAGCGGATGTCGCCCGGTGCTGAGACCGAGCTGGTAGTAGTCGCGCAGAATCTCTTCCCATTCAGTCGGCGGCGGTAACGTCGGTAGTTGTTCGTCGATCGACTCCCCCGCCAGTGGCAGCCGCGTTCGCTCCACTGCCAACGCTTCCCAAAACGCGAGATTGCGATGCTCGGTGAGGCTGCGCAGCGCCCCGCACATCGCGAGCGCGCGCGTTCCGCGCGGCGACAGCTCCGCTCGCTGCACCACTTCGGCCATCGAAGCGAAAGTCTGCTTGCTGCGCGCGGCAGCGAGCCGCTGTGCTTCTTCGTCGCGCAATCCTTTGACCAGTCGCAATCCGAGCCGGATCGCGTCGATTCCCTGCGCATCGCGTTCGAGCGTGCACTGATACACGCTGACAGTGACGTCCACCGGCAGGATCGGCACCTCCTGACGTTTCGCCTGTTCCAGCAACTGCGCCGGTTGATAAAAGCCCATTGGCTGGCTGTTGATCAGACCGGCAAAAAACGCCGCAGGGCGATGCAATTTCAACCAGCTCGAAACATAGGTGAGCAGCGCGAACGACGCCGAATGCGATTCCGGAAAGCCGTACTCGCCAAATCCTTCGATCTGTTTGTAGATGGCCTCAGCGAACGCTTCCGAGTAGCCGTTGGCGCGCATGCCGTCCATCAGCTTCTGCTGATACAGATTCATTCTGCCGCTGCGCTGCCAGGCGCCCATCGCACGCCGCAGCTGATCGGCTTCGCCGGCCGAAAAACCGGCGGCGACGATGGCGATCTGCATCACCTGCTCTTGGAAAATTGGCACGCCGCGCGTCTTCTCGAGCACCGGGCGGAGTTTTTCGCTGGGGTAGGGCACCTCAGCGTCGGGCAAATCGCGTCGTTGCAGATAGGGATGCACCATGCCGCCCTTGATAGGTCCGGGCCGCACGATTGCGATTTCGATCACCAGGTCGTAGTAATTGCGAGGTCGCAACCGCGGCAACATGCTCATCTGCGCGCGCGACTCGATCTGGAATACGCCGACTGTATCGGCCTTGCAGATCATGTCGTACGTTGCGGAATCCTCGCGCGGAATCTGTTCCATGTGCGTCGGCCCGATGCCGGCGGTCGCGAGCAAATCGAACGTCCGCTGCACGGCGGTCAGCATGCCGAGCGCAAGCACGTCGACCTTCAACAGGCCGAGCGATTCCAGGTCGGTCTTGTCCCACTGAATGACCGTACGCTGCGGCATTGCCGCGTTCTCGACCGGCACCAGGTCGCTGACCCGATCCTGCGCTATTACGAAACCTCCAACGTGCTGCGACAGATGCCGCGGGAAATTCAGCAGCTCCTTGACCAGCGCGCACAGTCGCTGGATGACAGCCGCATCCAGATGCAGTCCTTGCGCGGCGACGCTGTCGCGGAACGTTTGCCAGTCATCCCAGTACGCCTGCGCTTTCGCGAGGCGATCGATCACATCCGGGTCCAATCCCAGTGCACGACCGACGTCGCGCAGCGCACTTTTCGTTCGATACGTGATGACGGTTGCGGCCAGCGCTGCGCGCTCGCGCCCATACTTCTCGAACACGTGCTGGATGACCTCCTCGCGTCTTTCGTGCTCGAAGTCGACGTCGATATCCGGCGGCTCGTTGCGCTCCGCGCTGATGAAGCGCTCGAACAGCATCGCGATGTTGTCCGGATTCACCTCGGTGATGCGCAAGGCGTAGCACACGACCGAATTCGCCGCCGAACCGCGTCCCTGGCACAGGATCGGTTTCGGCCGCCCGCGCGCCCATTCGACGATTTCATGGACCGTGAGAAAGAAATGCTCGTACTGCAGCTGTTTGATCAGCGCGAGCTCCTTGTCTACGACCGTGCGGATCTTCTCCGGCAGGCCTCCCGGCCAGCGCATCTTCAAGCCGCGCTCGGTCAGGTTGCGCAGGTGCTCGGACGCTTCCATGCCTGGCGGGACGAGCTCGCGCGGATAACGATAGCGCAGCTCGTTCAGCGAGAACTCGCAGCGTTGCGCGACGTGCAGCGTTTCATCGAGCAGCTCGCGCGGATAAATTTTCCGCAGCTGCTCGTACGAGCGCAGATGCCGTTCGCCGTTAGGAAACAAGCGATGGCCTGCTGCCGCCAGCGTGCAACGATGACGGATCGCAGTGACCGTATCCTGCAGCGCCCGTCGTTCCGGCAAATGCATGTGCACGTCGCCAGTTGCTACTAACGGCAATCCATGTGCGGCGCCGAGTTGCTGCAGACGTGCAAGACGTGCTGCATCGTCGGCGCCCAAGTGAAGCTCGATTGCAATCCAGCATCGCCCAGGAAACAGTTCGCGCAGCCACCCAGCCGTACTGGCGCGCGGCTCGGCTGGCGGCACCCACAACGCGAGACAGTGATCGAGCCCTGATTGGAAATCGGCGCGCGTCAGTCGATACGTGCCCTTGTCTGCCGCGAGACGCGCACGGGTAATCAACGCACAGATTTCTGCATAAGCAGTTTGCGTCGGCGCGAGCAGCACCAGATGCAGATCGTCGGGCGTACGGAATTCCGCGCCGATGATCAATTTCAGCTGGTACTGTTTGGCCGCATCGTGTGCCCGCACGACGCCGGCCATCGAGCATTCATCGGTCACCGCAAGCGCCGTATAACCCAGCTCTGCCGCTCGCCTAACCAGTTCGCCCGGATGCGACGCCCCGCGCAGGAACGAGAAATTGCTGAGGCAATGCAGCTCAGCGTACCCGCTCATGACCAGAATCCGTGCAAATACCAGCCGCCGCGCTCGCCGAGATCCTGATAGACCCACAGGCTCGAGCCATTGCTCAGATGCACGACGTAGTAATTGCGCTGTACGTCCACGGTGTCCCACCAGCCGCCCTCGATGCGCTCGGGACCCGACACGATCTGCGGCATGACCGACAGCTGCAGCGGCTTGGGTTCCGGCAGAAGCCAGAGCGGTCGCTCGGGAAATTGCGGAGTTTCGCGCGTGGCTTGCAGCGGCGCCGCCGTCCAGCTCGCTTCCGGCCGATGATCCGCAACCTGTCGCAGTCCGTGAACGTGCTGCGCGCCGAGACGTGCTGCGAGTCGATCGATCGTATGCGCGAGCTCCTCGTTCTGTTGCAAAGAACCGTGCGCCAGGTCTGCCTGCAGCGCCGCGGGCATCGCGAACTGATCGGCGATGAGGCCGAGTCCGATCGTCGGCGCGGGCAGCTCGAGATGCTCGAGCCGTTCGCGCACCAGCGTCAGAAACAGGTTCGCATCGCGATCGGCCAGCGACAAGCCGATGTCCACCGACGTGTTGGTCGCGCCACGATGCGCGAAGGTGATCGTGAAGCGCTGCACGCCGGTATCGCGCGCGCGCAGAAAGCCGGCGAATTCGTGCAGCATGCGCCGCAGCGGGAACAGCAACGCTTCGGTGCTTTTCACCTCGAATTCGAAATCGAAGCGCGCATCGTAGCGAGCGGGGAGCCGGAAAACCGGCCGCGGATCCGCAACCGTGCCGACCAGACGGTCGAGGAAATTACCCAACTGCACTCCGAACCGCTTGTTCACGGCACCGCGCGGCAATTCCAGCAGCAGACCGATGGTTCGCACGCCCGCCGTATGCAAGGCGCCGGCAATCACCGGTTCCAGCGACAGCAACGCAAGCGGCAGATTGCGAATCCGCAACTGCAGTGCCGCGGTCGAAGACATGACGACACGGATGCCGCTACGCGCCAACAGAGCAGCGCCTTCCAGCGTCGGTCCGATGCCGAGCTGATAGCTGTAGTGTAGAAGCGCGAGCTCGCGCTCCAGTGCCGCGATGAAATTGCGAAAACCGCCGAACAATTTGAGGCTGCCGGCGATCTCGAGCCACAACGCGCCGCTGCGCGCCTGGCGGAAATCGAGCGGCACTTCTCCCGGGATCACCGTGCTGCTGAACTGGTAAGCCCAGGCGGCGAGCCGCTCCAGTGCCGCAGTTTCCGCAGCAGGACTGCGCTCGATCTTTTGCACGGCAGGGCAGAGCGCGAGCGCCACCGTGTAGTTCATGTCGGGCTTGAGCCGCGCGTTCTGCGCGGCCGGGTTGCCGCAGACGACCCAGCGTGCGCTGCCTTCGCAGGCAGTCACGACCAACGGCGCGTCAGTGTCCTCGGAACGCAGGGCTTCCAGAGGCAATTGCGGCAGCGCTATGCACAACCAGAGCACGGCGCTTCCACCTTCACGGATACGCCGCTGCGTCCACCGCGGCATTTGACGACGTCGACCTGCAACGCGTTCGCGATTCGTCGCAGTCTCAAGCGCAACGCCGCAGGCGAAGCTTCGTGGGCGGCATCGACGTCGCGATAAATAAATCCGGTGCTGCCGCCGGCTTCGGCCGCGAGTTGCAAGCGACGGATCTCGCGATCTCGAATCTTCGCCGCCGGCCACGCGAGCACGGCGCCGAAAGATCTACAACGCAGCGACTGTTCGGTCGCCCACAGAATGTCTTCGGCCTGCTGCGCCTGAATGACGAGCAACCGGTCGAGCCGCACGCCGTGCTGCGACAGCGCGGGTGCGAACGGAACGTACGGTGGAGCGATCAGCGTGACGTGACGACCCGCACTGGTGATGCGCGCCAGCGCCGGCACTATCAGCCGCAACTCGCCGATACCGATTGCGGTAGGCATAAGCTCGACGATGGTGCCGACCTGCCAGCCGCCGCCGGGCAACACGGCATCCAATTCCGTCCAGCCGCTCGCTTCGATGACCGGCGCGAGAGTCGTGCGGCCATTGCGGCAAAGCCAAGCCAGATGTTGCAATGTCTCGGCCCGATTCATCGCGGCGCACCGGAACGTTCACGACCGGCGACTCAGCGCCGTGCGGATCACGCCCGTCGCCAGACCTTCGATCGTCAGCTCCTGCTCGCGCAGATTGATCTCGATCGGCGCGAAATCCGGATTCGCCGGCTCGAGCCGCACCAGCTGTCCTTGCCGTCGGTAATACTTCACCGTCGCTTCATCGCCGAGGCGCGCCACGACGATCTGCCCGTTGCGCACCTGCTTCGTGCGATGCACGGCCAGCAGATCGCGATCGAGAATGTCGGCGTCTTTCATGCTGTCGCCACGAACTCGCAGCAGAAAATCAGCAGCCGGCCGGAACAGCGTCGGATCGACGTTCACGTAATCCTCGATGTTGGCGGAGGCGAGGATCGGCGCGCCCGCAGCGATTCGCCCCAGCAATGGCAGCCCCGTCGGCGCGGCTTCCGCGAGACGAATGCCTCGCGAAATGCCAGGAATCAGCTCGATCGCACCCTTCGCAGCGAGCGCCCGCAAATGCTGATCGATCCCCTGCCGGTTCTTCAGGCGCAGCCCCTCGGCTATCTCCCCGCGCGTCGGCGGCAGCCCGCCGCTTTCCATGAAACGACGGATGAAAGCCAGCACTTCCAGCTGTTTGGGAGAGAGATCAGGCATGTTGAGACGATACCAGACGGATGTCTGGTATGGAGTCTAGCGCGTTTGGCGGCTACTGCAAGCTCAGCGCGCTCGAGGTGATTCGGGTCCGGTCCGGCGCCCCGGTGCGCGCATAGCTGTTGAGCTTGTTGTACAGCGTCTTCAGGCTGCAGCCGAGGACCGACGCGGCACGACGCTTGTCGCCTTCGCAATATTCCAGCGTCACCTCGATCAGCGAGCGCTCTGCTTCGTCGAGACGCGAACCCAGCGGAACGTGCAGTCCCGCCGCGCGAGGCTGCTCGATCTGCTGCGGCGTCTGCGTCGCCATCGACATCGTCAGGTCGAGATCGAGCACGTCGTCGGCAAGAATAAAACTGCGCTCCACCGCATTCTTCAACTCGCGCACGTTGCCTGGCCAGCGATAGGTGCGCAGCGCTTCTGCGAACGCCGTTGAGAACCGCTTGTGCGTAGTGTTCGCGCGATTGAGCAAGCCGAGGAAATGCTCCGCGAGCGGCGGCACGTCGCCAGCGCGATCGCGCAACGGCGGCAAGTGCAGCGGGAACACCGCAAGGCGATACATCAAGTCCTCGCGCAGCTGCCGATTCGCCACCGCCTCGGTGACGTTGCGATTCGTCGCGGCCACGACGCGAATGTCAGTCTTGATCTCCTGCGTGCCGCCGACGCGATAGAACCGCCCGGTTTCCAGCACGCGCAGCAGCCGCGTCTGCATGTCCAGCGGCATCTCCGTGACTTCGTCCAGGAACAGCGTGCCGCCGGTAGCGCGCTCGAACACGCCGGCGTGCAAGCGCGACGCGCCCGTGAAGCTGCCTTTCTCATAGCCGAACAACTCGGCCTCGATCAGCGAAGCGGGAATCGAACCGCAGTTGATTGCGACCAGCGGTCCCTGCGCGCGATGACTCAGCAGATGAATGCATTCGGCGACCAGCTCTTTGCCCGAGCCGCTCTCGCCCATGATCATCACAGTCGCTTCGGTCGGTGCGACGCGCTGGATCAGCGCGAACACCTGTTTCATCGCGGGTGAGCGACCGAGCAGGTTGCCCAATCCACCCTCGTGCAAAGTAATCCTTGCATCCACTTCGTTCTGCCCCTTCAACTCACACTGCGTGAGATGCAAATTCTTCCAGCGGGGTCACAGTTCCTTTGTAATAAATTTTTTCTTGTGCTCCTTTGCGCAATGAGTGTCAGAAAAATCGCCACGCAGTGATGCGTCGAACTACGACACGCGTCCAAGAACATTCGGTGAAACGAGTGTGCGCGTCAGCCACGTCGCACGACGACGACAGCGCACTGTAGATTTTCCATGGCGGCATAGAACTTGCCGCTCCGCGGAGCGCGAACATTCGCAGACCGGGAGCGAGCATGACATTGCAGAGCGATGCGGCGAAGAAAGAAACCGCAGCCACACATGCGTGGCTGCGCGATGCAGTCGGCGACGAGGCCCTCACGCTGGCGGCGCCGCGCAAAATCAGCATTTTTGGCCTTGGATATGTCGGCGCCGTATCGCTTGCGTGCCTGGCGCGCGACGGTCATGAAATGACCGGCGTCGACATCGACGAGGCGAAGCTCGAGATGCTGCGCCGAGGGCAGGCGCCGATCGTCGAGACCGGCATCCAGGAGTTGACGCGCAGCGTGATCCGCCGCGGCAACGTCACCGTGACGGATTCCGTGCGCGACGCGATCCTTGCGACCGACGTGTCGTTCATCTGCGTCGGCACTCCGGCACGCTCAAACGGCAGCCAGAACCTCGACGCCATCACGCGCGTCGCAGAGCAGATCGGCGCCGTGCTCGGCGAGAAGTCGACGCGTCACGTCATCGTCGTGCGCTCCACCGTGAAGCCCGGCACCGTCGAGGGAGTGATCCAGCCGGCACTCGAAGCTGCCTCGGGTCTGCAGGCCGGCGTCGACTTCAGTCTGTGTTTCCAGCCTGAATTCCTGCGTGAAGGGACGTCGATTCACGACTACGACCATCCGCCGCTGACCGTCGTGGGCGCCAGCGATGCTCATGGCGTTGCGGCGCTGCGCGGGATCTTCGGTCATCTGCCGTGCGAGTTCGTGCACACCTCGATCCGCACTGCCGAGATGCTGAAGTACGCTTGTAATACTTTCCATGCCGTGAAGGTGACCTTCGCGAACGAGATCGGCCGCATCTGTCAGGCGGCGAGCGTCGATCCGCACGAGGTGATGAAGCTGCTGTGCATGGATCGCCAGCTCAACATCTCGCCCGCCTATCTGCGCCCCGGCTTTGCTTTCGGCGGCTCCTGTCTGCCGAAAGATCTGAAGGCGCTCGTGTATCTGGCAAAGAGCGCAGACATCGAAGTGCCGATGCTCGCGAGCGTCGTGCCCAGCAACACTGCGCACATCGAGCACGCCATCGAGCAGGTGCTCGCCAGTGGCAAGCGCCGCGTCGGCATGCTCGGCCTGAGCTTCAAGGCCGGTACCGACGATCTCCGCGAGAGCCCGCTGGTGATCATGGCGGAGCGCTTCATCGGCAAAGGCCTGCAGCTGTCGATCTACGATCCGCAGGTGAACGTCGCGCGCCTGATCGGCGCCAATCGGCGCTTCATCGAAGAAAGCATCCCCCACATCGCATCCGTGATGACGAGCGACGTCGCAGAGCTGGTGCGCGAGGCGGACGTGCTCGTCGTTGCGACCAAGACCCCTGAAGTCCTCGCAGCTCTGCAAGCGCACACGCGTCCGGAGCAGTTGCTGCTCGATGTCGCGTCGCTGCCCGACCGCGCAGCGCATCACGCGCACTATCGCGGCGTGTGCTGGTGACAAGATGGCAGTCGAAGAGCATGCAGTGAGCTCCGCGGCCGTGGTAACGCGGCATGGCCGCCGCGTCCTCATCATCGTCGAGAATCTGCCGCTGCCGTTCGATCGCCGCGTCTGGCAGGAAGCGCGCACGCTCGCGGCCGCGGGCTACCTCGTGTCGATCATCTGCCCGAAGGGCAAGGGCTACGAGCAGGGCTACGAGGAAATCGACGGCATCGCGATCTACCGCCATCCGATGCCCTTCGAGGCCAACGGCGCGCTCGGCTATTTCGCGGAATACAGCTGGGCGCTGCTCGCGGAATTCGCGCTCTCGCTCCGTGTGCTGATGGAGCGCGGCTTCGACGCGATCCACGCCTGCAATCCGCCGGATACGCTGTTCCTGATCGGCGCCTTCTACAAGCTGTTCGGCAAGAAATTCCTGTTCGATCATCACGACATCAATCCCGAGCTGTACGAAGCGAAGTTCCAGCGCCGCGACCTGTTCTACCGGCTGATGCTCTGGCTCGAGCGCTGCACGTTCAAAACAGCGGACGTCTGCGTCGCGACCAACGAGTCCTACCGCAGGATCGCGATCGAGCGCGGCGCGCGCTCACCGGCGAAGGTGTTCGTCGTGCGCAGCGGACCCGATCTGCGTCGCCTGCGTGTGTTACCGCCGACGCCGTCGCTCAAGAACGGTCGACGTTACCTGGTCGGCTATGTCGGCGTGATGGGTCGCCAGGAAGGCATCGACGGCTTGCTCGCCTCGGTGCAGCACATCGTGCACTCGATGCAGCGGCACGACATCCAGTTCGGTCTGGTCGGTGGCGGCACTGAGCTGCCGGCGCTGCGCAAGTTGGCGGAGGATCTCGGTGTTGCGGACTACGTGACGTTCACCGGACGCGTACCCGACGAACAGCTGCTTGCGATGCTGAACACCGCCGACGCGTGCGTGAACCCCGATGTTGCCAACGACATGAACGACAAGTCGACGATGAACAAGATCATGGAGTACATGGCGCTCGGCAAGCCGATCGTGCAGTTCGATCTGACCGAGGGCCGCGTGTCGGCGCAGGACGCATCGCTGTATGCGCTCAAGAACGATCCGATCGACTTGGCGCGCAAGCTGGTTGCGCTCCTCGATGACGCCGAGCTGCGCTCCCGCATGGGCGCTGCCGGACTGGAACGCGTGAAGAACGAGCTCGCCTGGGAACACGAAGTGCCGCGGCTGCTGGCGGCCTACGACGAGCTGTTCAAATGAGGTACGTCGCCCTCGCCGCGGGGTTCGATGGAACGCTGGCGCGCGACGGCGTTTGCGACCAGCGTTGCATCGAGGCCTTGCGTGCGCTGGCTGCCACCGGTCGCAAGCTCATTCTCGTGACCGGACGGGAGCTGCGCGAGCTGCTGGAGATCTTTCCGGAAGTGCGTGTGTTCGACTATGTGGTCGCCGAGAACGGCGCGGTCATGCATCGTCCGGCGACTCGCGAATCCGAGATCCTGGCGCAGGCGCCCCCCGAGATCCTGTTGCAGGAGCTGCGCCGGCGCCACGTGACGCCGCTGACGGTCGGCAGCTCGATCGTGCGCACGGTGCAGGCGAACGAGGCCGAAGTCAGCGCGGCGCTGCGCAAGCTGCAGCTGGATTTCCAGCTCGTGACCAATCCCGGCGCGCTCATGATGCTGCCCGCGGGCGTCAACAAAGCCTCCGGCGTTTGGGCCGCCCTCCGCGAGCTCGGTGTCTCGCGCCACAACCTGGTTGCAATCGGCGACGGCGAAAACGATCTGGCGCTGTTCGAGTTCGCAGAGCACGCGGTGGCCGTGCAGAACGCCGACTCGCTCGTCAAGCGCGTGGCGAAGCGCACGACGCAGGGCGCGTACTGCGAAGGCTTTCTGGAACTGGCCCGCGACCTGATCGCCACCGATCTCGCTGGCGCAGTGCCGCGTCACAAGGTCATCATCGGTACCCGCGAGAACGGTGCGGCCGTCGAGATCACGCCGTGCAAGGATTCATTGCTCGTGCACGGACCCGACGGCAGCGGCAAGGCTGCGCTGTGCAACCGTCTGCTCGAACAGTTCCTCGCGAACAGTTATCAGTGCTGCGTCATCGATGCCGAAGCCGGCGAGATGCAGGTGCCGGGCGAGATGGACGTGTTCGGCGACGCGCACGAGGTGCCGCGGCTCACGGAGATTCTTGCCGCGCTCGATCAGCCGACAGCTAGCGTTGCGATCAATCTCGCTGCGCTCGCCGTCGAGACCCGGCCGATGTTCACCGATGCTCTGCTGGTGCAGCTGCAGGCGCTGCACGATCGTCTGGGCCGGCCGCACGTCGTGCTGATCCGTCGGGCGCACTCGTTCCTCGCGGACGGCACCGCGGCCTTCTCGGCGCGTCTATCGGAAGTGACGATGATCTACGCGACCGCGGAGCCCGAGCGGCTGCCGGCACGCATCATCGAGAGTGTGTCGATTACGCTGGACAGCGCGACTCAGGCAGTAACGACGGGCGGGGCGGTGGCGCGCATCTCCGGGCTCGCTGCCGGATCGGCCGGCACGGAGTCGCTGCCCGAAGCGGATGCCGCGACGGCATCCGGATACTGAATGATCTCCTCGACGCGGTAATCCTTCAGTCCGCGGGCGTGCGTGAAGATGATGAGCTCGCCGAGCAGGCCGAGCGCGAAGATCTGCAAGCCGAGAACCAGCAGCAACGCTGCGAGCAGCAGCGCTGGACGATCCGCGAGCGGCTCGCCGAACAGCAACCGGTCCATGCCCAGGTACGCAATCAGCACGGCGCCGATGCCGAAGGTCGCGGCGCCGAGCATCCCGAAGAAGCGCAGCGGCTTCTTGGTGAAGCGCATCAGGAAGAAAATGCTGAACAGGTCGAGCAGGTGATGCATGTACTCGCGCGGCCGGTAGATCCGCGCGTGGCGATCCTGTGCCGACTGGCGCAGCGGCATCTCGCTGACGCGGAAGCCGAGCCGCATCGCGAGGATCGGCAGGAAGCGATGTTGATCGCCGTATAGATCGATCTCTTCCAGCACCTGACGACGCATTGCGCGCGCGCCGCAACCAAGGTCGCGCAGTCGCGCGCCGGTCACCCAGTTGACGAGTCCGTGGAATGCCGAGCGCCGCAGGCGGTCGAGCGCGTTGCCGTAGCGCGGCCAGCGATAGCCGATCGTCATGTCAGCAGTGCTCAGCCCCGCGAGCAGCTTGCGAATGTCGGCAGGATCGATCTGCGGATAGGCAGGCAGCGTCATGATCGTGCCGCCGCTCGCGCGTTCAAAGCCGGCAGTCAGCGCCGCGGCTTCGCCGAAACTGCGCGTCAGATTGACGATGGTGAATTCCTCACCCTCGCGCAGCAGCGTCTCGAGCGCGCGTCGCACCTCGGGGCGCGGTCCATCGAGCACGAAGATGAATTCGTACGTAGCGCCGGTCGCCGCGATATTGGTGCGGTATTCGCGATACAGCGCGCCGATATCGGCTGTGCGGCGCACGCCGACAGGCACGATCACGGAAAGCGACGGCGGAGCGTGGGGCTTCATGGTCCTCTATAACGCTCGATCCGGCTCAGGGTTGCGTTTTGCTGCAAGGATTGTCTGAGTCAACCTAAGGAATTCACGGTCACGCACGTCGCCGCGCGCGTAAATCAACTCGGCGAGCGCGCCGCTGCACAGCAGGATCAGCGCCGAGCCGAGGAAGATCACGCCCGAGCCGGCAATCGGTAGCGAGATCCCGTCAGCGCCGAGCAGCAAATCGACCGCCGTCTGGCCCAACGCGAAGAACGCCAGCGCGAACAGCGGCAGCGACAGAATCGCAAACCAGCGCAGCGGCCGCGACGCGAAACTCGCGATAGTCTTGATCACCATCAGGTCGAGCAGCACTTTGTAGATTCGGGACAGACCGTACTTGGACTGGCCCCAGCGGCGGGCGTGATGCCGCACTCTGATCTGCGCGACGCGCGGCCCGGCGATCGACGCCATCGCCGGGATGAAGCGGTGCATCTCCGAGTACAGCGGAATGCGCTTGATCAGGCTGGCGCGAAACGCTTTGAGCGAGCAGCCGTTGTCGCGGATCGGTACGCCGGTGACGCGGCCGATCAGCCAGTTGGCGATGCGCGAAGGAATCTTGCGCGTGATCAGCTTGTCCTGGCGGTTGTGGCGCCAGCCGACGACTACGTCGTAACCGCTCTCGATCTGCTCGAGCAGTAGCGCGATATCGGCGGGGTCGTTCTGCAAGTCGCCGTCCATGGTGACGAGCACCTCGCCGTTCGCGTGCTCGATGCCCGCTGCCATGGCCGCGGTCTGGCCGTAATTGCGGCGGAACTTGACGATGCGCAGCCGCGCATCGCGCTGCGCCAGTGCCTGTGCCATCGCGACCGTGCCGTCCTTGCTGCCGTCGTCGACGAACACCATCTCGAACGGCCGGCCCAGCGGCTCGACCGCGCGCACGATCGCTTCATACAAAGGCCGGATGCTTTCCTGCTCGTTATAGAGCGGGACGATCACTGACAACTTGATTGCGTGAGCGGGCCCACACGCCTTCGCTGTGCGTTGTGCAGCGTCAATGTTGCCATCACTCGTTGTACTTTTTGCACCAGACATGACTCGATCCGACGTTCTTACAACTCCACACCATCCCAACTCTGCCGGCGCACGGAAGTTGCCGACAGGGCTTAAC
Source organism: Steroidobacteraceae bacterium (assembly GCA_035493235.1). GTDB lineage: Bacteria > Pseudomonadota > Gammaproteobacteria > Steroidobacterales > Steroidobacteraceae > Steroidobacter. The sequence continues at coordinate 14,220 of DATJIP010000100.1, forward strand.
CCTCATGATCGCCGCCGCGCCGCGCCCTGCGAGACGATCACCGACTGCGTCGAGCGACACCATCGATCGTTGGCACATCCCCTGCAAGGGCCAAGCCAACATCTCGGTGGAGTGGTCTGAATGCTGCTGCGTAGATTTTTCCTGCTGGCGCGTTGCGTGCTGATGAGCAGCGTTGCCTACTTCTCCGTGCTCGCGTCTGCACACGCGCAAGCGACGGCCGGTTACACGGTCAAGCCAGGCGACACACTGGAAATCTCGGTGTGGAAGGAGCCCGACCTGCAACGCACGGTGCTGGTGCGGCCGGACGGCGCGTTCTCCTTCCCGCTCGTCGGCGAAGTCGACGCGCGCGGCAAGACAGTGAGCGAGCTGAACAAGCTCGTGAGCGACCGGCTCACGAAGTACATCTCCGACGCCGTCGTGACCATCTCGGTCCAGGAGATCAAGGGCAACAAGATCTACGTGCTCGGGCAGGTAAACAAGCCCGGCGAGTTCATCGTCAATCCGAGCGTGAATATCATGCAGGCGTTGAGCATGGCGGGCGGCATGACGCCGTTCGCTGCGACCAACGACATCATCGTGCTGCGCGGACAGGGGACTCAGCAGAAGGCGATGGCCTTCCGCTACAACGACGTCGTCCGCGGGCGAAGCCTCGACACCAATATTGAGCTGCTGAGTGGAGACATCGTTGTTGTGCCGTAAAACGCCGCGGCGCCTGGTTACGCCGCAGTTCGTCAGCCCGGCGATCCTGTTCGCAGCGCTCCTCGCTGCGGGCAGCGCATCTGCCGAAAATTGGGAAGTCGCGCCGCGCGTGGAAGCCGGCTATCGCTACAGCGACAACTACCACCTCGGTCCGCCCGGCACCGAATTGGAAGTGTCGGGCGCCGAGGCCGACGCGCTGGTGACATTCCGCACGCTCGATCCGCGTACGCAGGTCGAGATCACGCCACGGGTGCGGGGCACCTACTTCGACGTCTCCGACGAAAACTCGATCGACGGCTACCTCGATGCCAGCTTCGCGGACGTCACGCCGCGGCGGCGCATGGGCATCGACGGCACGTTCTCCCGCGAGGATGTCACGCGCAGCGAGCTGCCCGAAGGCGGCGACGTCGGCGGCGGCGGCGACCTGGGCAATCCCGTCGGTGGCGATTCCGGCCGCTTCATCGAGCACAATACGCGCGATTTCGTCCAGGTCGCGCCGTTCTTCCGCTATGACGTAACGCAGCGCCAGCACGTGGACTTCGATGCCCACTATCTGCGTGCCGATTTCGAGAAGCAGTTTGCGGGCGCTCAGCAGGATTTCAGCGAGTCGGGCGTCGGCGCGGGCTGGGGTTACCAGCTCTCCGAGCGCTCGTCGCTGACGGTGCGCGCGATCGCGTCCCGCTACGAAACCACCGTCGACAGCGACGCTTACGGCGGCTACCTGCAATGGGACACGAACTTCACCGAGAACTCGCGCGTCTACGTGCGTGCGGGTGCGCAGCAAACGAAAGCCGAGTCCGGCGAAAGTGACACAAACGTCATCGGCGGCGTCGGCGGCCGCTGGAACAACCAGCGCAATACTCTGTTTCTCGATCTTACTCGTACCGTCGAGCCCGTTTCTGCGGGAACCCTGGTGGAGCGTTACCAGTTGCGTATGCAGATTCACCACGACGTGTCGCCGCGAGTCTCACTGATGCTGGGCGCGCGCGGGTCGCATGACGATGCCATCGCGGAGGCCAGCACCTTTGTCACTCGCAAGTACGCGGCGGCGGAAGGCGGCTTCGAATGGCGCGTGTTGCGCAACTTCGCGGTGACGGCCACCTACAGCTATCGGTGGCAGGAGTATGCGGATGAGCTGTCCGATCGCAGCGCGAACGGGTTCCTCGTCGGCTTCGTGTACGAACCGAGACGTGGGGATTGAGTAAAGCATGCAGCAGCAGCAACCGACCATCACGCAGGGACCCGCCGACGAACTGCCTGGCTTCGGCGACTACGCCAGCATCATCCGCAAGCGCAAGCGCTTGCTGTTCATGGTGGGATTGCCGATCGTGGCGCTGGGCGGACTGCTCGCGCTCGGTCTGCCCGATATCTTCCGTTCCCAGGGCCTGATCGAGATCGAGGGTGCAGAGAACCTTAGACAGGGCGCCGCCAACGGTACGCTGCAGGACTCGATTGCGCGCGCATCCGACGAGCCGCTGTACGCCGATCAGTACGTGCAGAGCCTGAGCACGTCCGTGCTCAGCGACAAGAACCTGGCGCAGCTGTTGGCGCAGCAGAAGCTGTACGACGACCAGGCAGAAGATCCGAAGGGTGCGGTCCAGCGGCTGCGCAAGGACATCGGCGTCGACATGGTGACGGTGCCCATTCTCGACCCCGAATCGGGCCGCGAGCGTGAGGTCGTGACCGCCTTCACTGTCAGCTACGACAACCGCGATCCCCAACGCGCGTACCAGGGCGCGGCATGGCTGACCAACGCGTTCCTCGAAGGCAACCGCCAGGACCGTCGCCGCTACGCGTCGGGCAACGCGAAGTTTTTCGCCGCCGAAGCCGAGCGCATGCGCAAGCACGTCAGCGAGCTGGAAGCCAGGCTCGCCGATTTCAAGGCGAAGAACATCGGCCAGCTCCCCGAGCTGACCCAATTGAACCTGGGCTCGATGGATCGGGCCGAGAACGAGATCAACAGCACCGAATCGCAACTGCAGGGCCTGCGGCGCGAGCGTGTATTCCTGGTCGCGCAATTGCAGACGGCGCGCTCCACCGGGCCGGAGACCTCCAGCCTGCAGGCGCTCGAGAACGAGTACAAGCAGAAGCTGGCGACCTACGATCCGAATCATCCCGACCTGATCTCGCTGCGCCGGCAGATCGACATGATGCGCGCCGGCGGCTCGCCGACCGGCATGACGCTGCGGCAGCAGGTGGCGCAGCAGCGCTCGATCCTCGCGGAGGCGCGCCAGCGTTACGGCGAAGATCATCCCGACATCAAGCGCATCCAGCGCAACATCGATTCGCTGGAAGCGCGGATCAAGGCCGGTGAGTCGGCCGACTCGACGCTGGCTTCGGATTCGCCGATGGCCGTGCAGCTGCAGACGCAGCTCAACGCCACGGATACGCAGATCGCCGCCTTGCAGGCGCGCGGCCTCGAGCTGCGCAAGAAGATGACGGACCTGGAGACGCGCATGTCGGCGTCGCCGCAGGTCGAGCGCGAATACCAGACCGTGACTCGCGATCTCGCGGGCGCGCGCGCGAAGTTCGAGGAGCTGCTGCGCCAGCAGATGGATGCCGAGGTCAGCGAGGCAGCCATCGCCGGCGGCACCGCCGACAAGTTCCACATCAAGAGCAGGCCGACCCTGTCGGACAAGCCGGCCAAGCCGCAGCGCATCGCGATCTTTGCAGTCGCGTTCGTGCTGGCGCTGATGATCGGCGCGACTTCGATGGTCTTCGCCCAGCTGCTCGATCCGACAGTGCGCGGCGTACGGGACATTCGCGACATCCTCGACGTGACGCCGCTGACAGCAGTGCCGGTCATCGAGCGGTCCGGCCGCAACCCGCATCGGAAAATGCGCTGGGCGTTCTCTCGGGCGACAGCTGGAGCAGGTTCATGAGCATCATCGAAGAAGCAGTCCGCAAGAACGCAGAACGAAACCGGCAGACCGGTGGCGATCAGGTGCGCGGCCAGGCACGTCTGCGGCGGGTACCCGCGGCACCGGTCGACACTGCGCATGCGCAGCGCTTTCAGCCTGTCACGCTGGATAAGGCGGCGTTGCACGACAATTTCATCCTCCCGCAGCTTCAGGACGCCGGAGCGCTGCGCGCGTACAAGATCCTGCGCACCCGCGTACTCCGGCGCCTGGAAGCGAACCAATGGCACTCGTTTGCGCTCACCGGCGTGACCGCGGGTGAAGGTAAAACGCTGACTGCCGTCAACCTGGCAATCGCCCTGGCGCAGGACGTGAACACCTGGGTCGCGCTAGTCGACCTCGATCTGCAGCGGCCGCGCGTCGCCGAGTACCTGGGGATGCGCAGCGTGCGGGGCGAGAAGGGCCTGAGCGACTACCTGCAGGGCAACGCCACGTTCGAGAACATCGTGTATTCGCCGGATATCGAGCGGCTTGCGGTCATCCCGAATTTCTCGCCGCTCCTGAATGCCTCCGAGATGCTCGCCTCGCCGCGCATGGCGGAACTGATGCAAGCGCTGGAAGCCGAAACGCCGCGGCGCATTCTCATCTTCGACATGCCGCCGGTGCTCGCCGCCGACGACGTACTGGCGTTCGCGCCGCAGATCGACGGCCTGCTGCTGGTCGTCGCTGAAGGCACGACCGATCGCAACCAGCTGCGCCGCGCCAAGGAAGTGCTGTCGGAGATGAACCTGCTGGGCGTCGTGCTGAACCGCTCCGCCGAACGCAACGACGCGGCGTACTACTCCTACTCCTACGCGAAGCAGTGAACTGCAGGTCGGGCTCCAGCCCGACTCTCCTCAGGGCGTAGCAACCCGCGGTGGCGGAGGCTTGCTGGTCGTCGGCTCCGGCGTGATCGTCTCCGCCGGCGGCCGCAGCGCGCCGGTGCGCGCGATCAGCATCAGCCACCATGGCATCCAGATGACGATCTGGAACACGCGCGCAGCGAGCGAGAGGGCCAGGGAATCGTCCGGACGCACGCCCGCCAGTGACATGATGGCGATGAAGATGCCCTCATAGACGCCGAGGCCGTCGATGGAGATCGGCAGGCGCGAGATCAGAATCGCCAGCGGCACTGCCGCCAGCAGAAACACCAGGTTGAAGTTCAGCTGCAGGGCGAATGCGATCAGTCCATAGCAGACGATGACCAGCAACTGCTCCACGACCGTCAGCGCGAGGAACAGTGAGAGCCTGCGGCGATCCGAAGCGAGCGATCGATAGGCCTCGTGCAATCCCGCAACGAGTCGGGCGGCGGCGCTCTGCGCCACACGTCGCGGCAGCAGGTTCAGCACCGAACTGGCGGCCTTGCTGTGGAACGAAAGCAGCAGCAGTGCGATCGCGAGCAGCAGGCTGGCGATGCCGATCAGCAGTGGTACGTCGTACTCGGCGGCGTCGGGCACCAGGAATCTGAGCAGCAGCAGGCTCATCACTCCCATGAGCAGTGCTGACACAAAGCCCAGACCGCGTTCCACGAGGATTGTCGCGAGCGAGTCGTCGACGCGCACGCCCAAGCGGCGCACGAGCAGGATTCTGATGCCATCCGCGCCGACCGTGCTCGGCAGCGCGAGTCCCCACATCATCGAGGAGCAGTAGACCATGAGCCGCTCCGTCAGCGTCACACGATAGCCGCGGATCGCGAGCAGCAGGCCCCACTTGAAGCTCATCAACACCCGGTCGAGCGTGAAGGCGCCGAGCGCGATCAGCGCCCACAGCGGGTCGCAGCGAGCCAGCGTGTGCAACACCGCGCGTTCGTCGACCACGAAGATGAGCAGCAGTGCACAGGCGAGCACTGTGATCGAAATGCGGAGCCAGTTCTTCATAGGCTGGCTACGGCTTTCCGTTCCGGCTGCTGGAAGGCGAGCTCGCGCCGCAGCTCGTCCTTGGACTCGCCGAGGATCCGCATCCGATACCACACTTCCGCGTTGATCAGCAGCCACAGCCGATTGCCATGGTCGGCACGCTTCGCCAGGTGCTCGTCGACCAATCGCGCCATCACGGCGCCGTCGAGGATGCGATCGCGCGCGAGCCGCGAGTCGCGCAGGCAGCTCGAGTACAGCTGCGCATACTCCCGCTGCAGCAGGTAGGGCAGGGCGGACGAGAATCCCTGCTTCGGACGATTCAGGATCTGCGGCGGCAGATAGCGCGCCGCCAGCTTGCGCTGGATGTAGCGCAGCGAGCCGCCGCGAACTTTCAGAGCCGGCGCCAGCCGTGCAGCGAAGGCAGCGAGCTCGTGATCCATGAACGGGCTGCGCGCCTCCAGGCCATGCGCCATGCAGATGCGGTCCGTGATCATGACCGGATGGTTCGGCAGGCGGACCATGCTGTCGGCGAACAGCATTCGATCGAGCGGTGCATTGCCCGGCGCCGCTTCGTACGGTGCGCGGATTGCAGACTCGGCGTCGAGCTGCTGCCACCGATCCGCGACCTGCGGGGCGAACAGCTCGGCGCGGCGCTCGCGATCGAAATAGAAATACGACAGGCTCGCTGCGTAGCGCGCGCCGCCGGAATGAAACGATAGATGGTGCAGCCAGCGCAGCTGATGCCCGACGCTCTTGTACCACCCGGATTCCGGAATCAGCGCGACCGCGGGCGCGAGCACGCGTCGGCGCAACGTCTCCGGGACCTTACCGTAGTGCGAGGCGTAGAGATTGCCGTAATAGCGGTCATAGCCGCCGAACAATTCGTCGCCGCCGTCGCCGCCGATCACGACCTTGACGTGACGACGCGTGAAGCGCGCCAGCAGCCACGTGCACAGCGACAGCGGATCCGATGGCTCGTCCAGCGCCGCAACGAGATCGGGCAACAGCGCGGTGATCTCGGGCTTGACGCGCTCTTCGTGATGCTGGGTGCCGAACATCTGCGCCACGGCGCGTGCCGCCGGCGCTTCGTCGAAGCGCTGATAGTCGAGTCCCATGGTGAAGGTCGGCAACTCGCGCACGCCGAGTTTGCGCGCGAGCATCGCGACCAGCAGGCTCGAATCCATGCCGCCGCTGAGGAAGGCGCCGACCGGCACGTCGCTGACCAGATGCAGACGCAGCGCTTCTTCGATGCGTGCCTCCAGCTCATCGCAGAGCTGATCTTCCGTGCCCGTCAGCTTCGGCTCCTGCTCCAACTGCCAGTAGCGCTCGATCCGCGGCGTGCCGCCGGCTTCGAGCACCAGCGAATGTCCCGGCGGCAGCTTGTGAATGCCTTCGAACATCGACAATGGCGCATCGATCAGTCGTAGCGCGAGGTATTGATCGAGCGCAGCGAGATTCATCCGCGGCGCTCGGCCAGCGAATGCCAGCAGCGCTTTGATCTCCGAAGCGCACGCGAAGCCACGCTCGTCGTTGCTGTAGTAAAGCGGTTTCTGTCCGAGGTGGTCACGCGCCGCCAGCAGTCGGCGCCGTTTCACATCCCACAGCACGAACGCGAACATCCCGCGCAGCCGCTCGAGCAGTCGATCGCCATGACGCTCGTACAGGCCGATGATGACCTCGCAATCGCTGTGGGTCAGAAATGCATGGCCGTCGTTTTCCAGCTCACGCCGCAGTGCGCGGTAGTTGTAGATCTCGCCATTGCAGACCAGCACGATCGAGCGATCGGCGTTCAGCAGCGGCTGCTGGCCGCCGGCCAGATCGATGATCGACAGGCGGCGATGCCCGAGCGTCACGAGCTCGTCGCGATACGTGCCTTCGCCGTCCGGGCCGCGATGCGCCAGCGCCTCGAGCATGCGGCGCATCGCGATGTCGCGCGCCCGGTCGGTGCTCACAATGCCTGCGATGCCGCACATAAAGGTGATGGGAGAGTGAATCAGTGACTGGTCGGAGCCACGCCGCGTTCCTGTGCCAGACGGCGATCGATCGCGGCCTCGAAAACCTTCTCGTAGCGGGCCGCGCAGCTGTCTATGAAATAGTTTTCGACCAGCACCCGGTTCCGCTGGCCGAGGCGCCGCCGCAAATAAATGTCGGCATGGATTGCACGGACTGCATGGCCGAAACCCAGCGTGTCGTTCAACTTCACGACGAAGCCGGTTTCGCCGCTCGCCAGGAAATCCGTCTGTCCGCCGCGGTCATAACAAATGATAGGCAGGCCGCACGCCATCGCCTCCAGGAAGACGAGGCCGAAGCCTTCGTGCTGGCTGGTCGAGACGAATGCGTCGGCGATGCCGAGCGCGGCATATTTCTCAGCCTCGCTGACCTGCCCCGGCAGGTGTACGCGCTCCGCGACGCCAAGATCTGCAGCTCGCTGACGGATTGCAACTGCGTCCGGGCCGTCGCCGATGATCAGCAGGTGCGCATTCGGGATTGCACTCCCGGCGAGCACGTCGACGAGCTGCGTCGTCGCCTTGCGTGCGACCAGACGTCCGATCGTCACCATGACAAAGGCATCGTGCGGCAGGCCGAAGGTTGCGCGTGACGCATCGGTCCGCACCGGCGGCCGCTCGATTCCGAGCGGGATGAGCCCGACGTCGCGCTGGACGCCGTAGAGATCGTTGACGTGTCGCACCGTGTCCTGCGACTGACCAATCACATCGTCAGCTGCTGCCAGCATCCAGCGCACGGCAGCCCGCAGTGGCGCATGACGGTGCGGTGACGAGCCTTTGCTCGGATCGAACAAATCGCCGCCGTGGACCGACAACACGTTCGGCACGTGCATCGCGCGCGCCAGCGCATGGCCGAGAGGTCCAGTCGGCACGACGAAGTGCGTGTTGATGACATCGAAGCCCGGTCGCCGCAGCGCCATGCCGCGCACGAAGCCGCTTGGCAGGTACGCGAGCATGGAAGGGAAGTTCGCGACTGCGAGCTGGCGACGAAAGAACACGGGTGCACGCACTACGCGCACGCCCTGGTCGTTCGCTTCGGCGGTCAGGTCACCGGCGCGCGAAGTGAGCACCGTGACCTCGTGGCGTCGGGCGAGCTGACGTGCCAGCGCCGCCATCACCACACCGCCGCCGCCGCCGAGCGGCGGGTATTCGTAGTTGCAAAAAAGAATGCGCATCAAAGGAAAACGAGCAAGTTCTATGCCTGCAGGTCGTCCGGGGAACCCGGGCTCACATTGACGAATTTACCGGGACGGTCAGGAGTTCCACTATGAATGCGCAGCCCCTCACGCCCCAGAAGGCGGCCCCTACGCGACGCGTGCTCGCCGCCCGCCTGGAGCCCTTCGATTCCTATTGGCAGGCGCCAAAGGACATCGAGGCGGGCTACAGCTCGTTCGCTGCGTATTACCGCGCGAATTATTTGCAGCATCTGCCTGCCGACCGCGCCGCGCGCATTCTGGTTATCAGTTGTGGCCCCGGCTATCTGGTGAACGTGCTGGCGCAGGCCGGTTACAAAGCTGTCATCGGCATCGACTCCGATCCGGGCAAGGTCGAGCACGCGCGGCGTCGCGGGCTGCCGTGCGAAGTGGCGGAAGCGTTCGGCTATCTCGAGCGCAGCCGCGGCGAGTTCGACGTGATCATCCCGGAGCAGGAGCTGAACCATCTCACGCACCAGGAGACGATCGAATTCCTGCAGCTGTGCCACGCAGCGCTGCGCCCCGGCGGCCGCATCATCGTGTACGCGATGAACGGTGCGAATCCGCTGGTAGGCTCCGAGAATCTCGCGCACAACATCGATCACTTCTATCTCGTGACCGAGTACAGCCTGACGCAGCTGCTCGAGCTCGGCGGCTTCCGGCAGGTGCGGCCGTTCGCGCTGAAGCTGTACGTGTTCTGGAAGAATCCGCTGAACTACGTCGGGCTCGCGGTGACCACAGTGCTGGAATTCTGCATGCGCGTGATCTTCATGCTGTACGGCAAGAAGGTGCGCGTGTTGAGCAAGAAGGTCGCGGCGTTCGCGCTGAAGTGAGACAAGGGGACTGTCCCCATTTCTCAATCGTCGTCTTTGATTGTCGCCGTTGCGACCGAATTCGCGCCGAGTCGCGCGTTCTGCGGCGACTGTAATTTCACCGTAAAGGTCTCATCGCCTTCCTTCAGCAGATCGTTGCGCAGCGGCACGTAGATCGCGCGCTGGGCCTGGCCGTCGGCGAATTCCACCGAGCCTGACGCATTCGACGCGAAATCGATACCCGCGTCGGCAGTCCCGCTGATCGCAGTCCATTGCACGCGCACGCGGCCCTTCAGCGGCTGCGAGCGCTTGATGATGAACACGGCTGCCACCGAGCTCTCGGTGGTAACGATCGACGTCGAGTCGAACGAGATCTCGCTCAAGGCCGCGGGCGGCGTCGATGGCTTGTCTGGAGCCGGCACCGCGCTCGACGGCGCAAGCGGCGGCGAGAACAAGTCAGGATGATTCGCTGCTGCGAGCTGCGCGTCCGCCGTGAACGAAGAATCGCTGCTGCCCGGCGACATTGTCGACGGCATTCCCGGCGCAGTCCGCTCGACCGAGCCGACGACCGAGCTCGTCAGCAGCGGTGGCGCCGTCGACTCGACAGCCGCGTCATTCGCGGCTGCCGACGCGACTGTCGCTGCATTTTCGTCCGGTCCGTCCTGGCGTTGCGCCGCGATGAAAATCATCACGATCGCGCACGCGACGAACGCAAAGAACCCCCAGCCGCGCTGCGCTGGCAGCAGATCCTGCGGCAACTCCGTCGTCACCAGGTTTGCGGCCGGCACGATCGGCGGCGCGAGCCCGAGCGGCTCTGTCTCGGTCAGCAGCGACTCGAGCAAGGTCATGAGGTCCGCGGGCCGCTGCTCGCGATCCCACGAGAGCGCCGACAGCAACCCCAGCCATTGCGGGGCCGAGAGATTCCACGCGCGCGCCGGCGTCGAGCCGGCATCGCGAGCTTCGAGCGACGAGCGATGCTGGAAGGGATGCTGCCCCGTCAGCAACTCGTAGGCGACGCACGCAAAGCTGAAGATGTCGTCGCGGCGATCCGGCGTCTCACCGCTCAGCACTTGCGGGCTGGCGTATGCGGGCGTGCCCGCCGGAATGCGCGAGTCGCCACCGGAGAGCGCGGCGGCCGCGCCGAAGTCGACGATCTTCACTTCCTCGTCGCGCGTCAGGAACACGTTGCCCGGCTTGAAGTCGCCATGCACGACGTCGTGCTCGTGCGCGTGATGCAGCGCCAGTGCGCATGAGCGCATGATCTTGTTCGCCAGCGCCCGCGGCAACATGGTCCAGTCGCGCACGATGGTCGAGAGCAGACGGCCCTCGATGAGTTCCATAGTCATGAAGCAGGTGCGATCGTGCTCGATCAGTTCGAACACGCGGACGATGCTGGGATGCGAGAGCTTGCTGGCCTGTGCGAACTCGTGATTCAGGCGCGCCACGGCACGCTGTCGATCGCCGCGGTCCGGGCGCGGCACCTTCAATGCGACGCGGACGTTCGCAGCGCCATCGCCCCCATCGTCATGAGCGCTCAGGTCGCGCGCCTGATAGACGACGGCGGTTCCGCCGCTGCCCACCACGCGCTCGAGAATGAAGCGATCGCACAGCACCTGGCCCGGCTCGAGCGGCTGCGGCACTGCCGGCCGGCGAGGCGGTGCCTGCTCGACGGGTTTGATGTCACTGGTCAATGGCGAAAGGTCCGTCGTGTGGCCCTGCAGGTCCGTCGTGGACTCCAGGTCCATGGTCGGTGGGATACGCTCGGCGGAATGCGCGGGATCGAAGAAGGTTGCAGACATGGTCTTAGGCCGATTCCACTCTTCCAGCGACTTCGTTCGCGGCACGCGGCGCCAGCAGCCCGCGTGAGCGATACCACCGCGCGGTGTCAGCCGCGCCCGACTGAAAATCGATCTCCGGCGTGAAGCCGAGCAGTCGCTGCGCCTTCACTGTCGAAAAAACGAACGAGCGGCGGAAAAAGTCCAGGCGCCGGCGGTGCAGCGGCGGATGAATCCGCAGCGGCTGCAGCGTTGCTTCCATCACCGTCGCTGCCGCGAGGAACGGCCACATCGGCAGCTTCAGGCGTGGCGGCTTGCGCTCCAGTGCGGTTGCGATGCGCTCGACCATCTCGTTCGTCGTCATGACTTCGCGGCCCGCCATGATGAACGTCTCGCCGACCGCAGACGGATGCTCTGCCGCCAGCATCAGTCCGCGCACCAGGTCGTTGACGTGAATGCACTGCCGCCGGTTCGTCCCGGGGCCGATCATGAAGAAGTGGCCGCGCTCGATGCCGCGGAACAGCTTCAGCAATCGCCAGTCGCCCGGTCCATAAGTCTCCGCGATGCGCACGATCGAGGTGTCGAAGTCGTACTCGCGAGTGCGTACCAGTGCCTCGGCCTCCAGTTTCGTTTCCTGATAGGGATTTTCCGGGCGCACTTCGCTCTGTTCGTCCAGTTGTGCGGCGCTCGCCTCGCCGTAGACGCCCATCGTGCTGCCATACACGAAGCGACGGATCGCAGCGGCGCGACATTCGTCCAGCAACTGCTGCACCACATCGACGTTGACGGAGCGGAAGTAAGCGGCCGGCATGTGCGACTCGTGTTGAGCCGCCGCCAAATGAATCACGACCGTGCGGTCGAGCACCAGACGTCGCACGAAGCCGACATCGTGCAGCGAGCCGATTTCGACCGGCACTTCTGCTGCGCGCAGCTCGGCGAGACGCTCGCGCTCGACGTCGATTTCGGCGCGGCCGGTCGCGAGCACGTCGATGCCCGCGCGTCGTGCGTGCATCGCGAGTCGCGAGCCGATGAAGCCGGTTGCGCCGGTGATCAGCATTCGCATCGTGGACGGAACTTGTCGATTCTGCATGGTCATCCGCGTGAGGTTGCAAGCATCGCGCCATGTCGGACGCGCACCGTTTGTGGCGCAAGCGCAGGCTCAGCCGGAGCGCGTGCGAGATGACACTCCAGCGTGCGCTCCACCGCCGTCAGCTCCTCGCGCATGCGGCTGTCGGACCATTGCAGGTGCTGCGCCATTGCCATCGCTGTCGCCTCGAGTGCGCGCCGGCCCGGGTGCGATCCCGCGCCCAGTTCGGTGCGACGCATGACGACGTCTTCGAGTTTCACTGCCATCTCATGTTCGATTGCGTGACGAATCTCGGCGCGCAGCGTGGTCGTCCCGCCGATGCAGGCGCCCACGTCTTCGTCCGGTTCGCGAGCACGTAAGATCTGCGCATAGCGGCTGCCATGATTGCGGAGCAACGCACGCAGGCTGCGCTCGTTGACCTCGACGGGTTTGTTGCGTAGAGCCTGTGCTTCGAATGCGGCGAAGTCCGCGATCTCGCCGCCAGCGACGGGGAGCAGTGCTGTGTCTGCTGCGCGTGGCGCATGTGGCAGCTGTCGCAACAGCACTTCGAGCGCGCGCGCCGCATCGGCTCTCGCTGTCGTGAATCGAATGCCGACCAGGCTCACGAGGCCGGCCACGCCATGGGCAGCGCGGTGATCAACCAGCCGAGATTCCTTGCCGAAGCTCAACTCACTGGCAGTTGCGGTCTCGCCGAACGGGACCAGCCCGCAGTTCGCGAACGTGACCTCGGACGCCGATAGCTGCAGCGTCGGATAGACGCAGTTCAGCTCGGCCATCCACGTCTCGATCTCGTCCAGGCGCACGTGCGCGCCATCGGGGAATTCGGGGAACAGGGTGTGCCAGACGCCGACCAGCGTCTTGTCGCGCCAGGGCAGGGTGAACAGATGCCGCGTCGAACGCCCCAGCACTGCATCCTTGTCGCGGCTCAGGCCCTGCACGGCTACGCCGAATTCGGAGGTGGGCGCACGATCTACTATGAAATACGCGTCGCGCGAGAATGGCAGCCGCCGCCACGCACCGAAACGCTGTGGATCGTTCTGCAGATAGTCCGCCCACGGTCCGGCTGCATTCAGTGTGAGCCTCGCGCGTACGTCGAATTCTTCGCCGCTCAAGCGGTCGCGCGCGCGCACGCCGCACACGGCGGAGCCGCGCCACAGGAATTTCGTCGCCTCGACATAATTGCAGGCGGTCGCGCCCGCATCGATTGCGGAGCTCACGAACGCGAGGACGAGGCGCGCAGGGTTGTACATCTGCCCGTCTTCGAACACGACGGCGCCGCTCAGGCCGGGAGCACGCAAGTGAGGAAAGAGCTCGAGCAGGCGCGTCCGCGCAAGCAATCGGCTGCGGCGAATCTGCCGCTGTCGGTCCGCGATGCCACTGTTGCGATCGAGAGTGAGGAGGTCGTACGCGCAGGCACCCGCGGCAAGGAACGCGCGCCCGCGCCTGCCGTGGCCGTACGTCGGGATTGCAATGGGAAGCGGCTGCACGAGGTGCGGCGCGATCCGCAGCAGCGCCGATCGCTCGTGGCAGGACGCGCGCAGCCGCGGCACGTCCGCGTGCTGCAGATAGCGAATGCCACCGTGAACCACCTTGAAGCATTCGGCCGAGGTCGCCCCACCGAAATCCGCGCGGTCGATCAGTGCGGTGCGCAGGCCCCGCAAGGCAGCGTCGCGCGCCGCGGCGGCACCGAACGCACCTGCGCCGATGACCAGGACGTCGTACTCTCGATCCGACAGGTTGTGGGGATTGCGCTGCATTCGCTGTCTCTCGGCATGACAACGCCTGCGATGCACGTTCGGTGCCGCACTGATGTCAAAGAAGCCTACGCAGCGCGAGCGATTGCCGCGCAATGCGTCACCGCGCCGGCCCTGGCGGTGTAAACGTTGCAACGTGGCTTGTAACGGTTGCTCCGGAATTTCCTGCGTCGCGCACGTCTGTGAAACCTGTGCAAGCGAGCGAGCGTTAGTGCGTGCCAGCAGTCCGCGAAGCGTGTACGTCGGCGCGGCGCATGTCTGGTACGCCTTTTGCTCCGAGCTGAGCCATGTCGAATGCAATGACCCGGCCCGCAACAGCCGCAACTACCGCCTTCAACAGCTGGGTCGCCGAGATCGTGCGCTCGCTCGCTGCCATGTTCGAAACCACCGCGCCGCTGGAACGCGAGCGCGCGCTGCATCGGCTGCTCCTCGCCGTCGTGCTGGGCGTGGGAATACTCGTCCGTTTCTGGCATCTCGGCACGCCGGGGCTGCATGGCGACGAAGAAACCATGGCGATGGCCACGATGCACATCGTCCAGGATGGTCGACCGATCCTGCCGAGCGGCATGTTCTATCCGCGGGGCATGACCGAGCTGTACCTCATGGCACTCTCGGTCCTGGCGTTCGGTGAATCGGAATGGGCGTTCCGGCTACCGTCGGCGCTGTGCGGCGTGCTGGTCATCGCGCTCACATACCTCGTCGGGCGGCGCTTCCTGCGGCCGCAATGGAATCTGGCGCTCGCCGCGACGGCTGCGTTGCTGCCGGAAGCGATCACGTATTCGCAAACGGCACGGATGTACATCTTTCTGCTGGCCGCGATCGCCGGCTGCATGGCTTGCCTGTTCGAATGGGAGCGCACTGGACGTCTTCGCTGGCTCCTCGGCGCTGTCGTCACCCTGACGATAGGCATCGAGTTGCACGAGCTCGCAGTGACGGCAGTACTGCTGTTCCTGCTGCCTGGCGTGCTGAAGGGGGATGCGCGTCAGATCGTGCAGGGCCTGATCGCCTGCGTATTCATCATGGTTGTCTATCTCGCTATCAATGCGTGGGTGAACTCGCAATATCCGGTGCCGCCGCCCGAGTACGCGGCGGACCTCGCGCCGCCAGGCTGGCGCGGCACTCAGGTGACGGGCTACCCGCGCGAATTTCAGCTGGCCATGCTCTTGACCGGCACCCTGACGGCTGTGTTTGCCGTGCACTTCGGGCGCAAGGTGCAGCAGCGGCTGCCGGCGTTTTGCGCGGCGGTGTTGCTGTTGATCGCCCTGGTCCTGCAGGTGCTGCTGTTCTATCACCTCGCGGTCTTGTTCGGCGTGGCAGGCGCGGTCGTCGCCTATCGTGCTGCCGGCCCGATCGTATTACGCCGGCTCTGGATCTTCGTCTTGTCGAGCGCTGCCTTGGGCCTGATTCAAGTGACGTTCCTCGCCTCACGCCCCGGCTCGATCGTGAAGCTGGTCGGCGCGCTCGTCGGCGAGCCGAGCGTGTGGCCATACGTGCGTGTCGCGCAGTTCTCGCTATGCGCCGCGTTGCTGGCGTTTTGCGCCACGCTGTGGGGGTTGTGGCGGATAGCGAACCGGCAGCGTGCGGCAGACTACGCGCTGCTCGCGCTGCTGGGACTGTGGATCCCGCTGTTCGTGATCGGCCTGTTCGCCTGGAATATGCCGTCACGCTACGCAGCGGCATCACTGCTGCCGATGCTCGTGTCCGCTTTCGCACTCGCGCAGCATGCATTCGATTGGTTGGCACAGCGCTTCGGCAATGGCTCGCTGCGCTCGTGGAGTCCCGTCGCCGTGCTGCTGACGCTGACGCTGATCGTCGAGCCGACGCAGGTATACGCCAGGATCCAACCCGGGCCGCTGATGTTCCCCGATCACAAGGGCGCCGCAGAATTCATCCGCGGCCAGAACATCAAGCCGGGCGACATCCTGATCGCGGAGGATGTGCTGGAACAGACCTATTATCTCGGCCGCGTCGATTACTGGCTGATCAGCCGCAAGCACGCCCGCGTGTACGTGCAACTCGTCGACGGCGTGATCCGCGACTTCTATACCAGCACGCCCGTGATCGACAGCGGCGAGCAGCTGCAGCACGTTCTGGACGAGCACCAGGGTCAGCGCATCTTCATCATCGGCAGCGGCGAGAACATGCGCGACGGGCGTCGTGACATGCGCGGCTTCGGCATCTTCGACGTCCTGAAGTCCGATCGCCTGGAGCAGGTGTACCTCGGCAACGATGGCGTGACCAAAGTGTGGCGTGCCAAACCCGCGAACGGAGGCTGAGCCATCAACCTCGCGCATCGAACGCTGGTCATCTCGATCACGCGCCTGCTCAATCGCGGGCTGATCGTGATCAGTCCGCTGATCCTGGCGCGGCTGCTCACGGTCGCCGATTTCGGCCGCTATCGCGAGTTCCTGCTGTACGTGACGGTGCTGACCGGCATCGCCGCGTTCGGCATCAACGGCAGCCTGCTGCGCTTCGTGCCGCGCGATCCAGTGCAGGGCTGGCGCTTCGTCAATCAGTCGATCGTGCTGACGCTCGTCGGCAGCACGCTGGTGGGTGCGGCGACGCTGCTGTTGAACGCGATCTCCGGCGGCAAGCTGCTCGGCCCGTACGCGCTGCCGGCGGTCATCTACACCTCGTTGTTCGTCAACTTCGATTTCTGGGAAGCGCTCTGGCTCGCGGAGCGGCGGCCCTACTCGGTGTGGGGCTATACCACTGGCCGCTTGCTTGCGCGCATCTCCGTGGTCACGATCTCGGCCGCACTGACGCGCGACGTGAATGCCATCATCTGGTCGCTGATCGGCTTGGAGACGGTTCGCGTCGCGCTTGCGATGCATGGCTGGTACGTGCGCAATCGCGTGGTGCCGAAGGACACCGCCGGCTCCTGGGCCGAGCAGCTGCGGTACTGCGTGCCATTCGGCTTCGCGCTCATCCTGGCGACCCTGAACAAATCGCTGGGCGGCCTGTTCGTCACCAAGATGCTCGGGCCGATTGCACTCGCGCATTACGCGATCGGCATCTATGCGCAGCCGGTCATCACGGTGCTGCGCAACGCGATTTCGGATGTCCTGCTCGGCGAAATGGCCGGGCGCCGCCAGGACGATCGGGCCGGCGTCCTCGCGCTCTGGCGACGCAGCAGTGTGGTTACCTTCATCATGATTATCCCGTGCGGCGTGCTGCTGGCCCGCTTCGCCGACACCATCGTAACGACGTTGTTCTCGAGCGAGTACCGGCCGGCGGTGCCGATATTCCAGATCTACGTGATCGCACTGCTGCGCGAAAGTTTCGACTTCTCGGTCGCGCTGCGGACCATCAACAAGACGGCACCGATGCTGCGCAGTAACCTGATCGCGCTCGTGCTCAACGCGGGCCTGATGTGGCTGCTGGTGCCACGCTGGGGTCTGATCGGCGCGGTCAGCTCGTACGTGATCGCGCGGCTGGTCGAGGGAGCCGTTCTGGCATTTCAGACGCTGCGCGCGTACCAGATCGGGCTGCGGGATCTGGCAAATTGGTCCGATCTTTTCAAGAGCATCTCGGCGGCAGCTGCGGCGTCCGTCGTTCTGTACGGTACGTTTTGGACTGATGCGCTCGGGTTCGTCGGCGCGGTGCTGGCTTGTGCGCTGTACTTGCTCGTGTTCGTGCTGCTGTTGCGGCTCGCCGGCGTGCCGGAGGTCGCGATCTTCCTGCGTCAGGCTCAGGGCTACTCGCGCTCGCTCCTGGCGCGGTTTCAGTCGTAGACGATTACTTCCGGGCGGCGAAGCGAATATCGAGAGCCGCACGCACGATGCTGCTGCGACATGCTTGCACACGCCGCTTGGGCGTCAGCGCGCCGACGATGGCTTCGAACAGTCGCAGCACACTGCTCGGCAGGGCAGCGTAGGTGTCGCGCCAGCGTACATACTGAGTCACTTGTCGAAACCCGACCTTGCGCAGCATCGCGCGCAGCTCTGCGATCGTATATGTCGTGCGCGCGGCCGGCTGATCCTGCGGACTCAGCAACCGGTTCACGGCCATGCACAGGAAGGTCCCGCGCGGGGCCAGAGCTCGATAGACCTCGGCCAGCAGATCCAGCACCTCGCCGGGGCGGAGCAGATCGAGCCGGCACTTCGTATACGCAACGTCGATGCAGGAGGAGGGCACAGGCACGTTCGCGCGATGCGCGAGAGCCAGATGAAACTTCTCGGGCAGTCGCTGCCCCATGCCCGGTATTGAAGAGATGTCGAGCGCTGCATACGTCCGCTTGACCTGCTCGGCGATCGTCAGGGCCAGCGAATAGTCGTCTTCGCAAAGCTCCAGAAAGGTCGTGGCCGGAGTCAGGAAGCGTTGCAAAAGGCGCAGCTGCGCAGTGTGATCCTCTGCTGGCGGGGACAGCGACAGGGCGAGCGAGTCCGCCGGGGCCGGCAGCGCGATCAGTAATGACTGCGTCTCGGAAGACTGCATGCTTCGACTCCTTCCCGTGGTTCGGGATTCGCCAATTCCGTAGCGATAGCTGCAAGCACCGTGCCGGGTGTCGGGCCGCGGCTTGTCCGGGAACCCGCGACGCGGCTGCGGCGTTGGCACCGACAACCATGCGTTTTCTACTCATCTCACTGCTCGGCTTCCTGACGCTCAGCGGCGTGTTCAACTTCGATCCCGGCCCGGCGCCGGGCGTGAAGATCAAGAACGCGTTGCTGTACGCGCTCATCGTCGGCCTGGTCCTGCGCATGACGTTTCAGCGCTATCGCTTTCAGTTGCCGGTGATGTTGGGGCTGTGGTGCGTGCTGGTCGGGTATTCGATCCTGACCTATGTAGTGATCGTGTTTGCAATCGACTATCCGCGCTACGACTGGTTGCAGAGCGGCTTCCTGCTCAAGAACATCATGGTCGACTACATGCTCCTGTTCCTGGTGTTCTTCTATGGTCTGCGCTCCACCGAGGACGCCATTGTCGTGCTGAAGGTGCTGCTTGCTTGCTGGGCGCTCTCGCACATCGTGGCAGTCGCGGATGCGCTCGGCTTCGTGCACATCGGCGATATCGAGCAGCGCGGCGACGGTCGCGTACAGGGGACTGCCGGCGAGTCGAACCAATACGGCGCGCTGGTCGCTTTGTCCTTGCCGGCCATCGCGGCGGCGATCTTCACCACGCGCGGTTTCTGGCGGATGTTCTGGATTGGGGCCACAGTGATAACGGCGCTGACCCTGATCATGACCGTGTCGCGCGGCGCTTTCGTCGCGGTGGTGTTCGCTGCGATGCTGGCCCTGTATCTATTCAGACGCTACGTGTCGGCCACGAAGCTGGTGACAGCTGCTGTGGCATCGGTCGTCGTGGCCGTGCTCGCCGTCGGCGGCGCGTTCGCGCTCGGGTTCGGCGACTTGCTCTATCACCGCATGCTCGGCAGCGCCGTCACATCGTCGGATGTCAGCGGGTTGTCGTCGGGGCGCAGCGACATCTGGGCCAGCGTACTGACGATGATGTTCCAGAATCCGTTGACGCTGCTCACCGGCTTCGGCTGGAATGCCTACTCGGCGATGCCGTTCCGCTGGGCCACGCACAATCATTATCTGTGGGCCTGGTTCAATCTCGGCCTGATCGGGCTGGTCTGCTACGTGCTGCTGCTGGTGCTGCCGATCAGGACCGCGCTAGCGGCCGTGCGCTACGCGGACGCGAGGGCCCGACCGCACCTGATGGGATTCGTCGTGGCCGCGACGGCGCTGGCAGTGGCCGTATTCTTCGTGAATCTCGCCAATCCGTGGCAATACTTCTGGGCGTATGTGGGCATCGTGATGCGCATTGCAGTGAACGCGATGGAGCAGCAGCCGGCGCTGGCGCCGGCAAGCGCGCACCAATCCGCTGCGCCCACGAACGGGAGTCGCGATCCGCACGGCTGGAGCGCCGTCACGTCACGCTGACATGCTGCAAGTCAGGTGATTTCCTTGCGACCGGCGTTGGACCGCACGCTCTCGCTGCCGTGTGCGTCGATGGCCGTCACCGCGAAGTAGTACGTTGCCGGCGCCAAGCCTTCGATGACATAGCTCACCACGCCGGGATTGCTCACATCGATTCGCTGGGTCAACCGCGTGAGGTCGGTGCCGTAGTAGATGCGATACCCCGCGAGATTGTTGAGGCTCGACCCGTCAGTCTTGGTGAGAGGTGGCAGCCAGTCCAGAGTCGCGCTGCGCGACGAGCTTGCCGGTGGAACTACCGGCGGTGGCGGTGCGCCGCCGTTGTCGCCGCTCGCGCCGCTTGGCTGCGCTGCGGATTTCTCTTCGCTGTCGTTGCAGGCGGCAATCATCACGGCGAGCAGCGCAACTACGATGCGGCCGCCGAGCGCCCCGCGAGACTTATATCCACGCATGTCACACCCCAGTCTCGAAAGGGCATGACGCCGACGACGCGTCGCATCGGTGCGACACGCACGCTCGAGTTTGGCGGCCCCGCTGTCGTTGGACTGGTGTCCGGTAGACCGGAGGCTTTGCGTCCCCACCTTTCGGTGGGTTTGCCCTTGTACAAATCAGCGCAATCGCCGTGAACTGTGCCGCACCGGGCCGAGGCAATCCGTGATCGAGCGCACAACACGGAAGGCCCGGCGAATGTCCGGAACTTCCGTACTCCGGAAACGTTCAGGTGTTCGATAAACCCGCCAGGTGTTTGATGTCTGCAACTCCGAGGAGCCTGCCGGCACCGGTACGCGGCGTCGCAGGCGATCCGTTGCGAGTGCTGATGGTGGGCCCCGCGTTAACGGTGAGAGGCGGCGTCTCAGCGGTCGAGCAGCTGCTGGTCGACTTTCTGCCGGCCGGCGTGCAGGTCGATCACGTCGCATCGATGGTCGAGGGCACAAAGCTGCGCAAGATCCTGACGTTCGCGACTGCGCTGGTGCGAACCCGTGCGCAGCTGCGGCGGCGTCCGCATGTCGTGCACATCCATTTCGCAAGCTACGGCAGCAGCGTGCGCAAGATGGTGATCGCGCGCCTGGCGATGGCGAGCGGCGCACCTGTCGTCATGCACGCGCATGGCGGCGCATACAGCGATTTCTGGAAGCGCATGCCGGCAGTCGGACGTGTCGGCACGCTGCGCACGCTGCGCCGGGTCGATCGTTTGATCGTGCTGGGCGAGCGCTGGCGCGAGTTCTTCGCATCGATCGGCGTGCCCGCCGATAGGATCGTCGTTCTGCCCAATCCCGTGGCGCTGCCGGCGCGGCTGCCGCTACGCTTGCCTCGCTCGCAGGTACGGTTCGTCTACCTGGGCTTGATCGCGCAGCGCAAGGGGACGTTTGATCTCATCGAGGCACTGGCGCTGCTGCCGCCGGAGTATCGCGCACGACTGCGGCTCATCGTCGCTGGCAAAGGTGAAATGCAGCGGCTGCGCGAGCTGGTCGCGCGCCATGGGCTCGAATCATGTGTCGAGCTGCGTGACTGGATCGGTCCTGCCGAGCGCGATCAGCTGCTCGCATCTGCGCATGCTTTCGTGCTGCCTTCGTACGTGGAAGGTTTGCCGATGTCGCTGCTCGAAGCGATGGCGTGGGGCTTGACGCCGATCAGCACGCCGGTCGGCAGCATTTCCGAGTATGTCCGCGATGGCGTGAACGGTTGGCTGGTGCAGCCGGGTGCGGTTGCGCAGCTGGCGCAGGCAATCGAGCGCGTCGTCAAGGACGAAGCGCAGTGCGCACGCATGGGCGAGCTCGCCAGAGCAGCGGTCGAGCCGCTCTCTGCCGAGACCTACGCGCAGCAGGTTCACGAGGTCTACCAGTCGGTGGTCGATGACGGAGGGTTAGCGTGCAAGCGCTCGTGAAGAAGTTGAAGCGCTGGAGCATCGGCGATCTGGCTGTGCGCCGGAACCCGATGTTCTATGACGACGCGCACCGCGTGCTCGAAGAGTTGACGGATGCAGGCATCGCGCAGCGGCGCGAATGGACGCAGACTCGACTGAGCGAGGTGCTGGCGGCCGCCGCACGCACGCCGTACGGACGGCAGGTCCGTGGTACTGCGCAACTCGATACGTGGCCTCTGCTCAGCCAGGAGAGCGTGCGTGCCTCGCCGCGCGCGTTCCAAAGCGCATCGAGCTGGTTCTCAGTCAAGGACAGTACGGGCGGGACCTCCGGGTCGCCACTGCCGCTCGCGCGCTCGCTGAACTCGATCGTATGTCAGCAGGCGTGCATCGATCTGATGGTGGAGAAGCTGGGTGCCGATCCGCGTCGCGCGAAAGCGGCCGTCCTGAGAACGGAGGACATCAAGCCGCCGGACGATCTCGAGCCGCCATTCTGGGTGTACGCGGCATCTGGAAGACGGCTGATCCTGTCCTCGAGTCACCTGAACGCCGCAACGATCGGCGCTTTTGCCGAAGCGTTACGCGACTTCGCGCCGGACGTGCTGTTTACGTTTCCCACCGCCGTGGAGTCGTTGTGCACGCACCTCCAGCGAGCTGGTATCAAGCTCACTGTGCCTCGCGTGCACTGCGCGTCGGAGGTGCTGCACGAGCAGGTCTGGAGGCATGTCGTCGACACCTTGGGCTGCAAGTTGCTAGACCAGTACGGCCAGGGGGAGCGCGTTGCGCATGCGTGGGCCATGCAACCGGGCGACTATCGCTTCGTGCCCGGTTATGCCCACGTCGAGCTCGAAGCAGTCGGCAACGAGGACGATCACGTTCTCTACGAGATCGTAGGCACGGCGCTGTGGAACCTGTCGATGCCGCTGGTTCGATATCGAACCGGCGATCTGATCCGTGTGCCGCGCGAGTGGGGCGCGCCTGAGCTCGAAGAGCTGGCGCTCGGCGTACGCAGTTTCGGCGGCGTGCTCGGACGCGACGGCGACATCCTCATCACGCCGACGGGCACGCGAGTGATCGGCCTCAGCCACTTTCAGCGGCACGTCGACCACATCGTACGCATCCAGCTCATTCAGGAAACGTTGCATCACATCCGCATCCTGGTGCTGGCCAAAGCGGGCTACTCGGTTCGCGATGAGCGGCGGCTGATCGACAATGTGCGCGGCAAGCTGCCGGCGAGCATGGAGGTGAGGGTCGAGCGGGTCGACAAGCTCGAGCGTACCGCGCTCGGCAAGACGCCGTTCGTCATCCGCCGCCCCTCGGTGCAGGCAATCGCGAAGGAACCGCGTGTTCGCAGCAGATCGGCATGAACCTGGCGTGGAAACTGCGGCGGCTCTCGGCCATGAGAGCACCCGAGCTGGTCTATCGCGTGCGACAACAGGCGCGCGCAAGCGTCGATCGCTTCGGACTGCTCGGCCCCAGGCCCGTGTGGCTGAAGGAAGAGCGCTATGGCGAGCCATGGGTCGCACCCCTCCCGCAGCACTTCGCTGCAGACAAATACCGTGCGGCTGCGGAGCGCATTCTGGCCGGCGAATTCGCGGTGTTCGCATTGCGCCCGGCGCAGCTCGGGTTCCCGCCGCGCTGGAACCGCGACCCGAAAACCGGCCGCGATGCGCCGCTGGTGCACGGCAGGACTCTCGACTATCGCAATGAAGCGCTGGTCGGCGACATCAAGTATCTGTGGGAGCCGAGTCGGCACGCGCAGCTGATTACCCTTGCGCAGGCATGGCATCTGACCGGGGACAGGAAGTTCGCCGCTGGTTGTCAGCTGCTGCTGGATTCGTGGTTCGAGCAATGTCCTTACGGGCGGGGGCCGCATTGGAGCAGCAGCCTCGAGCTGGCGCTGCGCCTGGTGAACTGGTCGTTCGCCTGGCATTTGCTCGGCGGCGCGCAGTCGCCGCTGTTCCACGGCACGACAGGCGCAGCATTCCGCGAGCGGTGGCTCACGAGCATTCATCAGCACTGCTACTTCATCAGCGGCCATCTCTCGCGCCATTCGTCAGCGAACAATCATCTGTTGGGAGAGCTGACAGGCCTGTTCGTGGCGAGCTTGACGTGGCCGCTCTGGACCAGCAGTGAGCGCTGGCGCGCCAGCACGCACCGCGAGCTGGAGTTCGAGGCGCTCCGGCAAAATACCGCCGACGGCGTGAACGCCGAGCAGGCGATCTGGTATCACCATGAAGTCGCGGACCTGCTCATCGTGGCCGGCATCGTGGCGCGCGCCAACGGTTGCGACTTCGGCAGCAGCTATTGGCAACGCCTGGAAGCCATGCTCGCATTCCTCGCGAGCATCATGGACGTGGGCGGCAACGTGCCCAGTATCGGCGACGCCGACGACGCGGTGATCGCGCCGCTCGATCCACATGAGGCCCACGTCTACCGGTCGCTGCTCGCGCGCGGCGCTGTGCTCTTCGGCCGCGCAGATCTGAAGCTCAAGGCTGGCGCCTTCGACGACAAGAGCCGCTGGCTGCTCGGCGATGCAGCCGACGACAGCTTCACGCATATCGCAACCGACGCAGCATGCCTGCCCGTTCAGCGGCGCTTCGAGCAGGGCGGCTACTGTATTCTCGGCGACAGCTTCGAGAGCGCGCGGGAAGTCCGCATTGTCGCGGACGCGGGGCCGCTCGGTTATCTCTCCATCGCCGCGCACGGCCATGCCGATGCCCTGTCGTTCACGTTGAGCGCCGGCGGCCGCGAGCTGCTGATCGATCCGGGCACGTTCGCGTACCACACGCACCAGCGATGGCGGGACTACTTCCGCGGCACCATCGCTCACAACACGGTGCGGGTCGACCGGCAGGACCAATCATTGAACGCTGGCAATTTCCTCTGGCTCGCACACGCGCGTGCGCGGCTGGTGAGCTTCGAGGTCACGCCCGACGAAGAACTCTGGAGCGCCGAGCACGACGGCTATGCGCGTCTGCAGGATCCGGTTCTGCATCGACGCGAGCTGCGCTTCGTGCGCTCCACCGCAACGCTGATCGTGCGCGATGAGCTGGAATGCCACGGCGAGCATCAGCTCGAGCTGCCATGGCACTTCGCGGAGTGCTGTGAGGTGCGACTCGATCGCGGTACGTTGGTCGCGCGTAACGGCCCCGCGGTGCTGCACATGACGCTGCCCTCAGCAGCGTCCTGGCAGCTGGTCCGCGGTCAGGATGATCCACCGCTCGGCTGGATCTCTCGCGCTTTCGACTCGAAGTCGCCGACGATTACGCTGCTCGGCGCGCTCGCCGTGCGCGGCACGACGACGCTGACCACCGAGCTGCGCGTGGAACTGATAACCGCGCGCGACGCGCTCAGCGAACGCCCACGAGCTTCGGCGCGCTCGGTGGGGGCAGGGGCTTGAGCCGCAGCAGGATGATGCCGTCGCGGTCGGCGAGCTGGACCTTGCGGGTCAGCTGACCATTGTTCACGGACGGCGCCTGCGTGCCTTTGATGCGCTTGAAGTCCTCCTCGAGCGTCACTTCACGCGGGCCGTTGCCTTTCGGATTCACCAGCACGATGCCGTTCTCGAAGTTGCGCCGATAGACACCGTTCTGCCACGCCGCGGTCACGGGCCCTTCGCTCGCCTGACCGAGGTTCGCGTCGAACTCGTCGAACCACGTCACTGTGGTGTAATTCAGCGTGCTGTCCGTGAACGAGAAATAGGCGTTGTCCAGCAGGCACGAGCCGAGGCCGTAGCGCAGCGCCTGATAGTCCGACTTGTCGCCGTGCTGGTTGAAAGCGACCAGCTTCGGCTCGGCGATGACAGCCATGGTCTTGCGATACCAGCGCATCATTTCCGGCCAACCGCCCCACTTCTCGACCCCGTAGCGCGTGCCGATGATGCCTTCGATGACGCCGCCGTCCAGGCTCTGGTCGAACTCGTCGAGCACCGCATCTTTCGCGCCCCAGTCGGCGACGTTGCCGATCACGTACTTGCCCGGCATCAACTGATGCAGCAGTGCGAAGCGCTTGCGAAAGCCTTCGCGCAGCCACTTGCCAGCATTCGCGCTGTTTTTCGAGTCGGTCACGCCGTCGCGATTCCAGTCGGCATCGACGCGCGGCTTCCAGAACACGGTGTCCTCGAAGACCCCCGCGATCGACGGATTCGGCTTCACCCAGTTCTGCACGACCCAGCGCGCGTGCCATTCCCAGAATTGATAGCCGCTGCTGTCGCGCGGCGTGAACAGCGTGGTGTTGGCGTGATGGATCGGCGAGGAAACGACCTCGCCGTAGTCCGTCTGCATGCGCGTGCCGCTCGTGCCCGATTCGTAGACCCACCAGCCCATCTGGTCGAGCTTGGCCTTGACCGGCGCGTACGTCGCGTTGTTGTCGTCGACTGCGGAGCTGTTCTCGTAGAGAAAGATCTTCGCGTCGGGATTGATCGCTTTGATGTTGCGCACGACCTGCTCCATGGTCATGTCGTGCGATTTATCCCAGCCGGGCCAATAACCGAGGATCGCGAAATCGAGCTTCGCGAGCTTGGCCTGGTAGGCGGGGTCGTCGTAGTCGTGCTTGCCGCCGATGTTGATGCCGGCGAGCCGCGGGAAGTTCGGCTGGTCCGCTGCCGTCGCAGCGGCCGCGAACAGCAGCGTTGCGCAAGCTGCAACGAGCGATCTTATCTGAATCATGATTGTCGTCCTGCTAATCGAGCGAGTCGAGTTGCGGGGCGCATCGCTCTTTGAGCAGGTGATTCACGACCTCGCACCGCTGCTTCGCGCACCAGCGGCCGGCCGGCAACCCCGCTGTCGTAGGCTCACGCGAGCCGTTAGACCGGAAGCTTTGCGTCCCCGACTTTCGACGGGTTTGCCAAAGAAAAATCGCGTCTATGAACGCAAGTTAACTTAACAGTCGCGCTGCTCGCGGTACCAGCGACGATCGACTCATGGTGTGATGCGGCCGACCATGATCCTGCCATCGGCAAACTTACGCGCGCGACCGAAAGAGCATGCCGCAAGCGGTGCATCGTCACATGTGATCTCTATCACACTGCGCGATAGCCCCAGCGTGACAGGCAGTCGCGAATGCAATCGTTCAACGTGCCTTGCTGCGCGGGACTCAATCCTTCCTTCCACTTGTCGTTCTGGCTGCGCAGGCGGCCGCGGACGTGACGCTGCAGATGCGGATCGAAGTCCAGCTGCGCGAACTCGCAGGCGCTGCGCACGACGCCGAGCGGATCGGCACACAGATCCTCGTAGCGGATCTCGAGCAGCCGGTCGGCAGGAATGGCGGGCCTGGCGCGCTCGTACGCATCCATGAGG
>DATJIP010000101.1:0-8242 GCA_035493235.1 Steroidobacteraceae bacterium
GTCGCGCTGCGCGATGCGTACCAGAAGCAGCAGCCGCGCAGCTATCTCTATTTCGGCGTGACGCAGCTGCTCGATCTCGCCAGCTTCGGCGAAGGTCTGAAGCGCTTCGAGAGTCAGCCGGTCAAACCCGACCTCCTTCACTGCGGCTCCGCGCCTGTGCTCGACGGTTATCCGACGGCGATGATTCCGAAGGAAGTGCGCTACCAGGCATTTCCGGAATACGTGTACGAGCCTGCGAACGCGAAGGAACATCCGTTGCCTGCGGGTGCGAATGAAGCCGAGCACACGCCTGAAGCGGTCGTCGAGCGCGCTGCGCAGGGCGGCGCGCACTGCTTCAAGATATTCATCGAAGACGGCTTCGGTCCGGCCTCGAACTGGCCGCTGATGAGCAAGGACACGCTCACGCGCATCCGCGCAGCAACTCGCAAACACAAGATGGTGCTGCTCGCGCATGCGAACGCGCTCGACATGCAGCGCATCGCGCTCGATGCCGACGTCGACGTGCTGGCGCACGGTCTTTGGAACTGGGGCGAGTACGACGGTCAGCCGGGCGTGCCGGCGCCGATCGCCGAGCACTTGCGCAAGGTCCACGCAAGGAACATGGGTTATCAGGCCACGCTGCGCGTGCTGCCCGGCACGGCAGATATGTTCCGCGAAG
The DNA here is from genome assembly GCA_035493235.1 of Steroidobacteraceae bacterium. Classification (GTDB taxonomy): domain Bacteria; phylum Pseudomonadota; class Gammaproteobacteria; order Steroidobacterales; family Steroidobacteraceae; genus Steroidobacter. The sequence continues at coordinate 659 of DATJIP010000101.1, forward strand.
ACACGCTCAAGGATCCGATGTACGCGAAGGTGGTCGCGCCCACGGTGCTCGCGTGGTACGCAACCGAGCCCGGCCAGTGGTTCAAACAGATCATGCGCGACGGCGCTCCGCCGTCGGTCGATATGAAGATCATGCATGGCTGGCTGAAGCAGAACGAGCAAGGCATGCGCGCGCTGAAATACCTGAACGATCTCGGCCATCCGCTGCTGGTCGGCAGCGATACGCCGTCAGCACCGACGTATGGCAGCCAGCCCGGTTACGACACGTATCGCGAGATGCGATTGATGGCGCAATCGGGCATCCCGTTGCCGACGATCTTCCGTGCAGCGACGCTCAACAACGCGAAGCAGTTCGGTCTCGACAAGGATTACGGCACGGTCGAGCCGGGCAAGAAGGCGAATCTGTTGCTGCTGACGGGGAATCCGCTGGAATCGATGCGCGCGTGGGCGCAGATCGAGAAGGTGATCCTGCACGGCGAGGTCATCGAGCGCGAGTCGATGGCGGCGAACAAGAAATAGTCAGAGTCGGGCTGAAGCCCGACCTACAGCGCAAAAAACCGACGTCGGAGCGAGGGCTGTAGATCGGGCTTTAGCCCGACTAGCGAAGCAGCGCGTCAGCGCGAACGTAGTAGATATCTCGCAGCCCGTTGCCCGGCCCATGCAGCTGCCGCTCGAGCTCATCGAACGTTACCTTCCGCTCCAGCCCTTTTGAACCGAACCCACGATTGCTCGTGAAGATGAAGACCTTCCCATCCGGCGACAGCCGCGGCGCGAAGTCCCAGCCGGTCGAATTGATCGGCGGACCTGGATGCTTGGGCGTGTCCCAACCCGAACCGCGCCGGTGCGCAACATATAAGTCGTACGCGCCCACAGCGTCGCCGCGATTGCGCGCCGCGACGATCAACAGCTGCTCGTCCGCCGAAACGAACGCCTCGATCTCATCGCCGCCCTTGGTATTCACGGGCTCACCGAGATTCTCCGGCGGCTGGAATTTCCCGTTCACGTAGCGCGCGCGCCAGATGTCGAATCCGCCGACGCCGCCCGGGCGACCCGAGCCGAAGTAGATCGTGCCGTCCGCGGTCAGCGTCGGAAACCATTCGTCCGTCGGACTCGATAGCTCGGCCACGTGCCGAGGCTCGCTCCAGGCGCCGCTTGCGTCGCGCTCCATCGTCCAGATCTCCGTATCTTCACGCGGCTTACCGTCGACGGGGCGCGTCGAAACAAAGTACGCGCGACGACCGTCGGCAGTGAACACGATGTCGGCGTCCGCGTAGTGACCGGAGAACGGCGCCACTTGCGGCCGGCTCCACTTGCCGTCGCGCAGCTCGCTGAAAACGATGGTGTAGAAATCGAACGACGGTGTGTTCTTCAGGAAGTACAGCGTGTGCCCGTCGGGGAAGACACTGGCGTGCGATTCATCGTCCCCAGTGCAGAGAACGCCTGGTGCCAGGACCTTCGGAGTGGCATCGGCCGCAGGGAACAGCGCATCCCAGCTAGCGCCGGACGCGCAATGACAACTCAGGATCGCCAGCAGCAACAGCGGAATCGAGGTACGCATGAGTTGCATTGTGCCGCTGCGGCGCCACGCGCGCTTTCAGATTCTTTCGGTAGCTAGACGGAGTCATGCCATAGGTTGCGCGAAACGCCGTCGAGAAGTGCGCGTGACTCGAAAAGCCCAGCTCCAGGGCGAGCGCCGCGATGTCTGCAGTGTCGGGCAGCTCGACCAGCGCGCGACTCAGGCGCAGACGACGCTGATAGCGCGCGATCGACACACCCTCGTGGCGACGGAACAGGTCAGTGAGGTAAGCAGGCGAGACGTCGAGTTGCGCGGCAATAGCAGTGAGCGATCGAGGTTCGCGGGCGGAGCCGATCAGTTCTTTGGTGGCGCCGATCAGTCTGGTTGCCGGGATCCCGTGAGTGATCGGCTCGATACCGGCCGCAGCCACAATGGCGGTCAGCAGTTCGACGACCAGCTGCTCGACCTCGATTTCATCCGGGCACGAGTACAGATTCCACAGCGCCGATGCTGCGCGTTGCAACTTCGTCGGCGCACCATTCACCCGCGTCTTGCGCCCAAGCTTGACGAGCCCGGCAGCGACGGCATCACCCAACATCGTATGCACCGCATCGAGGTGCGGCGTGACCAACATGTAGTCGAGCGGTTGATCGTCGACCAAGCGATCGCGACTCACGTCACCTGCCCCGATGAACAGCGCATGGTTGGCGGTCAGCAACGAACGTGACGAGCCCAGCTCGTACACGAACGCACCGCGCAGCGTCAGGATGATCTGCAACGCCGGCGTGAACGCTTCCGACGTACAGCAGTTTCGCGCAGCGCGCGCCGCCGCGCCTTCGACTCGCACCGCCGGGTGGTCGAAGAAGCGAGTGCGCGTCTCCTGGTAGATTTGCGGCACATGCGGATTCTAGGTTGTAGACTCCGCGCATGCAGGACGATTTTGACTTCGGCGCCTATTGCGAACGCATCGGTTACGACGGACCGAAGACGACGCGACTCGAAACGCTGTGCGCAATCCACCGTCTGCACCCGCAAGCGATCGCGTTCGAGAATCTGAATCCGCTGCTGGGCTGGCCAGTTCTGCTCGATGCGCGATCGTTGCAACAAAAACTCGTGACGCAGCGACGTGGCGGTTATTGCTACGAGCACAATCTGCTCCTGAAGCTCGCGCTCGAAAGCATCGGCTTCAAAGTCACAGGCCTCGCGGCGCGCGTGCTCTGGAACAATGCAGAGAATGCGATTCGACCACGCACGCACATGCTGCTGCAGGTCGACATCGAGGACGAGTTGTGGATTGCAGACGTTGGCTTCGGTGGTCTGACGCAAACGGCGCCGCTGCGTTTGGTCGAGCACACGCCGCAAGCGACGCCGCACGAGCCGTTTCGGTTGCAGCGGATCGGCGGCGACTACGCGGTGCAGGCGGAAGTGCGCGGTGAGTGGCGCACGTTGTATCGATTCGATTTGCAGGAGCAGGTGCTGCCGGATTACGAGCTGACGAGCTGGTACTTGTCGAATCATCCGCAGTCGCATTTCGTGAAGCGGCTGATCGCGGCGCGGACGGATACGGAACGCAGGTATGCGCTGCTCGATAACGAGTTGGCGGTGCACAGGCTCGGTGAGGAGACGGTGCGGATGAAGCTGACGAGTGCGGCGGAGTTGCAGCGGGTGTTGAGTGAGACGTTTCGGATTGTGATGCCGCAAGCGCCAGAGGTGGCGAGGAAACTGGCGGAGATTGCGGAGTCGGGCTGAAGCCCGACCTACAGCTCTCCTAACCGACGTTGGAGGAAGCGGCGTTCGGTTTCGTTGGTCGCCAGCGCCAAAGCGCGACGATAGGCCTCCGCCGCTGCCTCGCGACGATTCGATCTTCGCAACATGTCTGCTCGCGCAGCGTGCAGCAAGTAGTACTCGGATAGCGCGCCGGAGACACCGAGACTATCCATCAGCATCAATCCCCGCTCCGGTCCTTCGCTCATCCCGATCGCCACGGCTCGATTCAGCAAGATCACCGGCGACGGATTCAACTTCGCAAGCTCGGCATACAGCGCCGCGATCTGCGGCCAGTCCGTCTCCGCCGGCGTCGCAGCCTGCGCATGCAACGCGGCGATGGCAGCTTGAATCTGGTACGGGCCCGGCGCGTGCCAGCTCAGCGCCAACTCAACCAGCGCGAGGCCTTCATTGATCTCTTCACGATCCCACGTGCCGCGATCCTGCTCCTCGAGCGTAATCAACGCACCGCTGCCATCGACCCGCGCATGCCGACGCGAGTCATGCAGCAACATCAGCGCGAGCAGACCCGCCGTCTGCGCATCCTGCGGATACAGCTCGCGTAGCAGCCGCGCGAGACGAATCGCCTCTGCGCACAGCTCGCGCCGCACCAGGCTGTCGCCGCTCGTGGCCAGATAGCCCTCATTAAATATGAGATAGATGACCGCCTGGACCGACGCCCGCCGCTCGGGCAACGCGTGCTCGGGCGGCACTTCGTACGGAATGCGCGCCTGCTGGATCTTGCGTTTCGCGCGCACCAGCCGCTGCGCCAGCGTCGGCTCCGGCAACAGAAATGCGCGCGCGATTTCGTCGGTGGTCAATCCACCGAGCGTTCGCAAGGTGAGCGCGACCTGCGCTTCGCGATTCAACGCAGGATGGCAGCATGTGAATATCAATCGCAGTCGATCATCCGGAAGTCCGGCGGCCGCTTCGTCGAACGACGCACCCCCCTCTGCCGCCGACTCGTCGTCATCATCACGCAGCAGCTCGCTCTTCTCGCGCCGAGTCCGCTCACGGCGCGCGACATCGATGAGCTTGCGATGCGACGCTGCCGTGATCCACGCACCGGGATTGTCTGGAATGCCTTGCTCGGTCCAGTGCGCGAGCGCGGAGGCGAACGCATCCTGCATCGCCTCTTCCGCGCGATCGAACGAGCCGCACAGGCGGATCAACGCTGCGATGATCCGCCCGTGCTCGCGTCGGAACGTAGCTTCGACAACCGCGCGTGCGCTTGCCGCGTTCAACGCGGTGGCAACTCCATCAGCGGCCGGATTTCGATGCACCCCGGCCCGCCGCGACAGCCGCTTGGAATCTTCTTGGCCCACTCGATCGCCTCGTCGAGGTCGCGACAGTCGATCAGGTAGTAACCGGCGAGCTGCTCCTTGGTCTCCGCGAACGGGCCGTCGACGATCAACGGCTTGCCATCCTGCATGCGCACGCTCGTCGCAGTGTTCGTCGGCTGCAACGGCTGCGCAGCGTGCAAGACGCCTTTGCGCCCTGACTCGTCCTGCACAGCCCAATGCTGCGTCCGAATGGCCTGACCCTCTTCGGCAGACATGCTCGCGCGATCCTGTTCGCGGCTGTAGATGAGAAAGATGTAGCGCATCGACTCCTGCTCCTCGACTGTGACAGCTCAGGCGACTTGTGCCAGCACGTGCACGAAGCGCTCCGGCATCGACTCCGGAAACGTCTGCTTGACGCTCGGCCGCTCGATGTGGCGGTCGAAGTACGCCTTGAGATGCTTCGACTGCGCCAGCATCGCCCGGCTCTCCGGCATCTTGTTCATATAGAAGAGCGTCGGCAACAGATCGATGTCGGCGAGGGTGAACGAGTTGCCCGCGAGGTAGCCGGTCGCGCGGACTGCTGCATCGAGCACGGCAAATTGCGTGCGCATGTCAGGCAACGCCGCTTCGATCGCCTTACGGTCCGGGCTGCCGTCGGCCGTCTCGGGGAAGAAGTACGCACGCAGATAACGACGAACCAACAGCGGATCGATGTGCGTGTTGATCAGCGACAGCCACTGCTCGACGAGCGCCGCGCCTGCCGGATCGGCCGGCACGAGCGCCGGGCCTGGAAACGCACGCTCGATGTACAGGCAAATCGCCCGTGACTCGCACAACGCCACGGCGCCGTGGCGGGCGACGGGAATCTTGCCGAACGGGTGGATCGCGCGAACTTCCGGCGTATGCGGCAGGGTCGGGATGAACGTATACGGCACGCCCTTCTCGGCGCAGGCGATGCGCGTGGCCCAGACGAAGTTGCTGGCCGGCGCGCCGATGATCTGCAGGTCGCTCATGGTGAGGGTCCTCTCGCTGACTTTGGGTGGAACGCAAGGACGACGCGCGACACGTTATGGAATCGACACCGATCGATACGATTCTTTGCACTAAAACCGCGGCCCCGCGATGGACTGCCACCCGGCCCCGTCGCAGACTCCCGGCATCCGAAGCAGCAGGACCTGCAACCGTATGAATACGCGTTCGAAACTCATCGTCGCCATCGCGTCTTTCTGCGCAGCGAAATTCGCCTTTGCGCTGAGCCCCGGCGAGACGGTCGACAACTTCCGGCTGCTCGATCACCAGGGCGGCTCGCGCGAGCTCTATTACCTCTCGGACATGAAGGCCGTCGTGCTGATGGCACAGGGCAACGGTTGCGCGGCTTCGCGCGACGCCATGCCCGGCCTGAAGTCGCTGCGCGACCAGTACAAGGCCCAGGGCGTCGAAGTCCTGATGATCGATTCCAATCTGCCCGACACCTCGGCGGCCATCGTCAAGGAAGCCACGGCGGCGGGTGTCGACATCCCGATCCTGCTCGACGACACGCAGATCATCGGCGAGTCGCTCGACCTGCGCCGCAACGGCGAAGTGCTCGTGATCAATCCGCAGGGCTGGAAGCTCGCGTATCGCGGCCCGATCGCCAATGCCGGCGATGCAGTCGGCGCACTCGTGAACGGACAGCCGGTGAAGACCGCGAAGGTCGAGATGAAGGGCTGTCCGATTGCGATGCCCGAGCGTGACAAGCAGCAGGCGCACGCGAAGATCTCTTACGCGAAGACGATCGCGCCGATGCTGATCGACAACTGCGTGACCTGCCATCGCCAGGGCGGCATCGGCCCGTGGCAGATGACCAGCTACGAGATGATCAAAGGCTTCGCGCCGATGATCCGCGAGGTCGTGCGCACCGAGCGTATGCCGCCGTGGCATGCCGATCCGCACTACCAGGCGTTCTCGAACGACCGCTCGCTGTCGAAGGACGAGGTCAAGACGCTGGTGCACTGGATCGAAGCCGGCTCGCCGCGCGGCACCGGTGGCGATCCGCTCGCCGAGCTGAAGAAGAGCTGGCCCGAGTGGTCGCTGGGCGAACCCGACCTGATCGTCGAGATCCCGGCGTTCGACGTGCCGGCGACCGGCACGATTCCGTACCAGATGCCGAGCGCGACCAACCCGCTCGATCACGACGTGTGGGTCCGCGCGGTCGACTTCCAGCCGGGCGATCGCACCGTGCTCCATCACATCATCGCGACGATGGGTGCTGATGGCTCAGGCATCCGCGAAGGCGGCAGCCTCGGCGGTTACGTTCCGGGCGCTGGCCCGATGGTGCTGCCGACGGAGACCGGCATCCTGATGAAGAAGGATGCGAAGTTCTTCTTCCAGATGCACTACACCGCGACCGGCAAGCCAGCGCGCGACGTCAGCCGCATGGGCCTGTACTTCCGCAAGGACGCACCGGAGTACCAGTTCCGCAGCGCCGTGATGGCGAAGCCGTCGCTGAAGATTCCGCCGAACACGAAGGCGCACACCGAGTCGGCGTCGCGCACGTTCGATCGCGACATCATCGTGTACAGTCTGCTGCCGCACTCGCATTTCCGCGGCACGGCCTCGAACTTCGTCGCGACGTATCCGGACGGCACGACCGAGACGCTGCTGTCGGTGCCCCACTACGACTTCAACTGGCAGACGACGTACGAGCTGACGACGCCGAAGCGCCTGCCGGCCGGCACGAAGATCACGCACAGCACGACCTGGGACAACTCGAGCCAGAACAAGGCGAACCCCGACCCGAACCGCGAAGTGCCGTGGGGCCAGCAGACCTGGGACGAGATGCTGTACGGCGTGGTGCGCTTCCGTTACGTTGACGAGGCGTCGGCGCCGAAGGCGACCGTGTCGAGCACTCGCGAATAGACGTCAGCGACAGATTTTGGAGCGACCGGCGCCGGAGTAACCCTCCGGCGCTTTTTTATGCCCTTCACTGCGTTTCACTTCGGACCCGGCGCACTCGTCCACTGCGCCGCGCCGAAGCACGTCA